>PYGV01000066.1 GCA_003022385.1 filamentous cyanobacterium CCP3 | reverse complement strand
GGATATCGACGGCACCACCTACCCCCTGCGCCCCCACCTGGGCTTTTACACCCAGCCGCTCTCATTTATTGGGCTGCCGGTGATCTCAGTCCCCATCCATCGCCCTGGCCATCTCCCCGTTGGGGTACAGCTAATCGCCGCACCGTACCAGGAGGCGCTGTTGTTTCGCGTCGCCGCGTGGCTGGCGGAGAGGGGAGTCGTGAGGTGATGGGGAAGGTGAGGAAGATGAGGAAGGGGAAGTTCAAAATTGAGAATTTTCAATTTTGAACTTTGAATTTTGAACTTTGAACTCATCCACCCATCTACTCCTCACTCTCCAACATCACCTTGGCCTCCCTCAGCCGCTCCATATGATTCTCCTCCAGTTCGGGGTAGGCCAGATTTAGCGACTGCAGCTTTTTGCTGATCAGGTTGGCTACAACCAGGCGGGTGAACCACTTGTGGTCGGCTGGAATGATGTGCCACGGTGCCCACTGGGTGCTGGTGTGGGTGAAAGCGTCTTCGTAGGCCGCCTGGTAATCATCCCAGTAGGCCCGCTCGCGGACATCGGAGAGGGAAAATTTCCAGTTTTTGTCGGGGCGATTGATGCGTTTGAGAAAGCGCCTTTTCTGCTCTTCTTTTGAAACGTTGAGGAAGAACTTCATCACCACAATGCCGTTGTTGGTCAGGTATTTCTCAAAATTGTTGATGTCATCGAAGCGCTGCTGCCAAATGCGATCGCTCTTGACGCTTTTAGGAATCTGCTGCTGGGCCAGCAGTTCGGGATGAACCCGCACCACCAGCACCTCTTCGTAGTAGGAGCGGTTAAAAATGCCGATGTTGCCGCGCTCGGGCAGGGCTTTGAACGATCGCCACAGGTAGTCGTGGTCTAGCTCTTCGGTGGAGGGCTGCTTGAAGCTAAACACCTGGCAGCCCTGGGGGTTAACCCCCGACATGACGTGCTTGATGGTGCTGTCTTTGCCGGCGGCATCCATCGCCTGAAAAATCAGCAGCAGGGCGTAGGTATTTTGGGCATAGAGCATATCCTGATAGCGGGCCAGGTCTTGAACCCCCTGGCGAAGCAAGGCCTTGGCTTCGTCTTTGTTAAAGTCGCCGGTAAAGCCAGGGTTAAAGTCTTGCAGCTTTACGTTGGTGCCGGGTTTAACCACCATGCGCTCTGGGGTAAACGCATCAAGAAACGATTGAGCATCCATGAAAAATACTGTGTAAGGGTCAAGTTTCCCTTCTGCCAGGTCCAGATCGGGATCTACAGTTCTCCCATCGCACAACTCTACTGCTGAACCGGCTTTGATTTAGATGAGGGTCTCAAGCATAGCGAACGGTAACCAGGCACGGGCTTCCTTCGTCTCAACCCTTAACGATTGCGGCCGCAGCGACAGCAGAATCTGATGTTGGGTCATTACGTCTGGGTACCATTCCTCCTGCATCAGTGACATCCCCTAGCGGCTTTGATCTAGCCTTGGGTCAAGTGCCCTTGGGGGTAGGATCTGTCATTGCATCGGCCTATGCAGGGCGACGTATTGCGTCAGAATTGTGAGAGAGCAACGCAGGGGATGCAATGGCAGGGACATATTTCACCGGGTGCGCCGTATGGGCGTTTAAGGATTGGGTGGGGGACTTTTACCCCAGGGGCAGTAAGGCGGGGGATTTTTTGCGGCTGTACGGCGATCGCATGACCGCCGTGGAGGGCAACACTACCTTTTACTCCATGCCCGACGCCAAAACCATTGAGCGCTGGGCCGCCACCATGCCCACCGGCTTTCGCTTTTGCCCCAAGCTGCCCCGCGCCTTCTCCCACCAGGGCAAGCTAGTGCCTTTTGTTGAAGCATCCCACCGCTTTCTGCAAACCTTGACGCCTCTGGGCGAGCGCCTGGGGCCGCTCTTCATTCAGCTGCCGCCCACCTACAGCCCTGAGTACCTGGCCGACCTGCGAGAATTTTTGGCCCGCTGGCCCCGGCAGCGGCACCCGATCGCAGTAGAAGTGCGCCATCTCGCCTGGTTCGCCGCACCCCACGCCACTCGCCTCAACCAGATGCTCACCAGCCTGGGTGTCGGTCGCGTGCTGCTCGACACCCGCCCTATTTATGATTGTATCGATACTCCCGACGACGATCCGCAGATTGGCTCCGAGCGCAAAAAGCCCAAAGTGCCGCTTCAGCCTGAGGTGACGGCGGCCTTCACGATCGTGCGCTACATCAGCCATCCCGACCTGACCTACAACCAGCCCTATTTTGACGAGTGGGTGCCTCGACTGCGCCAGTGGCTAGCGGCTGGTACGGACGTGCACTTCTTTGCCCACTGCCCTCAGGAGGCAAAATCTCCAGCGGTGGCCCGCGCGGTTTACCACCAGTTGCAGCAAGCAGGGGTCGAGCTGCCCGAGCTGCTGTGGGATGCGGCTGAACGACAGAGGGCCGAGAAAGATACCTCCTCAGCCCAGCTCAGTTTGTTTGGATAATCGGTTTTTCTTTAGAAGAGCCGCACCAGCGACGGGAGATAACCTTAGTCGTTTTCCCAGTCTTCGCGGCCCATGAGATCGCCGACGCGATCGCGCAGCAAAAACCCCGACGTCTCTAGTTCAGCCTCAACCAGAGCCCACTCGCGGGCGGGAATGTGGCGGCAAAGCGTGTAAATGGGCTGCTGACGGCTAACTACACCCTTTTGAACCAGCTGTCGAGCTTCGTCACGGATGATGTCGATGGAGTAATGGAGGGACTGAAGCATACCTAAACCCAGTAACGACGGAGGAGCTGCATGTGACAAAAGTCAACTAAGCCAGACAAGAATCTTTAGATTCAGTATCCCAGTTTACTGATACTTTTTAGGATTTGGCTAGCAGCTAGAGCTTATTGTCGCCTTAATCTTTGGGCGGTGCCATTAACAAATGCTGTAATTTTGCCTGGCTAGCACACTATCAACTGTTACGAGCCTGTAATATGCAGATTTTGCCTCAATCAATGCAAAAATCACATACTGCATTCCGACCTTGTGGTTTATTTGAACTACCGTAGAGATCCAGGCGGTCTCCACAGGCGGCCTAGTGCAGCGTCAAACTTAGAAATTAGGGTTCGCATAGGTTGGGTGCAACGAAGTGAAACCCAACAGTAGCAAGCCTTTATCGCGTTCCGCTGGCGCTCCACTCAACCTACGAATTAAAGCGTGACAGAGCACTAGTCCTAAAAATCTTCAAAACCCAAGTCCGACATTGCAACCCTTTAAATTTTTCGGAATCGCCCGGTTTCGTTAGGTAGTCTAAGGCTAGGGCCACTGCTGGGGCTGCTGCAGATCAACAGGTGAGCAGCCGCTGGTGCCATAAGCCTTGCGCAGGGCTGCCATCGGCGCGCCCAACGCCATAAACCCCCTATAGGGAGGACAGGTCGTGAGCGTGACCAACGAACTCTTTCACCGAGCCAACGATTTGTGCCGCCGCCGCGCCTACGAGCAGTGGCATCGGCGACAGAGCAAACAGCAAATTTTGCGATCGCAAGTCGGCTTTCAATCCCTGCCCCCTACTCGTCCCTCCGTCTGTCAGGGTTGCACCAACTACCACGGCATCGCCTACGGCACCAGTCGGGCCAAGCGCTGCACTCTGGTGTGTGCCATACATCCCTACGGCTGGCAGGAGAGCGGCGGTTGTCCTGATTGGCGAGACGGGGAATAGAAAAATTCAAAATTCAAAATTGAGAATTCAAAATTTTGCACTTTGAACTTTGAATTTTGCACTCCCCCCTTCCTCACTCCCTCAACACTCCCCTCAACCGCTGACTCACCGCATCTACCCCAAAAGTCAGCGCCACAAACACTGCTAGAGTGACCATCACGCCTCTGTAGTCAAAGCTGCTGATTTGCTCAGTGAGCAGGCGACCCAGCCCGCCTGCGCCGACCAGGCCGACAATCACGGTTTCGCGCAGACACACTTCCCAGCGATAGAGGCTGTAGGCTAAAAAGCGACCCAGGTTTTGGGGCAAAATGCCGTAGGCTACGACTGCGCTGGGGCTAGCGCCCAGGGATGTGAGGGCGCGGACGGGGCGATCGTCTAAGTTTTCGTTGACCTCGGCCATCAGGCGGCCCAGAATGCCAAAGTTGTGCAGGGCCAGGGCCAGCGCCCCCGGCAGCACTCCGGGAAACAGCATGTACAACAGCACCAGCGCCCAAATGGGGGCGGGGATGGCGCGGCTGACCAGCAGCACCAGGCGACTCAGGCCCAGCACGACAAAAGCCATCCAGGCCGTGCGATCGCGCTGGCCAACAGGGTGCAGCAGCCCCCCCGGCAGCCAAAAATTTTGGGCGGCGGGCAGCGAGAAGAGAATGCCGCCGAGACTGGCCAGGGCGATCGCCACCATCGACATGGCTGCCGTCAGCCAGGCGAGCTGCACAAGATTCGCGATTTCAGGTCCGGTCGGCAGGGGTGGCCAGCCAGTGGACAACAGCTCTCCCAAGAGGCGCTGCGTCCGTGCCGACCACAGCACGGCTATATCCAGCCGCAACCACCACCAGCTCAGGGGGACCGACAGTACCGCTCCGATCCACGACAGCCGCAGAAATACATCTTGCCGGGGGGGAATGGCGGTGGACTGTGCCCTGTTTCCTGGCTTGCGATTGATGTCGAGGCGGCTGGTAAAGCCCATGCGGCGACGCACCAGGGCGCTCCAGGCATCCACAGCACCGTTGAGAATAATTAAGGCGTAAAAGCCAGTCCACAGCTGCTCGTAGCGCAGCGATTGCAGACTGAGAAAGATCTCGTAGCCTAGCCCTCCGGCCCCGATAATGCCCAGCACCGCCGAGGCCCGCAGCGAGCACTCAAACCGATAAAACGTGTAGGAGAGCAGGTTGGGCAAAGCCTGGGGCAGCAGACCGTAGATCAGGGCAATCAGCGGCGGCGCTCCGGCGTTGAGCAGGGCGTGGAAAGGCTCGGGGGGCGTTTCATCCAAAATTTCTGAGAACACCTTGGCGACGATCGCCCCAAACGGAATCGCGATCGCCAGTACCCCCACCATGGGGTTTAGCCCCAGCACCTGCAACAGCACCAGCCCCCAGATCAGCTCGTGAATGGCGCGGGGAAAGGCCAGCAGCCCTCGCGTTCCCAGCCAAAGGCTCTGGCGCAACCCTCCTTTAGCTGGCGGCAGCAGCGTTTGCCACCATACCGCCGAAGAGAGCAGCCCGCCCACCAGCCCCAGCCCAATGCTGAGGGCCGTGCCCAGCACCGCATAGGCCAGGGTAACCAGGGCCGCGCGGCCCATCAGCGCCACAAACTCGGGGCTGAGGTCAGGACGCAAACTGGCCGCCAAAAACTCGCGCAGCTGCGGCCAGCCGCCCCAGTTAATCAGCTCCGCCCCAGGTCGTCCCAGCCCCGCCTCGTATGCAGCTAGGGCCAGGGCGATCAAAATCCCCAGAGCACTGACCGTTTTTGGGTTCCAGAGGCTCGGTCGCCGCGGTATGGTGATAGTCTGTTGGGTGTCAACCATGTTCAGGTCGTCACGGTGCCATGGACGCTATGCTCCAGCCTCACAATTATCTTTTGCCCAACGCTCTGCTTCAAAGTGCTGCTCAGCCTCTGTCTATAGACACGATCCTACGCCCTGTCAGTCTAGACACAGGGCTAGACAGAGGGAGTGGGTTCAGCGGCTATTTTACCGGAGTTGATCTACCCGGCGTGGCCGAGATGGCTGGGGTAACGGTAACCCCTGAGGCTCTGTCCCCGGTGCTGGCGCAGCAGTTTGACCAAGACATTCTCGGCGATATGGTCAGCGTTTGGAACAACTTTGTCGAGTCGGGCCAGCTTTGGGCACTACTCTTTGGCGTTGTGCTTGGCTACTTTATTCGCAACCTGACCGCCTTTTAAATACCGCCGCCCATGGAAACACCCCCTGTCCAGACCTGGAGCCAGCGCTTTGAAACGGCACTGCACCCGGCGATCGCGATCTTCAACGCCAGCATCGGCTTCGATATTCAGCTAATTGAGTACGACCTGACGGGTTCAGCGGCCCACGCCAAAATGCTGGTCAAAACCGGCATTATCAGCCCTGAGGAAGGGGAGCAGATTGTCAACGGCCTGGAGACCATTCGCCAGGAGTACCGCTGCGGCAGTTTTACCCCCGGCGTTGAGGCTGAGGACGTGCACTTTGCCGTCGAGCGGCGGCTGACCGAGCTGATTGGCGACGTGGGCAAAAAGCTGCACACGGCCCGCTCCCGCAACGACCAGGTGGGTACCGACGTGCGCCTCTACCTGCGCGCCCAGATCGAGGCGATTCAGGGGCAGCTGCGCCAGTACCAGCAGACCCTTCTGGGCCTGGCCAAGGCCCATGTCGAAACCCTGATTCCCGGCTATACCCACCTGCAGCGAGCCCAGCCCCTGAGTCTGGCCCACCACCTGCTGGCCTATTTTGATATGGCCCAGCGCGACTGGGAGCGGCTGGGCGACATTCAAAAGCGGGTGAATATTTTGCCCCTGGGCAGCGGCGCGCTGGCGGGGACGACCTTTCCCATCGATCGCCAGTATTCAGCGGAGCTGCTGGGCTTTGAGCGGGTCTACGGCAACAGCCTGGACGGGGTGAGCGATCGCGACTTTGCGATCGAGTTCGCCTGTGCCGCCAGCCTGATTCTGGTGCACCTGTCGCGCCTGTCTGAAGAAATGATTCTTTGGGCCTCGGAAGAGTTCAGTTTTATCACCCTCAGCGACAGCTGCTCTACCGGCTCCAGCATCATGCCCCAAAAGAAAAACCCCGATGTGCCCGAGCTGGTGCGGGGCAAAACGGGGCGGGTGTTTGGCCATTTGCAGGGGCTGCTGGTGATGATGAAAGGCCTGCCCCTGGCCTACAACAAAGACCTGCAGGAGGACAAAGAAGCCCTCTTCGACACGGTGCAAACGGTGCAGGGCTGCCTGGAGGCGATGACTATTCTGCTGGCTGAGGGCGTCACCTTTCGGGTGCCGCGCCTGCGCCAGGCCGTCAACGAAGACTACTCCAACGCCACCGACGTGGCTGACTACCTGGCTACCAAGGGCGTTCCCTTTCGCGAGGCCTACAACCTGGTGGGGCAGGTGGTCAAAACTTCCCTAGCGGCGGGCAAGCTGCTGCGAGAGCTCACCCTCGACGAGTGGCAGGCCATTCATCCTGCCTTTGAGGACGATATCTACGCGGCGATCGCCCCGCAGCAGGTGGTCTCGGCCCGCAACAGCTACGGCGGTACCGGCTTTGAGCAGGTGCGCCAGGCCATTGTGCGGGCTCAGCAGGCGCTGGGAGAAGGGTAATGATCAGCCTCTGCATGATCGTGAAAGACGAGGCCGCTAGCCTGGCCCTCACCCTGGCGAGTGTGCAGGGGGTGGTGGGTGAAACCATCGTGGTCGATACCGGGTCTGGAGATGACACGGTGGCGATCGCGCGCGCCCAAGGGGCCAAGGTCTACAGCGTCGACTGGGCCAATGACTTCGCCGCCGCCCGCAATGAGTCGCTGCGCCACGCCACGGGCGACTGGGTGCTGGTGCTCGATGCCGACGAGGTGCTGCTGCCCGCCACGGCTCAGGTGCTCCTGGCCCTCGATCGGGGCCAGCCCCTAGGAGATGTAGCCGCCGAGGACGTGCTAGCGCTGAACCTGCTCCGCCTGGAGCTAGGGGCACCCCAGGCCCCCTACACGCTGATTACCCGCTTCTTTCGCCGTCTGCCCAACATTAGCTTCAGCCGCCCGTACCACGAAACCGTGGACGACAGCGTGGCGGCGCTACAGGCGCAAGCCCCCCACTGGCAGGTGATCACCCTGGCCGAGGTGGCCCTGCACCATACCGGCTACGACCCGACTGTGGTGGTGCAACGGGGCAAGTTCGATCGCGCCCGCACCATCATGGAAGCCTACCTGGCGGCCCACCCCAACGATAGCTACTTGCTGAATAAGCTGGCCGCCCTCTACGTCGAGTCTGACCAGGCTGAGGCGGCTCTACCCTTGCTCGATCGCGCCCTGTCCCAGGTTGAGTCCCTCGATGAACTGACTCGCTACGAGCTACACTACCACCGCGCCCTGGCCCACTCAGCTCAGCCAGAACAGGCCGCTGGCGACTATCAGGCGGCTCTAGCGCAGCCGATACTGCCCCGGCTCAAGCTGGGTGCCTGGATTAACTACGGCAGCCTTAAAAAAGCTCAGGGCGATTATGAGGCCGCCGTGGATCTGTTTCAGCAGGCGATCGCGGCTGACCCCACCCTGGCGATCGCCCACTTCAACCTGGGTACAGCCCAGCGGGCCAGGGGCTACCTCGACGAGGCGATCGCCGCCTACCGCAGCGCGATCGCCCTCGACCCCAACTATGCCGCAGCGTACCAAAACCTGGGCGTGGCGTTGTTTAAGCTGGGTCAGCTGCCCGAGGCGCTACAGGCCTTCCAGCGGGCGATCGCCCTTTACGAGGCGATCGATCCGGCTACCGCTGCCAGCCTACGCCAGGGCATCACCAGGCTTGGCATTCCCCCCACTCTACTGACTCAGGCAGGGCTAAAGTAGGCAGAGGTTTAGCCGTGCAGAACAGGTTCAGGGCGATCGCCCTGAACGGCTCATCTCAGCGGGCTTACCTACTTTGAGTAGCGGGCGTCGTTCCAGTCAAAGTTGCCATTTGAGGGCTGGTGCGACTTTTGCCACGACACATCAGAGCCGTAGGTGCCAGGACGCCAGTAGTGGGCGTGGCTGCCGTCGGCTTTTTCGCCGCTGGTCATCCTGTCGGCAGGGCCACCCCGGTAGCGGGTGCGGTGAGAGGTATCGGTGGGCTCAGGCGGCGCGGTAGGCTGCTCGACCCGGCGACCCAGCACCGTTCGCAGGCGCGTAATGGCTCCATCCCAGGTCAGGTCGGGCTGCTTGAGAATGTCCCGCAGGGCGTTGAGGGCAACATTAGCGGATTCGTTGTCCTGGCCACGCAGGGGTTCGGAGGAGCGAATGGGGTCTACCTGTACCGCTGCAAAAGCCTGACGCACGGCGCTTTTGATCTGGTTGTGCAGCTCTCGCCTAGCTTTTTCGTACTGATGTTGCCACCCCTTCTCGCTAGAGGCATAGAGCGACGGCAGTCGATTCAATGCGTAGGTTTCGACCTCGACCCGCTTCAGGTATTTCAGCATGCGGGGGTGCATGGTCTTGACCTGCTTTTCCACCTCTTCGGCAACGAGGAGTTCCATAACATTCATGTAGCTATGTCTTGGAACATCATGAGCGACTTTCATAACCAACCCCATTTCTATGGATAAACTGGCGCAACTGGCCCGCCACGGCAATGCTCCTAATGGGTTACCAACGGCATCAGCCACAGACCTGAGAAAACACAGGACAAGCAAACTGCGGTTGCCGGGGCAGCGACTGGCTTAACAACAGTATGCCCGGATGGATTCCGGAAACTTACGGGAATTGCTTGGGAACTGGTAACCAGCCTAACCGGTAAATATGCCGATTGGCGCATCTAACTATACTGACAAAATAATGTGGATCCTCGCAACCGTAGTCATTAAAACTTCAACGGCCTGTATTAAAGCTTCAGACCCCAGGACTGTCCCTGAGGGAGAAGGGGTTTCCCCTTCCCCCAGGGGTTGAGCCTACAGGGCCACCAGTTCGGCGGGCAGCCGCTTGAACGAAAGCCGCTCGTTTTCGACATCGACGTAGATGGCGTCGCCCTCGCCAAACTCACCCCGCAAAATGGATTTGGCGATTTGAGTCTCCAGCTCCCGCTGGATCGCTCGCTTGAGCGGACGCGCCCCATACACGGGGTCGTAGCCCACCTCGGCCAAAAAGTCGAGGGCCGATTCACTGAGTTTGACCGCCATCTTGCGGTCTTCGAGGCGGTCTTCGAGCCGGGCAACTTGCAGTTTGACGATCTCCCGCAGCTGCGACTTCAGCAGCCCGTGGAAGATGATCATTTCATCAACTCGGTTGAGAAACTCGGGCCGGAAGCTGCCCCGCAGGGCATCCATGACTCGAGCTTTCATTTCGTCGTAGCGGGCATCGTCGCCAGCCACGTCGAGAATGAACTGGGAGCCGATGTTGCTGGTCATGATGATGATCGTGTTTTTGAAATCTACCGTGCGGCCCTGGGCATCGGTGACCCGACCGTCATCAAGAATTTGCAGCATGACGTTAAACACGTCGGGGTGCGCTTTCTCGATTTCGTCAAACAAAATGACCGCAAAGGGCCGGCGGCGAATGGCTTCAGTGAGCTGGCCGCCCTCGTCGTAGCCGACATAGCCCGGAGGGGCACCGATCAGGCGGGAGACGGCGTGCTTCTCCATGTATTCCGACATGTCGATGCGCACCAGGGCGTCTTCGGTGTCGAACAGGTAGGCGGCCAGGGCCTTGGCCAGCTCGGTTTTGCCCACGCCAGTGGGGCCAAGAAAAATGAAGCTGGCGATCGGCCGGTTGGGGTCAGCCAGCCCGGCCCGCGATCGCTGGATCGCATCGGCCACCGCCGTCACCGCCTCCTCTTGGCCAATCACTCGCTCGTGCAGCTCGTCTTCGAGCAGCAGCAGCTTCTGCATTTCCGACTGCACCAGCTTGCTGACCGGAATGCCCGTCCACTTGGAGATGATTTCGGCAATGTCTGCTTCGGTGACTTCTTCGCGCAGCAGGGTTTTGCCGGTGGTTTGGGTGGCGGCGAGCTGGGTTTCAGCGGTTTCGAGCTGGCGCTGTAGCTCGGTGAGCTTGCCGTACTTGAGTTCGGCGGCTCGGTTGAGGTCGTAGTCACGCTCGGCCTGCTGAATCTCGATGTTGACCTGGTCGATCGCTTCTTTGACCGACTGAATGCTGTCGATGGTGTCTTTCTCAGACTGCCATTGGGCATTCAGGGCGCTCTGCTGCTCTTTGAGATCGGCCAGCTCTTTTTCGATCCGATCAAGGCGCTCCAGGGAGGCGGCGTCGACTTCTTTTTTCAGCGACAGCCGCTCCATCTCCAGCTGAAGAATTTTGCGATCGACTTCGTCGAGCTCCTCGGGCTTAGAGGTGATCTCCATTTTCAGCTTGGCGGCGGCTTCATCCACCAGGTCGATGGCTTTGTCGGGCAGGAAGCGATCGCTGATGTACCGGGTCGAGAGCGTGGCGGCAGCCACCAGGGCGCTGTCGGAGATTTTTACCCCATGGTGGGTTTCGTAGCGATCTTTGAGGCCGCGCAGAATCGAAACCGTGTCTTCTACCGTGGGCTGATCCACATAGACCTGCTGGAAGCGGCGTTCTAGCGCGGCATCTTTCTCAATATATTTGCGGTACTCGTCTAGGGTGGTGGCCCCAATGCAGCGCAGCTCGCCGCGGGCCAGCATGGGCTTCAGCAAGTTGCCCGCATCCATCGCCCCCTGGGTCGCCCCCGCGCCGACAACGGTGTGAATTTCGTCGATAAACAGGACAATCTGCCCCTCGGAGTCGGTGACTTCTTTGAGCACGGCTTTGAGGCGCTCTTCAAATTCACCCCGGTACTTAGCCCCGGCAATCAGCGCCCCCATGTCGAGGGCGATTAGCTGGCGGTCTTTGAGCGACTGGGGCACGTCGCCATTGACGATGCGCTGGGCCAGCCCTTCGGCGATCGCAGTCTTACCTACCCCCGGTTCGCCAATCAGCACCGGGTTATTTTTGGTGCGCCGCGAGAGAATCTGAATGGTGCGGCGAATCTCATCGTCGCGGCCAATCACCGGGTCGAGCTTGCCTCGGCGGGCGGCATCGGTGAGGTCGCGCCCGTATTTTTCAAGGGACTGGTACTTGCCTTCGGGATTTTGATCGGTCACTTTTTGGGTGCCTCGAATATCTTGAATCACCTGCTTGAGTTTGGCTTCGCTCAAGCCCAAATCTTGAAACAGGGCTTTACCAAAGCGGGTGTCGCCAGGGTAGGCCAAAATCAGGTGCTCAATTGAAATATACTCGTCGCCGTAGTCTTTTTTGTAGCGATCGGCGCGATCGAGCAGGGTATCGAGAGATTTACCCAGGTAGACTGACGAGCCGCTGCCCGAGACTTTGGGCTGGCCCTTGGTAAAGGCTTCGGTGCGATCGCGCAGGGCCTGTCCGTTGACGCCCAGCTTGGCAAAAATGCTGCTGGCCAGACCGTCTTGATCCAGCAGCGCCAGCAGCATGTGATCGCTCTCGATCTGCTGCTGCTGCGATTGTTTGGCCACATCCTGCGATCGCACAATGGCATCCCAGGCTTTTTCAGTAAATAAGTTTTGGGTGGGTTGCATAGGCTCCGCTCTCCCGTGGCTACTCCATAAAATCTCTGTGTGGTTGCATTGTAGAAAGAGTGGCCTGCCCAGCAGGATCGGTGTTTACGATTGTTCTCAGGCGGGTTGCCGACTTTAAGTTTCTGCTGTTGCTAAAACTTGGGCACCCCAGTGTTTCAACGTTTGTAATACCCTGTACAGCTCGTTACCTGGATTGATTAACGAGAACAACCGAGAATTGGCATACTGAACCGTAGGCTGCTGGGTAGCCTTGAGAAATAAAAACTCATTGCCATTCGTAATTAAACCAAAGGTTGGATCAGTCGTTTTGGGCGATTTAGGATTACTTAGCATGTAGGCCAACGCTTGAGGAATGGCCCGCGTCACCGCAAAATCACTGCGTTTTGACTCAATCACCAGCAGCCAGAGCTGTTCTTTTAAGACCAGAACATCAATGCGGCCTCGAATGATAATGCCGTCGTCTTCTAGCTCCAAGTCGATGCTGGTTTCGGTCTCAATTCGAAAGGGCTTACGGTAAAACCCGGCTAAATCAAGCAGAGGAGACAGTACCACCATCTTGACGCTGTTTTCGAGCATCGGTGGGTCTTCCATCAGTGCGGTGAAATTGGCTTTGACGCGATCGAGCAGCTGTTGTTCAGCCTCACTTAGAGGAGGCATCTCCTGCTGCCACTCGCTAAAAAAGGCGGGATCTAAAGATTGCTGTAGCCCTAGCGCCTGCTTGAGATCGCGCAGGGTGGCTGTATTCGCCGCAATGGTTTGCACCATAGTCCGTTCGCCAAGAGGTTATGCCAATTCTAGTCGTAAAGAGCAGGCCCCAAGATTGCGATGGATCTTGAGGCCTGTTAGCGAGGGTTCGAGGGATACCAGCTCAGTACTTAAGTAGGTTAGGTCTGATTATCTGTAAGACGCATTTCGACTCCGCTCAATGCTCGGTCATTTGCCCCTCCTACTTACCAGGGTCGCCAGTTGCCCCAGTCTTCATTGAAGATTGAGGTGTTAGGGAACTTGGTGGGGTTGCCGCTGGCGTCTAGCTCGGTCCGCAGCTGGTCGAGCAGGGGCTCTTGGCGAGGCAGGTCGTCCACCAGTTCGTAGGGCAGCACCCCGTTGCGCAGCGAGAAGTCAATGGTGTGGGCAGCGGCGGCCCCCACTGACCACTCAAAGGAATGTACCCGGTAGGCGGCGGCGGCAATGGTGCTGGCCGCAATACTCTTGCTGGCCACCAGCATGTTGTCGACCCGCTGGGGAATCATCGCCCGCAGCGGAATTTGGGCCGGGTAGGCCTGGCCGTGGGCCTGACGCACGCCGGGGCGCTCAATGTTGCCCGGTTTTTCAGCGGGGTACTCGGCCATACAGGGGTGAAAGTCGATCGCATACTGGGCAATGCCCACGGTGTCGGGGTAGAGGCGCGATCGCGATCGAATCGGGAACGCATTGGGGTCGGCATCGGGCTCAAAGGTGCTGACCGTGTCTAACCCCGCCAGGTAGCGCCGCAGCGAGGTGTAGGTTTGCTCATCCAGGTTTTGCTGGTAGTAGTCGGAGGCAAAGTCGTTCCACGAAAAGTCGATTTCGCTGATCATGAACCCCTGTTCGTAGCCATAGGCCGGGCGACCAATAATGCGCCGGGCCTCGCGAATGTAGGGGTACTTTGACAGGCCGTGGGTCGTGCCCATGGGCGAATCTAGCCCCTGCAGGTAGACGTTGTAGGGTTCAGGCTCTTTGTAGGTATCGGGAATTTGCGAGTCGGTAGTGCCCGTGGTCAGCCAGTAGAAATAGCCGATCGCATTTTCTTCGCCCTTGCGCAGGGTGTCGGCCCGCAGACCCCCCAGCCAGCCGCCCGGCTCGAGCTGACCGCTGGCCTCCAGCTGGTCTTCGGTGAGAATCAGGTTGTCGAGACTGGTGCCAGGGCGGTAGTCGTTGCCCCAGGTCCAGTTCTGCATTGAGATATCGCCGACGCTGGGGCGAGACACTCCGGCAATGGTGCCCTCCGCCTGGGGCGAGGCATTCCACAGCCGTCGGTAGGTAAACACAAAGTCAAAGTGGTCCTGGGCGGTTTTGAGCGAGTCGCGCTCGCGCTCCCAGCTGTAGTAGGGCTGGTAGGTGCTGTAAAACTCAGGAACGGCGTAGGTCTGCGGCTCGGCGGTGCGCTCCATCGCAAAGGTATAGGTGAAGCCCTGGGTGCAGTAGGGGTCGCGCTCCACCACGGGCGAAGATGGGTTTAGCGGCGACCTGGGATCTAGACCCAGCTCGTAGGGCACATCGGCCAGCGCGATCAGCTCGCCGGTTTCGGTAGCTTCGACTACAAACCAGTCAACCGGGCTGTCGGGGGCGTTTTCCACTCGCTCTAAGTTGATGCCAGCGGGCACAAACTGAATGATTTCCTTCGCCAGTCGGGCTGAATCGTCGTAGGTGTAGGCGTCTTCAAGAATAGTGGAGAGAAAGTCGGTATTGAGGGGAGCGGTACCTGGAGCGGGGCTGTGGCGAATGGCGACCACTTCTTCAATGTGGGTGCCGTCGGCATTCAAACTCAGGTCTTTGACGACCGTATTGGGGAACCACTTCAGCTCGCCGCCGCCCTCGCGCTCGGCCTCGGCCAGCATCTCCATCAAAATGGCGTTGGCATCGGCGGGCAAAAAGCAGCTGGCGCTGACCCAGCAGTCACCGGGGTTGAGCTTGCCGTACTTGGCTTCAACGCGATCGCGCAGCTCCTTATACCCCCGCGAATAAAACAGCTGCCGCCGCTGCTCCCGCGACTCATCCAGCGCGGTGGTGCCCTGGCTCGAAATTTGCCCACCCACCCAATCGGTTAGCTCGGTCATACACACCGTGTGACCCATCAGCAGGCTCTCGTAGGCCGTTGCCGTACCGGCCAAGCCGCCGCCGACAATCAGCAGCTCACACTCCACCACCTGGTCGGGGCTGCGGGGCACCTGGGCGATATGGGGCGCCACCGACTCCTGGGCGCGGGCGTTGCCCACAGGGAGGGGCAGTGAGCCAGCCACCAGGGTCGAGGCGAGCAGAGGGGCCGTGAGAGCGCGAAAGAATCGTTTCATAGAAGTCCAGGAGAGCGAATCGATTGCACCCTCTAGCTTATCGGCTGATCGTAAAGTTCTGCTATGGGTGACAGGTTGCAGGGCGATGGGCATAGGCGCGATCGCCCCACGGATGCGGCCCAAAACCGGCACCAGGCTTTTTTCACCGGAGGAAGCCATGGAGGTATGGCCATCGGACAGCACTTTGAACGGGCCAAGGGAGGTTAGTCAACGCAGACATGAGCGGCGGACAGTGGGTGGGACAGGCCCGCCGCTAGGTCGCCCCTGCCAATTGAGATAGCAGTCGACGTAAATCGTGCGCTGCCTCAAATAGTGAGGTCTAGCGCTGTATGGCAGCGGACAAGGGGCTGCCGTACAGGGTCATGAACGCCTTTCGTCAATCACTGTGGCGGTAGTCTGAGTAGTCGTTTTTAGATGACGGCTGTACGCCTTGATCTTCAATCTTCTTAACATTTCCTCCCTGAGGATTAGGGTGAAATGCTCTTATTTAGCGTTATTGAACTGCCCAAATTGATGCAATCTGTAACTTAAGTCGCCTTGACGCCCCTTGAAAGTTACGCGAAACTACATCTAATGGATGTGACCACTCACGAAATCAATGCGGTACATTGACTTTCGTAATGAACGGTAGCAGGCTAAGGCTTGATTATGATTTAGGTTAATTATCTTGCTGCCCCCTGAGCCATGATGCCGATCAGCGATGACGCTAGTCACCATTGCCCAGAGCCAGCCTCACCCGTGTTGATACCCATACCCCTATGGAAACGCTAGAGTTCATTATTTACCCCGATGGGCGAGTTAAAGAGACGGTAACCGGCATTGTGGGTGCCTCCTGTGCCGAGGTTACAGCGGCCATTGAGGCCCAGCTCGGTATTGTATTGGCCCAGCAGACCACCTCCGAGTTCTTTGCCCAAAATAATGAGCAATCGGCAACGGAGACTGTAGTCGCTAAGACTGTCTACAGCCAGTGGTAAATTTTCCTTTTTCATAGTCCTTATACCCCCGCAGAAAATGTCACACTTTAGCCAAATCAAAACCAAAATCCGCAACTTAGACTCCCTCAAGCTGGCTTTGAACGATCTAGGTGCCGACTGGAAGGCTGGCCCTTGCGACGTGCGGGGCTACCAGGGTCAAACTCAGTCGGCAGATGTCGTGATTGCCCAGGATAACGGCTACGATATTGGCTTTCGCCGCAACCCTGAAACCAGCGACTACGAGCTAGTAGCTGACCTGCAGTACTGGCAGCAGCCGCTGACGGTAGACGGTTTTTTGCGCCAGGTGACCCAGCGCTACGCCTACAACACCGTGCTGTCTGAAACCTCGCGTCAAGGTTTTCAGCTGTCTGAGGAGCAGGTGCGCGAAGACGGCTCTGTGCGGCTGGTGGTACAGCGCTGGAATGGCTAAAGCGTAACCTTTTGGAGCTTGGGGAGGGGCTGCTTTGGCCCCTTTCTTTGTTTTGTACCAACCCCGAATCCCATCGCCTCGATTTTAAATAGGCGGCTTGCGTAGGGCATAGGCGAAGCCAAGCTAAGGGCTCTACGGTGATTGCCCAGCCCAATCGGGGGTGACTAAGGCGGATTCAGTATTAATCCAGAAATTGGGTGTTTTGAAGCACGAGTGCCCCAACACGATGACACATTTTGACAGGCAGTCCAGTGTAACCGGCTCCGATGCGACTGGCTTTGAGCCAGAGCTAGGCGGAGACCTGCGCCAGAGCAGCGATCGCACCGGCCTGGAGCCAGAACTGGGCGGACAGCTGCGCCAGCGAGGGGTCTATGTCGACGAAATCACCTGCATTGGCTGCAAGCACTGCGCCCACGTAGCCCGCAACACCTTCTACATCGAGCCTGACTACGGCCGGTCGCGGGTCTACCGCCAGGACGGCGACTCCGAAGAGATCATTCAAGAGGCGATCGACACCTGCCCGGTTGACTGCATTCACTGGGTCGACTACACCGAACTGAAGCAGCTGGAGAACGATCGCAAGCACCAGGTCATGCCGGTGGTCGGTTTTCCTGCAGACAAAGCCATATCGGTATCGCGCATGCGCAGGGCTAAGCGCAAGAGCGAGCGATCGCAGCCGTCCTAGGCGTCAACGCCCCGGTGGTACTACCACAACCTCCCCCGTCGGCAAAAACTGCACCTCTACCGTCGAGGGCTGCTCCCTCACCACCCCAACAATTTGGCTGCCGGGCTGGGGCAGAGTACGGGTATTGCGGTAGGTTGCCGAAAAATCATTGAGCGGTTCCAGCGCCGTAACGGTGCCGTCGGGCTCAAGGGTGAGGCTGTAGCGCAGGGTGCCGGCCAGGTTGGCAGGCGGTCGCCACTGCTGTTGCAGAGCCAGGGTGAGCGCATTAATCCACGCTAGGGCCGGGCTGGGAGTAGCCGTGATGGCCTGGTCTGGGCCAGTGTCAAACGCTTCAGGCCTGCTGCGCGCCGACGGCAGAGCCTCAGGACTGGCCGGGGCCGATTCTGCCGCTATGCCCGAATCGGGGCTGGCCAGATCGGCCCCTCCGCCTGTCTGAGCCTGGGGTGGGGCAGACTCAGCTGGAGCCGGGCCGCCTGGAGCTGGGGTAGGCGAGGGCTGGCTAGCCGCCAAGGGCGGCGATACCTTAGGGGTGACGGCGTCAGTCGATCCTCCGGCAGGGGCAGCAGGGACGGTTGGGGCTGTAGTTGTCGGTGCAGGAAGCGCTTCGCCAGCGGCGGTAGGGGGTGCTACCGATTCGGCAGCGGGGGAGCCAGCGGCGGGTGCATTGTCTACGGGCGACTCGCTACTGGGCAATAACGGCGGTGCCGACTCGTTGACGGGCTGAGGGCCAGGCGACAGCACGACTGGACTGGGAGCTGTTGTCAAAAACTGGTTGCCCAGCAGAGCCGCTATGCCCACCGCCGCCACAGACCCGACCCAAAGCGGCAGTCTGGGGCGTACCCGGCGAGACTTGGGCAGTACCTGGTCTGGTATGACCTGGAGGTTACTCTCGGCCTGCTCCAGGACATCGGCCAGATCGGCCAGTTGCAAGGTTGAGAGTTCAACAATTTTAGGTGGTTCTGGAGGCATGACCAGAGTCAGCCGGTGGCGGGTCAGCCCCACGGGCTGAAGCGTATTGCTGCCTTGGGATACAGCTCCTCCGGCGGGGAGGGCATCGGCGTTGAGATGGCGCTGCACGTAGGTCTGCACCAGCCCTGCCAGGGCCGAAAACTGGGGCTCTCGCCCGCTGAGTTCAAGGGTGATGGCCTGGTGAGCTGCCGCCGCGTCAGCCTCTTCGCCATACATTTGCAGAGAAAAGCGCGATCGCCCCAGCACCGGACGACCCGTGACCTGGCTCAGGGGCGAAAGCTCCCCCACCAGCCGCAGGGTGCAGGTGCCCGCTGCATATTCGTAGGAGGTGACAGTGGCGGTCTGAGCCATGGGCTTTGGGCGAGGTTAAAAGTTCAAAATTCAAAGTTCAAAATTCAAAAGGCAAAGTTCAAAAAGTTGCGCAGAGAATTGCTAGGGAACGTCCTCTCAAATAGCAGCTCAAATCCAAAATCCAAAATTCTCCTCACTCCCCGGCCCGCTCCAGCAGGGCCACCCACAGCTTACGGCTGCCGCCGGAGCCACTGTAGAACAGCAGATCGACCAGCAGCTTTAGTCCCAAGGTAGTGATCTCGTCGGTGGTGGCGGATTGGTCGCCCTCCATGCGGTCCTGGTAGGCATTGCTGAAGGTGTCGAGGTAGTCGCCCAGCTGAGCAGTGCGGTGGGGAGGCTGCCCCTGGGCGAGGGCTTTCTCTAGCCGCGCCACGGCCTGACGAATGGGGTCACGGTGGGCGATCGCCAGATGACAGCTGACCAGCACCAGGGCGCGGGCTTCGTCGACATCGAGCTTTTTGCGGCCCTGGCCTTTGCGCAGGGGGCTGGCCTGCCGCAAGCGCCACAGGTTGACGCGATCGCTCAGCAAATCCGACACCCCCAGATTCTCTGCCGCCGCCAGCATGGCATCGGACCCCAGACCGGTGAGGGCTTCTAGGGCCAGCAGCACCAGGTCGAGCTGAGCCTTGATGCTGTGCAGCTGACGCGGGGTCGGCGCTGGCTGGGCCGGATTGTGCTCACTGTTTAGCTCTCGGGGGGAAGACGGTTCCACCGGGCTGCCCTGTTACTAACGTAGAGGATTGGGCTAATTGTGGCACGGGGGTTGCAGTTCTTGAAACGGGTTTTAAGGGCAGCGATCGCAACCGCTCCGTCAAGCGCTGAGGGCAGCCTTGTTCTATGCCCTGTCATACTAGATATCAACGCCATTAGCTCTGGAGTGGCTCGCCATGGCCGTGACCCTGACGCGCTGGACACTGGACGACTATCACCGCATGATTGAGGCTGGGTTGTTTGTCAACCGGCGAGTAGAGCTTTTAAATGGGTTAGTTGTTGAAATGGCTCCCGAAGGCCCTGATCACGCAGACCTTTCAACCGATGCCGATGAGCTGTTCGTAGAGCAAGCGCGAGGGCGGTATCGAGTCCGCGTTGCCAAGCCCATCAGCATTGCCGCAACCGGTAGCGAGCCCGAACCAGATATTGCTTTGGTTAAGCGTAAATCTTATCGCCAGGGGCACCCAGCACCAGCGGATGTGTACCTTATTATCGAGTTCTCAAATACAACTCTAGCCAAAGATACTAACGAAAAGCGCCAGGCTTACGCCGCCGCAGGCATCCAAGATTATTGGGTAGCCAATCTCAAGACCGGAGAACTGATCATTTACCGTCAACCGATCGATGGCGATTATCAAACTGAGCAGCACCTGCGCCAGGGAACGGTAATGCCGCTGGCTTTTCCCGATATTGCTATAGCGGTTGACTCACTGATTTAGATCTGTCCCAGTCCCAAAAACTCCTGCGTGTGCTGCCAAATGTCTTTTTCTACATCCGTTAGGGCGTGGTCGCTGGGGAGTTCGACCAGGCGCACCCAGGGGCGGGAGGCGGCATAGGCGCGGCTGGCCGCGATCGCTATCGTCTCATCCTCAAGGCCGTGGAGAATGAGCGTGGGAATGGTGGCGTTTAGGGCATCGTCGTCATAGCGCTGGGCATCGGTAATGAACTCGTAATGGAGCGGTAAAAAACGCTGCTCATGGAAATGGTAGATGGGGAATGTACCCTCAGTGCTCCAGGCCGCGAGCTGATTGGGGCCGAGGCGAGGCAGCCACTGCTTGAGAAAGTCAAAGGCGGGGGCCAGCAGCAAAAGTTTTTCGATGCGTTCTGTAATGGCGGGCTGTTGGGCAACCCAGGCGGCGGTGAGGCCCCCGAGGCTAGAGCCGATCAGCACGGTGGCATCGGTCTGAGACTCGATTAGAGTACTGACCTGCTGGATCTGGCGGCTGAGGGTGAGGTGGGCAAAGTCACCCTGGTTGAGGTCGGGGATGATCAGGGGGATTCCCAGGGTGGCGAAGCGGGTTTTCATGGCCTGGGCTTTGGCGGAGCGGGGGCTGGAGGCGAAGCCGTGGAGGTAG
>PYGV01000065.1 GCA_003022385.1 filamentous cyanobacterium CCP3 | reverse complement strand
CCCCTCCACCCATCCCCACGCTGATGTTATTCACCGACTAGAAGCAGGCGGCTCAATGCTGCCCGATACGCCCGAAAACCTGATGCAGATCATCGGCATCTACAAGGCCTACGCCGTACCGATGGATTTCTACTGGCGCGACCTGCTCTATATAGCTGAGCGGGTATTCCTCAACCCCGTGCCCGCCTTTAAGTACTTTTTGCCCCAGGAATATCTGGATCTGCACAACCACTACGCCGGGGAGACGGCGGATCTGCGGATTTGGCGGGGCGAAGCCACGGCCCACCCCGAACTGCTGGAGTTTATGGCCAAAGGCGAAACCAAGCGCAAGCTGCCCAAGCTGTTCCTGCACCTCTGGCACGATCGCGTCAACATGGAGTTTGCCGAGGCCTGCATGAAGGCCATGCTCTGGCACCAGGACATGGGCGGTCGGTTCAACGACTACCTGTACACCGAGGAATATAAGCAAGCCTGCGATCGCGCCATCAACGCCTACTTCAAGGGCAACCCGGTGATGCTGGGGCTGCACAAAGCCTTCCCTGAAATGTTCTACGAAAAGTGCCGGGAACTCTCCTACTACTCCAACCTGGGCCTGTTCTGGGAAGTGATGGCCCCGGTGTTCTTTGAAATGAGCGATATCTACGACGAGGGTGGTTTCTCAGGTGTCCCCGCCGCGATGGATTTCCTGGTCAACGGCATCTTCGCCGTTGCCGGTCGCCCCATCTACCACCACGTCTACGTCGGCGACGAATGTTTTGAGCTAATCCCCAAGTCCTGCGGCTTTACCTGGCTCTACGAAGCGGCCCTACCCTACGTCGAAGCCGTGTTCTACCGCACGGCCCCCTTCCGGGGCACCAAATCCTACAATGCCCAGGCAGGTCAGGTACCCGAAGACCAGAACGACTTCCACTACGGCATTCTCTACGCCGACGTCTTCCCCGTCGGCAGCGCAGGCATTCCCCCCACCCTGCTGATGCAGGACATGCTGCACTTTTTGCCCCCTTATTTACAGGAATACTATGACAAACACTGCCGGGGCGAAGACGACATCCTAATCCAGCTGGGGATTACCTTTCAGCGATCGATGTACAACGTCACCTCAGCGGTAATTCAGGCCCTGCGCACGGCCCTGCTCTACCCACTAGATGATCAAAATCCCCGCCACCTGATGGCCAACCGCCAGTTCTTCGAGGCCCAAATGGATCGCTTCGTCCGCCCCGAAGCCCGCCTTCGCGACATTCAGCGCTCAGAGTATCGGTAGAAGGGTATAAGGGTGGATGAGTGGATGAGTGGATGAGTGAGCACAGCCTCTTACCCACCCGACCACCCATCTACCTGACCACCCATCTACCCCTTCACCCATCCACCCCCTTCACCCATCCACCCCTATGCCTACCATCGTCGATATCGCCGTCAACAACGAAGGCTTCTCCACCCTGGTCGCCGCCGTTCAGGCGGCTGGTTTGGTCGAAGCGCTGCAAAGCCCCGGCCCGTTTACCGTGTTTGCGCCTAACGATGATGCCTTTGCCAAGCTGCCCCCCGGCACGGTGCAAACCCTGGTGCAAAACCCGCCCCAACTGGGCCGCATTCTCAAGTTTCATGTGGTGTCGGGAAAGTACACTAAAGACGAGTTGATCAAGCTGGGCACGGTGGAATCGCTGGAAGGTGCGCCAATCCCGATCGACGGGACTGAAGGCTTTGAGGTTAAAAATGCCACCGTGCTCGCCGCCGACATTGAGGCCGACAACGGCATCATCCACGTGCTGGATAACGTGATTTTGATGGGGTAAGTGAATGACTCGATCGTGCTTGCTAGGTTATGGCGACTTCTAAAGGGTTGTACTCAATCTCGACCCGGCAGGTGTCTTTAATGCCGGGTATTTGTGGCGCAATGAGTTCCATGGTCGATGGGGCTTGGAAGTTGCGCTTTTTAGTCTCCGGGTGCGGGTAGTAAATCCAGCCGTCATAGGCAAACCCCTGAAAGGAAACCCAGCATTGAGAGAATGAGAAATCTTCAGGCGGGTGGCGATCGGTCCATTCGACCTGGCGAAAGGTAAACTCTGGTTTGATTAGCTGAAACGTGCGTGGGCTAATCGAAACATTGAGCGTCCCTGGGAAATAGCCTGACAGGTCTAAGCCCAAAGCCTGAAAGAAAGGCATTTGCATTTCAATCGTTCCAACCGGATATGGGCTATCTAAGGCAGACCCAGAGGCTACCTGATGACCGCGTTCTACAATACCGTTGATTTTTTGCCAGGGGCGATCGATCATCTAAAAGTTTTCAGATTAGGACTATTAGTTTACTAAGCCTAGCCTCCAGGGCGAACGCATACTCACACTGCCCCGGACAGGACTTTGCGGCCACGCCAGAAAGGTGCTGTGCCAATTCCACCGCCTCAGACTTGTTTGCGATAGCCTCAACACCCACACTCCCGGAGCCTTTTATGAAACCTTTTCGCCGACATAGGCCCATGCCTATGTTCAACGACTTGCGTTCTACTACGCCCCGAAGCACGGCAGTTGGCTCAATATTGCCGAGAGTGAGTTGAGTGCCCTGACCCGCAGTATCTCGCCGGACGCTGCACTGGCAACTTAGCCACCGTACAGACCGAGACCCAAGCTTGGACGCAGGCCGCGAATGAGCGCCAGCGGGATGTTCTTTGGCAGTTCAATAGAATAGGCTGGGGGTTGGTAATCGCTGATTCTGAGGCTATCAGCAACTCATTGATGACAACCCTACATGTGCTTATAGCAAAGGCCCATGCCGAAGCATAGGCCCTGAAGTTTGTAAACCGTAGTCACGTATATAAGTAGCTCTACTTGTAGAGCTACCAACCCGGTGGGTCAAGCCAGTAGCTCAACCTAGGGCCAGCCGCCTAGGAGGCAGCCTTTTTAGCCGCTTTGGGGGCTTCCACTTCCTGAAGCTCAGACAGCGCAAAGTTGTTGGTGTTAATACCAGCGTAATTTACCTTGTCAAAGCGCACTACCGCGGGGTATTTGATGCCGCTTTGGTCAATGGTGGCAACGGTGCCGACTTCACGGAACCAGTAGGACTCTTTGCGAAGAATACGAACTTTAGAACCACGTTGAACCATGAACAATGCCCTCTTGAAAAATCAATATTAATGGCAGCTTGCCCAGGCCAAACTCCAGACCAGGCTAATCATAGAAAGCCTAGGACCAAGCTTGGATAGGGGATTATTCCATGTCCACCAGATTACTACGAGAGCTTCGGTCTCACGGCTGTTAGGGGTTTAAGTTTTATTGCAAGCCAAAAAGCGGATCCAGCCTTTGCCGGAGTGTTGCTGAGGTCGTCCCTGTGCGGCCATCAAAGGCAGCTGCCAGCACGGTCAGCGAACAAAAAGAGGGCTAGGCGATCGCAGATTAATCACTAGCAAGAGTTTTGTTTACATTTCGCAACATTTGGGAATGCTAACGATAGCTCACCCCAGGAGATTTATCTAGCGTGCTCACTAATACTGAAGCCCTGGTTCGGGCGGCCGATGGCCGCTACGCCTCTGATCAAGAGCTGATGTTCTTTCAGGCGTATTTATCTACGGTTGGCACCCGGCTGCGGGCTTATCAAAAGCTTCAGGCAGCCGAGCCGCAGATAGTGTCCCAGGTGCTGATAGGGCTAAAAGCTCAAAACCCCGATATTTTTTACTCAAACGGGCAAGATTTAACCGCCAAATGGCAGCGAGATACAGTGCGTGTGCTCCGCTATAGCGCCATCGCGCTACTGCTCGATGATTCCAAGCGGTTTGAAGAAAACCTGCTGAGCTGGTTTCAGACCATTATGCAAGCATTTGGGGCTCAAGAAGCTTGCGATCGCACCTATGCGGCGATGCAGACCGTAATGCCCCAGTTTCTCAACGCTGAAGAGCTAAGGCTATTTTTGCCTATTCTGGAGCTGAGCCGAGTCACCCTTGGCCGCTAGGGTAGGCAAGAGCGTATCCCTATTTAGATTTAAGCAATTTAGGTAGATGAGAAGCGGCTAATCAGGCTGGAGATAAGCCACGCAAGAGGGCCGCCAGATCGGCTGTCTATCGACATTGCCTAGGAAGCTTTCCCGGATTTCCTGGGCAATTTGGGCTGAAAGTTACTACGTTTTGTATCCGACTAGGCAAACGGGTGGACGGTCTCAATCCCTCTGCCCTCTGCTATTTGAGCCAGGAGCTCAACGTGAATCTAGACCGCGATCGCCCCGCAGAGTGGTGAGTTTTACACCGGCCTGGGCACATTACACCTATCGCTGAAAACAGTCTTACAAGGCTTGTTCAATCATGGTTATGACCACCGAGACCGCCCACCGTCTGCACCAAAAATTTCCTAAGAAGCATAACCACTATGCCCTGCGGGATTTCTTTCAATTTAATGGTGAGTACGGCACCATTACCGACTGGAACGACACTCGCAACGTGCTCACCAGTGAAGACTTTATTATTGGCCTGTTAGAAGGGCTGCAAGAAGAAGTCGGCGATGCCTCTTCGGCCATCATGTACACCGTGGGGCTGGAGTGGGGCAAAATCGACTCGCTCCAGTTTGAGACCTGGTTTGAGCGCGAGTTTGCCATGAGCCCCCGCCGCGCCAACCTAATGTTTTTACTCGAAACCTGGTGGTGGCCCTACATTTCTCAGGGCTGGGGCCGCTGGGAAGTAGATATGAGCGATCGCAAGCAGGGCTTCATGTTCATCAACCTGTTTGACTCTGCTGTGGCCCGTACCCTGGGTGACGTGGGCAAGCCCGTCTGCCATCTATATGCCGGGCTATTCGCCGGATTTTTCACCGAAATGGTGCGTAAGCAGCTGAGCTGCATTGAAATTCAGTGCTACTCCATGGGCGAAACCTACTGCAAGTTTCTGCTGGGAGGCCGCGAGCGCATTGATGCCGCCGCCTTTTGGATGAACGAAGGGGCCAACGCCCGCGACATTGAGAAGCGGCTGCGGGCCGGGGAAGGTGGCCAATGAGCGCCTTCTCTCTCGATGCGATGACTGAGTCTGAGGCTCCCCAACCCTGGCTTAAGGAAACGGTACAGGCTTTTTTTGAAGCGGTGGCCTGGGATGGACGGACGGTACTGGCTGCCCCTGGACTGGGGGGCACCGGCCGCTCAGAATCGGCCATGACGATGACCGTCAGCGAATTCTTTGCCCACATTGCCTGGGACGGGCAGCCCACCATTGGGGTGCCCATTGCCCCCCTGGCAGCCACACCAAATACTCCGGCGGATGCTGACCTCGACTTGACCCTAGACGGCTTCTCTGACCTGTTTGGTTAGCCACTGCGCTCGGCCACAACCGACCTCAAACCCGGCCTTTAGAATCCGTTATCCCTGGTTGTCTACCCGACCTACCCCTGCCCCTCCAATCCAGAGGATTTTGCCATGACCTTTAAGCTCGACGCCCTATTTGACTCACCCGATAAGCAATACCTCGACGCCAACGACCTCAGCACCCTGAGCCAGTACGTCAGCTCGATTCCAGAACGAATGGCGGTTTACCGCACCCTGCGCGACCAGGAAATTGCCATTATGCAGCCCATTGCCGATGCCCTACAGCAGCAGGCTGGGCACCCTGAGCCCCTGGTTGAGCGCAGCGTGCGCAACGGGCTGATGGTGCTGCGCTATGCCGCTATGGCCATGCTGCTCGACGACGAGAGCTTTGTAGAAGAACGCCTGCAGGGTTGGCTGCCGGAGATGGTTAAAGCCTACGAAACCCAGGCGGTTGATCAGCAGCTGTTTCAGCTCCTGCACAAGCAGTTGAGCAAGGTGTTTTCGCCGGCCCAGCTCGGCCTGCTCAAGCCCAGCTTGGAGAAAGCGCAAAGCCTGATGCTCAACACTCGCGAGACCGTTACTTTGGCCGGGCTGCTCTAGGCGCAGCGAATGTCTAGCGCCATTTAGCGTGCGGGGGTTGCCCCTGTCCCGTCCGTGTCGGCGGGTCTGACCACCATCATCACTCTCCTGTAAAGGACATTACCTATGGTTTCTGTTGCCGATTTACTCACCGATGGCCGGCTACCCGGCAACTACTTTGCCCAGGATCTCTACGTGCGGGGGTCAACCGAACTCGGTCTGCTCGAAAACCGCCGGGGCGATCGCCTGCTGGCCATCCCCGACCCGCTGCTGCAGGCCATTTATTCTGGGCTAGAAAAAGAAACCGGGCAGGCGTCGGGGCTGGTGCTCTACAACTGCGGTCGCTGGTGGGGCAAAAACTTTTACGCGCGCTTCTGCGAAGAACTGGCTGACTACTACAAACAGCCCCTGGCCAGCCTGTCGATGGCCGAATTTTTGCAGTCGCTGCAGCAGTGCTGGAAAACCCACGGCTGGGGCCAAATTCACCTGGATATTACCTACCGCGATCGCGGCTTTTTGGGTGTAGAAATCTGGCATTCCCCCTTTACAGCGGCGGCGCCCCAGGGTCAAAAGCCCTCCGGCGATCTTGAGCGCGGCATTCTAGAGATTTTCTTTACTCAGCTCACCGGGCGCGAGCTGCGCTGCGCCCAGACCAGCTGCACCGCCAAGGGCGACGACTGCAACCGCTTTATTTTGGGTCTAGAGAAGCGCCTTGCCCCGGTAGAGGGCATGGTGGCGAACGGCCAGGCCCATCAGGCGATTATGCAAACCCTCATGCAGCAGGGGTAAGTGAGTGGTGGCCCTAACCCGGCAGATTAGGCGATCGCAGTATCGCATCCTGGGGCTGGTCGGCCACGGACAGTTTGGCCGAGTCTACTGCGCCATTCACCGCACCACGGGCGAGCTGGTCGCCATTAAAGACCTCCACAAAGACCGCTTTCCGACCCACAAGTTTTTGCGGGAGCTGCGGTTTTTAATCAGTCTGGAGCACCCCAGCATTGTCACCTGCCATGCCCTAGAGCACTCGACCAGCGGTCGGCAGCTGGTGCTCGACTACTGCGAGGGGGGCACCCTGCGATCGCTCTTGGAAAGCGATACCTCGCTGACGGTGCAGGAGGTGCTGGGCTTTGCGCTCGATGTCCTCGCGGCCCTAGAGTGCGCCCACCGCCAGGGCATTGTGCACTGCGATATCAAGCCCGAAAATATTCTCATGGAGCTGACCCCTGGCGGCTGGGTGGCGAGGGTGTCTGACCTGGGCATTGCCCGCCTCAGCCAGGAAGTTACCGACGCCGACATGGGCCACACGGGCTCGCCAGCCTATATGGCCCCGGAGCGGTTCTACAACCAACATCCCCCCGCTGCCGATCTCTACGCGGTGGGCATTATTCTGTACGAGCTGCTGCTGGGTCAACGCCCCTTCTCGGGTACCCCCATGGAGCTTATGGTGGCTCACCTGAATCGCCATCCGGTCGTTCCGACGCAGGTTCCAGAGTCCTTGAGTCGGGTTTTGCGCAAGGCTCTGCAAAAGCTGCTGCCCAGGCGCTACACCCTGGCCCGAGACATGCGCGCCGACCTGATGACGGTGTACGAAACCTACCAAACCCAGGGGCTGTTGACCCAGCCCGCCTGCCCCAAGCTTCTGCCTGAGATCGATCTGGCCCCAGACTTACCCTTTGTGCCGCTGCCCCACCCAACGGCGGTGATGGGGCTGGTACCGCTATTCAAGGAGCATCTGGTTGTGACCTGCAGCGAGCAGCGGGTGTGGTTCTACCACTGGGCCCAGACAGGTATGGCCCCACCGCAGGTGAGCCAGGGGTTTACGCTGCCTGCCCCCGTGCGTGCCTTTTTGCCCACGCCCCAGGGTGGAGTCATCGTTACCACCGAGTCACTGCACCTGTTGTCGATGACTCACGGCCTGGGCTGTATTGCCCAGGGTACCTACTCTGATCAGGTAGCGCTGGCCCCGAACGGGCGCTGGTTTGCTACCGCTACGAAGACCACTAGCGACTGGGTCAAGGTCTCAGTGCGCCAGCTGGCCATGCCTCCGGGGCAGGGGGTTAAAATATCGGCGCCGAAGACGGCAACCCTGCCCAATCAACCGGGCGATCGGCTGGTGACTCTGATGGCGGTGGACAACCGCCATGGGGCATTAGTGGTCCGCCGGGGCAGCCGCACGCTGTTTCAGGGCGTCACTCGCCGGGGCACCTACCTGGGCACCTTTTCGGCTTCGGTGCCAATCTATAATTTGGTGTCCACCAGCCACCCCTACCGCTACCTCGCCCTTGAAGAAAACTGCCCCAACGCCCTGCTGATTGTAGATTTGATGCCCTTTAGAATCTTGCGCTATCGGGTTAACATTGCGCCTCGCTGGCTCTTTGAGACCGCCGTGGGCTACGGTTTGCTCAGCCAGGAGGGAGAATTTGTGCTGATCAACGACGAAGGCCGGGTTATGAACCGCATGACCGGACTGCCTCGCCCAACGGCAATCGCGCAGCGCACGCCCACGCAGTACCTGTGGAGCGTCAATGAGGGCGATCGCAGTCGCCTCTACACCGTCAACCTGGGCGATCTGGCGCCAGATATTCTGTTCTAGCCGAGGTTTAGCCGCCTGTTCCGCATTGCGAAATTTAAGCGACACTATAGGGCGATTGTTTCAGAAATTAAGCCCATGCTGGAGTTTATGACCCTGCCTGATAACGTGCTGCCTCCGGTAGCTCCCTATTCCCACGCGGTCAGGGCTGGAGATTTTTTATTTGTGACCGGGCAGCTGGCGGAAGATCCGGCTACGGGCGAGGTGGTCAAAGGCCCGATTGAAGAGCAGACCCGGCGGGTGATGGAAAACCTGGCCCTGGTGCTCACCCACGGGGGCAGCGGCTTTAATAGAGTGGTGATGGCGCGCATTTTTGTCACCGACTTTCGCTACTACGAAACGGTGAATGCCATTTACCAGTCGTACTTTGGCAGTGCCCCTCAGCCCAGCCGCACCACCGTAGGGGTAACGGCGCTGGCGGGCTATGGAGATGTAGAGATCGATTTGATTGCCTACTGCGGAGAGTAAGCTGAAGCATGAATTTACATGAATTTAAGTGAGGGCAAACGACCGTTTGCCCCTGCGAGCGTTACTGCGGTTTTGCGGCTGGCCTGTATCCAGCAGCGCCAGCTTTATCATCACCCTCCCTTCTATTCGCCCGATTGCGCGGCCCGCCGCCGGGTGCCAAACAGGTGGGCGTACACATACGAAAACTCGCAGCCCGCGAAGAAAATTTGGCAGGCCAAGAAGATCCACAGCATCAGAATCATGACGCTGCCGATTACGCCGTAGGAGACGAAGCGGCTGCCCAGGCTGATGATGCTGTTGCTGACTAGCCACTGCAGGCCCGCTAGCAGCAGGGTGGTGAGCAGAGCACCGGGCCAAATATCGCGCCAGGAGAGTTTGATCGAGGGCAGCATGCGGAACAGACCAGCGATCGCAAAACCCAGGGCCAAAAACGACCAGCCCGCCTCCAGGCTACGACTGAGAATTGCTTCGTCAATGGTGAGCAGGTCAAAGGTCTCTTGAAAGGTACTGACCAGGCCGAGGATGATCTTGATGACAATATTTGACAGCAGCGAGGCCAGCAGCAGCAGCGCCGTGGCCAGCACCAGCACAAAGGCCGACAGCTTGTTGACCACAAAAAAGAGCGCCATGCGCATGGGCGACCCCGCTTCGCTGACGCGGCTGGGGGTTTCCCAGATCTTGTTTACCGATCGCTTCAAAATCGCAAAGATAGTGCTGGCGGCAAACAGCAAAATGCCAAAACCAATCAGCCCTGCCCCAGCGCTGTTTTCGTAGAGAGAAACGATGGTGTCTCTGATTAACTCGTGTACTTCAGGGGGCAGATAGCGCACAATCACTGCTTCAATGGCCTCAAATACCTCGGTATTTGGCCCCATCAGTGCCCCAACCACGCTCAGCACCACCAGCAGCAGCGGGAACAGCGAAAATAGCGCGTAGTACGACAGCGCCGCTGCCATGCCAGGCACATTGTCGCGATCCCACTTGAGCCAGGTTTGAATCAGCAGCTGGGCTAGTTTAGAGGGAAGCAGCTGGGTGCGCAGGTAGGGGAGAAAGCGCGATCGCACGTAGTTTGGCATGGTGGTAGGTCAGATAAAGCGAAGGTATTATCGCCCAGCCGCAGCGCAGATGCGACACTAGCATTCTTGCAATCGTGGCCTCACTAGGGTGGCGGGAATATTGCCCCCCTGGTCGTGCAGCCGTTTGCGAATCTGCTGAATCAGCGCATAGCCATTCATCTGGGATCAGGCTCTGATTCAGGGCCCGCTACAGCCCCAGCAGCCGCTGAATTAGAGCCTTCAGCTCTTTCATTTTGACGGGCTTGGGCAGGTACTGGTCGGCACCGGCCTCCAGGCAGCGATCGCGATCGCCGGGCATGGCCAGCGCCGTCAGGGCAATGATGGGCAATGTGGCAAATCGAGCGTCGCTGCGAATTAGCTGCATCGCCTGGAGACCATCCATACCGGGCATTTGAATATCCATCAGGATCAAATCTGGCGCTTGAGTTTGGGTTAGCTCGACCGCCTCCTGGCCGTTTTTAGCGTAGATCAGGCGGTATCCTGAGGCGGTCAGAAAGCTCGAAATAGTGGCCACGTTCATGTCGTTGTCTTCCGCCAGCAAAATCAGCGGTCGGTCTACCTCCTGGTGATTAGGATCGGGCAAGCTGACAATCAGGGCAGGCGACAGCGGGGCCGGATGGCGTTGTTGCAGACTTTCTAGAGACTGCTGTAGCCGCTGGCGGGTAACCGGCTTGACCAAATAGTCTGACGCCCCCAGCGACAACCCGTAGGAGCGCTCGTCTACTACCGATACGACAATCACCGGAATGGCCTGGGTTTGGGGCGAAGCTTTGAGCTGCCGCAGCACGTCCCAGCCCGAGCGATCGGGCAGCAGAATGTCGAGAATAATCAGGGCGGGTTGCGCCTGCACGACCTCCTGCATAACGCGATCGCCGCTAGAGCAGACAATGGCGTCTAGCCCTTGTTCTTGCAGATAGCGAGCCAAAATATCGGCGGCCTCGGCTGAGTCTTCAACGACAAGAACGCAGGTATTGCTGGCATCAAGGGGCTGGGCTGGGGCAGCTGGGCTGACGGGTACATTTAAACCCGTCTCGCTCAGGTAGGGCAGCGTGATGGTAAAGCAGCTGCCTTGGTTAACCTCGCTGGTGACCGACACGCTGCCGCCGTGGAGTTCAACCATCTTGCGCACCAGGGCTAGCCCGAGGCCAGTCCCCGTATACTGACGGCTTAAGCTGCTGTCGATTTGAACAAAGGGCTGAAACAGCCTGGCTACATTGTCGGGGGCAATGCCAATGCCCGTGTCGGTGACCGATAGTTTAAGAATGTTGCTACAAGCACTCTTGGAACCCTGCGCTTCAACCTCGGCTTTGAGGGTAACCTGCCCGCCAGCGGGGGTGAACTTGACCGCATTGCTGAGCAAATTGATCAAAACCTGCCGAATTCGCCGCTCGTCCATCGCGATATCTGGCATTGAGGGGAGGCTCTCCAGGCTGAGCCCAATACTTTTTGAAAACGCCATCTGCCTAACAAAGCTCAGGCCCGATTCGCAGAGCTGCTTCACGTTCACCGCCACGGGTTCTAGCTCTAGCTTGCCGGCTTCAACCTTAGACAGGTCAAGAATGTCGTTAATCAGGTCTAGCAGATGCAGACCGCTGCGCTCGATGGTGCTGAGAGCCTGGCTTTGGCCATCATTTATAGGGCCAAAAACATGCTCTTTTAACCCCTCAGCCATACCCAAGATGGCGTTGAGCGGCGTGCGCAGCTCATGGCTCATGCTGGCTAGAAACTCGTCTTTAAGGCGGGTGGCGCGGTCCAGTTCGGCGTTGGTTAAAACCAGACGCTCGTTGATGTGCTGGAGTCGTTCTTCGGCCTGCTGGCGCTCTCGCAGGGCAGCGTGCTGCTCGCTGATGTCAAAGTTCACCCCGATCATGCTTTTGGGGTTGCCCTCTGAATCGCGGTGCACCTCACCGTAGGCTTTGATGTGGTGCAGGCTACCGTCAGCGTGCAGCACCCGAAACTCAGGGTCGTAAGTCGCTTGCCCCAGCACGGCCTGTTGCAGCAGCCGTTCTGCCGCCGGAAGATCGTCAGGGTGCACCTTGTCGGCCCAAAATTCGTAGGCCCAGGTGGCATTAGCAGCAGCGCCAAAGTCAGCCCCAGAGAGCCCGTAAAGCTCATACATGCGCTCATCCCAAAAGATGGTGTTTTGCTGAATATCCCACTCCCAGCAGCCGATGGCGCCCGATTTAAGCGCCAGGCTCAGGCGCTCAGACAGCTTCTGCCGCTCCAGTTCGGCGAGTTTGCGATCGGTGATATCGAGGGCGGTGCCAAACACTTTGACCACTTGCCCCTGGGCATTGCGCTTGACGCTGCCGCGGGCTTCTAGGTAGACCAGGGTGCCATCGGGCCTAACGAACCGCAGCTCGATCTCGTAGGGAGTGCCCTCCTGTATGGCCCGGTTGAGGTACTGCTGCAGGCGATCGCGGTCCTCCGGCGGAAAGTGGTTAAAATGCTCGGCGTAGGCCGGTTCAGGGTCGCTGGGGTCAAAGCCCAATATGCGAAAGAGTTCGTCTGACCAGGTTAGCTTTTGGGTGAGTACATCCAGTTCCCAACTGCCCAAATGCACCATGCGCTGGGCTTCGGCCAGGGCCGCCCGGCTGTAGCGCAGCTGAGCCTCAACCTGTTTGAGCTCGCTTATGTCAAGGACCGTACCCACCAGCGCTAGTGGCTGCCCGTTGTCTTGATGCACCAGCTCGGCCCGCGACAGCACGTAGTGCAGCTTGCCATCGGGGTGGCAGAGGCGATATTTAGCCTCAAAGGCTTGGCCCAGATCGAGCACAGCCTGGGTCTTCTGCTCGATCTGGGCCCGATCGGCGGGATGAACATACTCAAGAAATTCAGCAAAGGTGGGCGGCCCGGCCTCGGCAGCTCGACCAAAAATGCGGTAGGTTTCGGCTGACCAATCAATGGCGTAGGTGTGCAGGTTAAACTCCCAGCTGCCCAGGCGGGCCACGCGCTGGGCCGCCGCCAGGTGCGCTTCGTTCTTGAGCAGCTGCTCTTCGGCCTGCTTGCGGCGCTCAATGTTGGTTTCTGAGCCGATGATGCGCACCGGGTTGCCGTTGTCATCCCAGCAGGCCTGACCGCGATCGAGAATCCAGAGGTAGTGGCCAGCCTGGTGCCAAATGCGGTACTCGACCTCATAGAAGGGGGTTTTTTGGGCCAGATGATCGTTAAAGGCGGCCAGAACGCGATCGCGATCGTCGGGATGAATGCCATTTAGCCACGCGGCTTGGCTGGTATCTTCCAGCGTCGACAGCCCCCGCAGTTCCTTCCAGCGCTCGGTGCGGAATGTCTCTCCGGTGATTAGGTTGATGTCCCACAGGGAGGCGTTGCTGCCCTGAATAGCCAGCTGCCAGCGCTCTTCGCTGGCGTGCAGGGCGGCGGTACGCTGGACGACGCGCTCCTCCAGGTCGCGGGTTAGGGCCTGGAGGGCAACTTCAGCCCGGCGGCGATCGCTAATGTCGCGAATCACAAACAACACCTCATCACTGCTGATTGGGCTAGCCCGCACTTCTTCCCAATACAGCTCGCCCTCGATTTCAAGTTGATGCTCGTAAATCTGAATCAATCCGGTCTCAATTGCCTGTTGTGCCGCCTGAATTTTTTGAGCCGCCAGCGGCTGGGGTAGGACATCGTAAACGGTGTGGCTGGATGATACTGAGGGGGGCAGCAGCACGTTTCTGACCGAGCCACCGCTCAGAATGTCCAGATATTGCCCCTGCCGGTTGAGGCGCACCAGCAGATCGGGAATGGCTTCGACGATGGCCCGGTTAGTGGCTTCTAGCGCCTTGTGCTCAGTAATGTCGCGTACCACAACCAGCACCTCGTCAGCCGCGCAGGGGTTGATTCTGACCTCCTCGGTACGCAGGCTGTTGTTGACAACAATCCGCTGCTCATAGATTTGTAGCACCCTCGTGCGAAGCGCCCGCTGAATATGCTTTCGGCGCAGGGTCGCTAGCTCTGAGGGCAACAGGTCTTCGAGGCGTTTGCCCAGCAAATCAGCCCTGCCACCATAGACTTCAAAGTTAGCGGACAGCAAGCAGTCGAGACAAATGCCTTCGGCTGAGAAGCGGATGACTAAGTCGGGCAGTGCCTGGGTCAACGATTGATACTGCTGCTCTCGGTTGCTGAGCGAGGTGGCTAGGGTCTGCTGTTCCTGAAGCGCCTGCCACAGGTGGGGCTGTAGACACTCTCGGGTAATGACTCCCGTCAGCGCGCCGCGATCGTCTAGAACGGCCAGGTGATCGCTGGCATGCTGATCTAGCTGCTGCATCACTAGCGAGAGGTCGCCCAGGTCGGCCTGCTGTACCGTGACAACCGGCGATCGCATCACTGCAGAGATAGGCAAATCGCTGAGCGATCGCCCCTGAGCCACCAGCAGCAACAGATCGCGCTCCGTAAAAACACCAGCTAAATTTAGCCCGTCAGCAATAAAAAGACAGGGAAGTTGCGGTTGACTACCCGTCATTACCTGTAGAACATCAGCAACGGATGTATCGCTGCTTACAACGTCAGTCGTACCAACAAAAGAGGGGTGCATAAATTATAAAAAGCAGCGAAGAATTATGCTAAAGACAGATTGCCCCAAATCCTGAAGTGCGATACTTATTTTTAGCTTTAGCAGAGCCGTTTGTCTGACCGCATACTGATTTTTTTGGGGCAGTCAGACAACTTTCTGCCCAAAAAACCCCCTCATCTCCTATAAATATAAGTATCCCTGAGCACCCTGTTATTGAGGCGGCTTGAGAGCGGGATGATTACGTCTCGTCATACTCAGCGCCCTAGACCTGCGCATAGATTCAAATCTATTATTTTGAGTATTTGTTCTTCCCATGCCACAGCTTGTTATGACATGTAGCGCTTTAGGTTTGCTGATTTCTATGGTTTGGCCCGATGAAAAAGCTCTGAGCAGTCTCTTTGCGGATCAGCTTTTTGCAAATCAACAAAGACCAGCAGCCTCTGCTAAACATGCATAGTCAAACGGTTGCCAATGCTCCTGATATTTTTTGGGCTTCTCTATAAGTTTAGTTGATTCTATAGTGTAGTCAGCCTCGACCAACGGCATTTGGGAACCCTGGGTGAAAATTCAACGAAAACGTCTAGAGAACAATAAAAGCCTAGCCGTCATTCGGCCAGTCAGCTGATAGTTCTACTTGCTCAAATAGCCCAGTGAATGAGTTTATGCCCTCTGTTCACGCTTGCTCAATTCTCATCATTGATGATGAGCCCACCAACTTTGAAGTGATTGAAACACTTCTGTCCATAGAGGCAGCAGAGGGAACATCGTTTCAGGAGGCTCAACCCTATCAGCTGCACTATGCTGCCAGTGGAGCAGCAGCGATCGCAGCCCTTGACCTCTTTAAACCCGATCTCATTTTGCTCGATGTGATGATGCCGGGCATGAGCGGGCTGCAGGTCTGTCGACGGATCAAAGCCATGCCGCAGTGGCAGACGGTGCCGATTATTATGGTGACATCCCTCACCTCCAAGGCCGATTTAGCCCGCTGTTTTGCGGTGGGGGCCGACGACTTTATCGGCAAGCCGGTTACCCGTCTAGAGTTATCTGCCAGGGTGCGATCGATGCTGCGCATTCGCCAGCAGTATAAGGCCCTGGCCTCTTTCAATGCCAGCCTAGAAAAAACCGTGCAGGAGCGCACGGCTCAGCTGCAGGCCAACCTCAATCGAGATGCCCTTACCCAGCTGCCCAGCCGCGTTTTTTTGCTTCAGCAGCTGGACGAAACCCTGCGGGCTAACCGTTTCTCCTTTGCGGTGGTCTATTTAGACTGCGATCAGTTTAAACTCGTCAACAGTGCCTTTGGTCACGCTGTCGGCAATCAGCTTCTGCTGGCGATCGCTGAGCGTCTACAGCTGCTGCTGCGCCCTGACGACATTTTGGCGCGGCTGGGGGAAGATGAATTTTGCTTTTTGCTACATCACATTGACCGCGAAGCCCAGCTGGAGCCCTTTATTCGCGCGGTGCTCCAGAGCTTTGCTAGCTCGTTTATAATCGGCGACTACGAGATTTTTATGACCGCCTGTCTGGGCATTGCCCTGGGCAACAGTACTTACCAGCACCCCGAAGAACCCCTGCAGGACGCCGATACGGCTATGTATAAAGCCAAACTGCGGGGCAAAAACTGCTGTCAGATCTTTGACTGCCAAATGTCTCTGACGATGCTGGCGCGCCTCACCCTGGAGACAGACCTGCGCCGTGGCCTCGACAACCAGGAGTTTATCGCTTACTACCAGCCCGTTGTCAACTTAAAAACCGAGACGGTGTGTGGCTTTGAGGCGCTGGTGCGCTGGCAGCACCCCGATCGCGGCATGGTCTCACCCGGCGAGTTTATTCCCTGTATGGAAGAGACGGGGCTGATTGTGCCCGTGGGCATTATGGTGCTGCATCAGGCCTGCCAACAGCTGCTGACCTGGCACCAGCGGGGCTGGACAGACCTCACCATGAGCGTCAACCTATCGGTGCGTCAGTTCGCTTCGCCAACCCTGCTGACCGATATCGATCGCGTGCTGACAGAAACGGGCGTCAACCCTAGCCGTTTGAAGCTCGAAATTACCGAAAGCGCCCTGCTCGAAAACGCCGATCGGGCTATCGACCTGATGGAACAGCTGCGATCGCGCCACATCCGCATCAGCGTTGATGACTTTGGCACCGGCTACTCGTCCCTGAGTTCGCTCCACCGCTTCCCCCTTAACGATTTAAAGATTGACCGCTCTTTTGTCAGTCAAATGCACGAGAGCAGCCGCAACTTTAAAATCGTCAACACCATCATTTCGCTGAGTAGTCAGCTAGAACTAACCGCTGTTGCAGAAGGCATCGAAACCCGTCAACAGCTAGACCACCTGCGGCAGCTCGGCTGTACGCTGGGTCAGGGGTACCTCTTTTATCCGCCGCTGAGCGTCCGCGATATCGACACCCACCTTCTTACCCCGTCTACCTAAACCGGGTGAAAGAAAAACGACGCCCCCAAAATAGCAAAGGTGGAGAGCAGCAGCACCCCCTCCAGCCAGTTGGATTTGCCGTCCTGGCTGATCAGGTTGACCACCGCAACGGCGATCACGACCGCGATCGCCTCAAAGGGGCCAAAGTTTAGGTCCATTGGCTGACCGATCAACTGGCCCACAATTACCAGCAGGGGGGCCACTAGCAGGGCCACCAGCAGGCTCGACCCCATGGCGATCGACACCGACAAGTCCATGTTGTTTTTCACCGCCATCCGCACGGCGGTGACGTACTCTGCTGCGCCACCCACCAGGGGCAGCAAAATTACCCCGGTAAACAAGTCAGTCAGCCCCAGGCTGCTGGCGGTTTCTTCCACCGCCCCGACAAAAATTTCTGACTCCACCGCCACGCCGATGGTGGCGGCCAAAAGTACCCCAATCCAGAGCCAGATGTTGGGTTTGCCTTCGCCGTGCTCGCCCTCACCGTGGCCGCCGTCTAGATCGCTGACCCCAACATCGTAGAGATAGCTGTGGGTTTTGAGCGAAAACAGCAGCGTCAGCCCGTAGACCAGAATCAATATGGCGGCCACCGTCAGCGACAGACGGCTGATGGCGACTGGCTCGACGATGTTGGAGGTATTGATTACCATAGCCGGCAGCACAATCGCCGTCACCGCCAGGGCCATCGTGCTGCCATTGATGCCTGCCACTTTGCGGTTAAACTCCTGCTCTTTGTAGCGCAGCCCGCCAAAAAACATCGACAGCCCCAGCACCAGCAGCAGGTTGGCCAAAATTGAGCCGGTAATGCTGGCTTTGACAATGCCAATCAGGCCCGCTTTGAGGGCAACTAGGGCAATAATCAGCTCAGTGGCGTTGCCAAAGACGGCATTGATTAAGCCCCCAATGGTGGGGCCTGTAACGACGGCCAGCTCTTCGGTAGCGGTGCTCAGCCAAATCGCCAGGGGCACAATGGCCAGCGCTGACAACCCAAATACCGCCAGGGCACCCCACTCCAGTCGTTCTGCTGCGATCGAGATAGGAATGAAAAGCAGCAGACCCAGGGAGACAATGTTTTTTATCGACATAAATAACCAGCTCAAGGAATTAGGTGGGCACTGGAAAAGTGATACAACCCTCACGCAGCTTTGGGGAGCAGGGTGGGCATAGTCTAGCCAAACAGGTTAGAGCCAGTAGCGACCAGCCCAAAGCCTTTGACGAAAAACCGTCGTAGTAGACCCATTTTTCTGCCTATTGTCAGGCGAGAGGCCATTCTGCGCAATCATTTGGGCTGTCTTTTACTGAGCTGCCCGTGATTTGAGCGCTGAGCGATCGCCAGCCGGTCAGCAAAAGTGGCTTAGCCGTTCCCGTGGCTACTGATGGGGGCGCTAGGATGGCGATCGGCCATAAAAGTGGCCAACAAAAATTTTGGTTTTTGCCCAACTTCTATTGGTTACCCCCCTTAACGTTACGTTTGGAGAAACTCACGATGAGAACTTTGCTCAGAGCAACTGTAGTAGCTGCGGCGCTGGCTGGACTGGCCGTGGCTGGCTGCACCACCACCTCCCCCCCCAGCGACGACGTCACCGCTACCGACGAAACCAGGTCCGCCGATGAAACGGTAGTGTTTGCCTGCCCCGGCGGTGAAACCATTACGGCCCAGTTTATCGGTGCTGAAACGGCGATCGTTACTCTACCCAACCAGGACCCGGTTACCCTGCCCGCCACTGAGTCCGCCTCTGGAGCCCGCTACAGCGACGGCACCACAACCCTGTGGAACAAGGGCGAGGAGGTGTTGGTTGAAGTTGACAACACCGTGGTGCTGTCGGATTGCACCGCCCAGAACTAGACAGACTAGGCCAGCAGCAGCGCCATTTGCTCCTGGCTCAGCACGTTGCCGACTACCCGCCGCACCGGCTCCGGCCACACCTGAACCAGCGTTGGCGTAGCGGAGATATGGGCGGCTTCGGCCTCGTCGGGGTGAGTGGTCACATCGATCACCTGCAGGGTGTAGGCACTGGGCAGGGTCGACTCCAGGGTGGTGTATAAAAACCGCAGCATTCTCTCGGTGGCCACGGTGTCGGTGCCGTTGACAAACAGTTTGAAGCTATGGGGCTGGGGCGGTGCGCCGAGCTCGTCGAGCGTATCAACCGGCAGCAAATCTTCTGACCCCTCAGCTGTCTGCTCGACGCGCATGATTAAATCATGGCATTCCCACAGCTGCGGAAAGGTGGGCCGATACGACTCAATGAGCGCCACAGAACATTCTTCGGCGCTGCTGTAGTTGGGCTGCCACTGGAGCTGGCCCAGGCCAAACAGAGCGTTGAGCAGAGGCTGAAACCGCAGGGCGCGGGGGTAGGCCTCAGCCACCATAGCCGGTGCCTGGGTCATAGGGTTGACCCAGCGGTCTACGGTGGCCGTAAAGCAGGGCAGCAGAAAGTAGGGCGGCTCGACCAGCCCCAGCTGGGCTTGCAGCGCGGCACAGAGGTCTAGATGCCAGTGGGCGCGCTTTTGCTCGTCCAGGCAGTAGACACAGTCGCCCCCAGGGGTAAACAGGGCAATGCCCTTAAAGCTGGGGGCAACCCGGTCAGACATCACGGCGTTAGACACGGCCGCGCAGCATTTGGGCCATCTCGTTTTGCTTGGGCGACATTTCCAGCGCGGTCTCTTCGGTAATGCGCCCCGACTCGTAGAGGGCGTAGAGCGACTGGTTCATGGTGCACATGCCGTCGAAGGTACATTTGGGAATCAGCGCTTCGACCTCATCGAGCTGGCCCCGCAGAATGTAGTCTTTGATGGCGTCGGTGTTGATGAGGATGTCGTGGAAGGCGGCCCGCTTGCCGTCAGTGGTACGACAGAGGCCCTGGGCAATCACCGCCACCAGCGACTCCGCCAGCGAGACCCGCACCGGGGCCTGCTGCTCGGGTTCGTAGAGGTTGAGAATCCGCTCTACGGTTTTGACGGCGCTGTTGGTGTGCAGGGTGCCCATGACCAGGTGTCCCGTTTGGGCCGCCTTGAGGGCGGTGTTGACGGTTTCTTTATCCCGCATTTCACCCACCAGAATGATGTCGGGGTCTTCCCGCAGGGAGGCCTTGAGGGCGTTGTCGAACTTTTGGGTGTGCATGCCCACTTCCCGCTGCTTGATCAGCGATCGCCGGCTGGTGTGCACAAATTCCACCGGGTCTTCGATGGTGATGATGTTTTTGGGCATTTCGGTATTGACGTAGTCAATCATCGCCGCCATGGTGGTCGATTTACCCGAACCGGTCGGCCCCGTTACCAGCACCAGCCCCTTGTGGTAATGGCACACATCGCGAAAAATCGGCGAGAACCCCAGCTGGTCAAGGGTGAGAATTTTGACCGGAATCAGACGCAGCACCATGGCGGGGCCGCGCAGGGAGTCGAAAATGTTGATCCGGATGCGGGTGAAGTCGTACTGGGCCGCCCCGTCAAAGTCAAGGGTTTGGCGAAACTCTTGAATTTCTTCAGGCTTAAGAATTTCTGCCAGCCAGCTGTAGAAGGTGGCTTCGTCGGTGGCGGGGTACTCGGTGAGTGAAATATCGCCGCGATCGCGGAACCGAGGGATTTCTCCTACCCCCAGGTGGATGTCAGAAAAGCCCTTGTCAAAAGCCTCCCGCACAATTTTTTCGAGGGTGAGCCCACCGCTGACTTTAAGGGTTTCAGCCGCCTTGGGCATCGGGGGGGGAGAAGCGGGACGATGGCGAGCCTGACCCGGAGCGGGCGGTTGCCCGGCTGGGGCTGGAGGCGCTTGCCCGGC
>PYGV01000330.1 GCA_003022385.1 filamentous cyanobacterium CCP3 | reverse complement strand
CCCGCATCGATCGCAGGGGCGAGCCATCCACCGAGTCGAAGTACAGCCACCAGAGACAAAAAGCGATCGCCAGCCCCAGCACCGCCGTCATCTCTGCGGCCAGCGTCCAGTCTAAATTGCCCAGCCCCCGCACTACCCCGACCACCGCTTCCCCCAGCACGATGATCGTAAACAGGCCTACCCGCTCCGGCACGTGGGTAAAGCTGGGCGGCACCTGCACCACCAGCCGCCCCGCCGTCAGAGGCGTGCCCAGGTCAATCAGCAATCCGGCCATCCACAGAAGGTAGCGCCAGGGGGTAGGCACAAACACTGACCCCAGCCACAGCAGCACGCTGAGCCCAAACCCAAGGCTGTAGCGACTAACCAACCCCTTGGTAGTTGGGTTGTAGTACCCCGCGATTTGATACTGAAGCACCAGCAGACCCCGAAACGCTGCGTAGCAGAGGGCAAAGCCCACATCGCCGCCGCCGAGCCCGTGGTGAACATGCACCGCCATCGCCGCCACAATCACCATTTCCACAAAGGCAAACAGGCGATCGAACACCCCGTCGGCATCAAACCGGGTGGCGTAGAAGGTTGCCCCCACCCAGCACCACCAGATCGGCACGAAGAAGAGCCCAAAGCCCAGCACCCCCGCCCAGCTCAGGTGCTCGCTCAGGTAGTGCGAGAGCTGGCTGATGGTGGCGACAAATACCAGGTCATAGAACAGCTCTAGCCAGGTCGCCCGGCGATCGCCGTCTTCGGCATTGTCTTGCCGCAGGGTCGGGGGCTGCCAAATTGCTGAACGCATAGCAAGAAATGAGAGAACGGTAGGCCCATTCTCTCACCAAAACCAAAGCCCCAGGTGCATCTTACGATTCACCTGGGGCTTTGACGTTTGAACCTCAGTTCTAGCTGGAGGAGCCCCTAAAGTTTGGCATGACTTCCATCACAGAAAGGTGCGTTTTGGGTGTACTTGCAGGCGCACAGCGCCACCTGCTTTTTCTCCTCCAGGGTAAATTTCATCGGCGCAAACTCAGTACCCGCGTGGGCACCATTGCAAAAGGGCTGGTTACTAGACTGACCGCAGGTACACCAGAAATAGTCGCCTGCTTCCAACTCCATCACCACAGGTTTTGTATCGGCAATCACAGGTTCAGGCATCGATCGCTCCTCTCTTAGGTTATTTCGTAGCACGGACATCCCGCAGAGGCAGGGGGCCCCTGCCTCTGCAAGCTTGTGTAGTCGATATTGACCACGCAGGGTGCATTCATGTAGCGATGCACCGCAGTTATCTAAGCCGCCATATCGAACACCAGCACCTCGGCCTCACTGGTGCCGGTCAGACTCAGGGTATCGAGGTCACTAACGGCGGCCCCATCACCAGCGGTCAGGTCTTGGCCATTCAGGCTGACGGCCCCTCGGGCCACCTGCACCCAGGCCACCCGACCGGGGGCCAGGGTATGCTCAACGCGATCGCCCTCGGCTAGAGTGGCGGCGTAAAGGCTGACATCCTGATGAATGGTGATCGAGCCGTCGCGGCCATCGCGAGACCCCACCAGGCGCAGCTGCCCCTGCTTCTCTTCCGGCGCAACGGAAATTTGCTCATAGCCGGGGGCAAGGCCCTCGGTCTCAGGCAAAATCCAGATCTGTAAAAAGTGCACCGGTTCAGTATCAGAAGCATTGAACTCGCTGTGGCGAATGCCCGTACCCGCCGTCATCCGTTGCACATCCCCAGGCCGAATCACTGAACCCGTGCCGATGCTGTCTTTGTGCTCCAGCGCCCCATCCAGCACGTAGGTAACAATTTCCATATCGCGGTGGCCGTGGGTGCCAAAGCCCTGGCTCGGCAGCACCTTGTCTTCGTTGATGACCCGCAGGCTGGCAAAGCCCATGTGGCGAGGGTCGTAGTAATTGCCAAAAGAGAACGTGTGGCGAGAATCGAGCCAGCCGAAGTTAGCAGCACCGCGCTCATGAGCAGGACGAACCGTAATCATTAGAGACACCTCCTGTGTCAATGGATTGGAAACATCCGAATAAATTAACGATATACTGAATCCAAATAAACGACAATAGCTAATTTTATGGACGCATTGTCTCCCCAGACAAGACAATTTTGCTCTACGTCCTTTCTCCCTACGGGAGCTACTGAGTACACACAACGTTCTAAATAACCGGAATGCTCGCTTCGATCCCCCTAAATCCCCCTTTTTAAGGGGGATTTAGGGGGATCGGATTTGGGCAACCCCTCTAGATATGGACTTGTGTGTATCAAGTAGCCCACGGGAGACGCTAGCGCGTTGGCGAAGCCTGTCCACAGGACAAACGACTTCGCTCAGGGACCAACCCCCATCCACCCATCCACCCACCCACTCACCTCCCCAATATGGACAAACTCGAAAGCATGCGCGCCTTTACCCATGTCGTCGAAGCAGGTGGTTTCGCCGCCGCTGCCCGCGAGATGGATCTGTCGCGATCGCAGGTCAATAAGCTGGTCATGAACCTGGAAGAGCACCTGCAAACCCAGCTTCTACACCGCACCACCCGCAAAGTCTCCCCTACCGATGCCGGGCGGGCCTACTACGATCGCTGCCTGGCCATCCTGGCTGACCTCGAAGAAGCGGAACTGGCCCTCACTCGTCTGCACCAGGAGCCGCGCGGCAGCCTGCGGATCAACGCGCCGATGACCTTTGGCACCCTGCACCTGGCCCCGCTGTTGGTCGAGTTTATGGCCCAGTACCCCGAGCTGCAGGTCGAACTGGTGCTCAACGATCGCCGTATCGACCCGATCGAAGAAGGCTTTGACGTCACCCTTCGCATTGCCGCCGAGCCGCCCGGTGCTGGGTTAATTGCCCATACCCTGACCCACTGCCTGCTGGTGGTGTGTGCAGCCCCCGACTATCTCCAGCAGCGCGGCATCCCCGCCCATCCAGACGATCTCAAACAGCACGACTGTCTGCACTACGGCCACCGATCGCAGGACAACAGCTGGACTCTAATCGGCGACGAGCCGCACAGGGTTCCCATTAGCGGGCCGCTGTGCTGCAACAACGGTGAGGTGCTGCGGGCCGCTGCGATCGCAGGTTTGGGCCTTGTCATACTGCCCGACTTCATCGTGAATCAGGATTTGCGAGAAGGACGACTACAGCCGATTCTGCCCGACTACTCGCCGCCGCCAATCAATATCTACGCGCTATACCCGGTCAATCGTCACCTCTCGGCCAAGGTGACGCGCCTGGTAGAGTTTTTAAGCCAAAAGATCTAGTACAGCGTTAATACTAAAAGTTTAGGATTCTCGTAGATACTGTTTAGACCGCTGGAGTTTGGGTGCAACGAAGTGTAACCCAACATCAGTAAGGGTTTTGTTGGGTTCTGCTAGCGCGCCACCCAACCTACCAATCAACGCTGGTGTGCTGGGGAATGTCTCCAGCTCCCTGGCCCTCATCCCCCTCGGCCCCTCGTCTGAGGTTGCGCTCTAGCAGGTGGGCTGGGGCCTCGCGGCGGGCGTAGCTGACCAGGTAGTCGTGCACCAGCTGGTAGCGATCGATAGGGATATCGGGCAGCAAAAACACCAGGCCCGACCCCACCAGAATATCGAGCACCAGGTCTAGCTGGTCTTCTTGGTAGCTGGCCCCGCGCAGGTCGAGTTCTTCTTCCAGGTCTTGACGGCTTTTTTGGGGGCGGTAGGGGCGGCTCTCGCGATCGATGTCGGTTAGCAGGTAGAGCACCAGGCGGGCCAGGTCGGCATTCTCGGGGCCGCAATCGTGGACAACGGTGCCCAAAAAGTTTTGCACCAGGGTTTCTTTGGGGTGGTTGCCCAGGGCCAGGTATTCGGCCAGGGTGCTGATGTCCTGCCGCTGCAGCTGCGCCCCCACCACCTGTAGCTCGATCGGGCGCACTTCGCCGATGGCGTTGGCCAGGTCGGCAACCAGGCGATCGATTAAAGCGGTTTCGAGGTAAAAGTGGGCGTCATCGGTGAGGCGACGAATTAAAAACTTGGCGTCGGTGGCCTTGAAGTTGCCCAGGTAGTAGCGGTAGTCGCGGCTGAGAATGTCGTTATTGATGATGTCGAGGTCAAAGCCGCGCTCGATTTCGAGCAGATAGTGCAGGTAGTCTTCCCGCAGGGCCAGCACCACCTTCAGGTAGGGAGTATTCAAACAGTCAGTCAAAAAGGCGTAGAAGTCGCGCCGCTGAAACAGCTCCACGGCCTCGACAAAAAATTCTTCGAACTGGTCAAAAATCAGCACAAGTTGCCGATAGCTCTGTTCGGTCAGCTGTTTCAGGCGCGTGATTAAATCGTCTGGATCGATGGGGGCAGCGGGCGGGATGCCGTCTCCCTCGCTCTGCTGCTGTAGGGCCAGGGCCAGGGCCTGATTCACCTCGTCGGGCCAGTCGCGGTAGCCCCTGACCAGCACCGGCAGCGTCGATCGCCCCTCCGGAAATGACTTGCTCAGGGCGGGCAGCAGCCCGGCGTAGAGAATGGAGCTTTTGCCCACCCCCGACGGCCCGTGGATGACGATCAGCGGGTAGCGGGCCTGCTCTAGCCGGTCGGTGAGGGCTTCGACATCGACCTGGCGACCCGAGGCCTGAATCTCGGTAGCCAGAACGGGCTGAGGCGATGGCCTGAGGCCGGTCGTTGACCATCGCGCCGCCAGCACGGGGTAATCCTGGGGCTGAATTTCGCCCGCACCAATGAAGGCCCGCAGCCGAAAGCGCGTGTCGACCCGGCGCTGTTTGAGCTTAACCCCAAAGGCGGCGCGGTAGTTTTTTTGGTGGTAGTACTGCTTTTGCAGGGTTTGCAGAATGCTGCGGTAGAGGGGCAGATCGTTCTTGGGGTCGGTGTGGGTGCAGGCGTCTTCGAGCAGGGCAATGGCGGCCTCAGACTGGCCCTGGGCGATGTGCACGCGCCCCAGCAGGTAGAGATACCAGCCCCGCTGGTACTGATTGGCGACCGAGAGTTCAGCGGCGGCGGTGGGTAGGTCGGCGGGGGTGGGCGTGATCTCAACGGTGGACCCAGAAGTGCCCCCGGCGTTGATGGCCCCCGCGATCGCCAAAATATCCAGGGCGCGCTCGGCCTGAGTTTGGGCGGTGGCGACATCGTTGGAGGCCAGGGCCACCTCGGCCAGGTAGCCGTGGTCGCGGGCCAGGCGCACGGGGTCCTGGCGGTGCAGGGTCAGCCCCTCTTCGGCGGTGCGGGCCAGCGCCGCCCAGGCCCCCAGCTTCTGCTGCACCTCCGCCAGGGCATGAATAAACTTGCCCACTAGCTCCGGCTGCTGCAGGTCGCGAAAAATGCGCAGACAGGACGAGAAGTAGCCCTCGGCCTTGTGCAGCATGCGATCGTATACAACCCGCTGCAATACCGCCTGGCTGCGGCAGGTGGCCCCC
>PYGV01000064.1 GCA_003022385.1 filamentous cyanobacterium CCP3 | reverse complement strand
GCGCCCGTCTTCTCAAGGGCAAACCATTGCATAACAATGGGAAGCGTACTTAACGGTTTGCAACATCCCGCCAGAGCGCTGCTTTTGCGGGCTACAGAAGAAGACTATGGCCTACTACTGGTTCAAAGCGTTTCACATTATTGGGGTGGTGGTGTGGTTTGCTGGGTTGTTTTACCTGGTGCGCCTGTTTATCTACCACGTGGAGGCCGAGGCGGAGCCAGAACCGGCCCAGGGCATTCTCAAAAAGCAGTACACCATCATGGAGAAGCGCCTTTACGGCATTATTACCACTCCGGGGATGGTGGTGACGGTGGCGATGGCGGTGGGGCTGCTGGTGCAAATGCCTGAGTACCTCAAAGACGGCTGGATGCACGCCAAGCTCGGCCTGGTGGCCCTGCTGCTGGTGTACCACTTCTACTGCGGTCGGCTGATGCGACGGCTGCATCGGGGCGAATGTCAGTGGTCGAGTCAGCAACTGCGGGCGCTCAATGAGGCGCCGACCCTGCTGCTGGTGGCGATTGTCATGCTGGTCATCTTTAAGAACAACTTTCCTACGGGGATCACGACCTGGCTGATGGTGGGGCTGGTGGTGTTTATGGCCGCAACGATTCAGCTCTACGCTCGCAAGCGGCGGCTCGATAAAGAAAAAGAGGCGCTGGGTGCTACCCCTGAACCCCAGGCCCTGCAAAATTCCTGAAGGTGTGAATCGTCCCTGAGCCAGGCCAACAGTGCTTGGATGCCAACCCGATCAGGGCCCATGAGGAAGAGCAATGAGCAAATGGGAGCGCTGGCTGTTGCCAGGCATATTGGCTGCGGTTGGGGTTCCTTTTTTAATCGCTGGCGGTGTCATTCGGGTGGTGTTACCCCAGACGATCGCCGGCCATGCCCAGGAGGTGGCCCGACTGCGGGTGGCCACAATCGATACGCTCAATGAGCGGGGGGCACGGGTGCTGTTGGAAGGCCGGGTGAGCGATCGCACCGCCCCCAGCGATCGCCCGCCCCTGGTGGCCTACAAGGAGTACCAGCGGGTGCGCCGCGACGGCGAGTGGGCGTGGGACCAGGTGCGCAGCTACACGCCGACTCTGTGGGTCGAGATTCCTGGGGGCACGGTGGAGATCATGGCGGAGTACAGTCTGCGCTCTACGGCTTCAAAGGTAGAGGACGGTCGAGATGGCCAAGGGCCGGTCACTGACCATCGCGTTTACGAAGGGTTTCAGGCTGAGGACCCGATTTTGGTGTTGGGCACGCTGACTGTCGCTGGCGACAGCCCCGTGGTCGGAGCGGCCCAGATCGGGTTTGAGACCAAAGCCGATTATCTGATGTCCCTCGATCGCGAGCAGTTCACCGCTCGCTGGCTGGGGCTGCTGTTTCTCATCCTGGGCAGTCTGCTCACCCTGGGGGCGGGGGCAACCGTCTACCTGACCTGGCACCGGGGGTTAACCATCTTTGGCAGTCGCTAGACGAGCGATTGTGGAACGCCCAGACTTTTTTGTGTGGCCACCGCCATAGCCGTTTTTTTACCGTCTCGGGGGGCAAACTACACCAAAGTTTTACCGGTACGGCCAGCAGAAAGTGCCACATTAGGCCTTAGCACGTTGAATTCACCCCGAATCACTCCGAACCACTCTGAGGCCACCCAATGCACAGTCTGGAAATGCTGCGATCGCGCCCCCTGCTCGATACCCCACGGCTGACGTTGGCTTCAGGTCTGACCACGTTTCCTGAAGAGATTCTGGATTTGGCCGACAGCCTCGAAATTCTCGATCTTTCCAATAACGCTCTCTCTACCCTGCCCGATAGCTTCGCCAAGCTGCACAACCTGCGGGTTGTTTTCTTTAACAACAACTGTTTTGAGCGAGTGCCCGAAGTGCTGGCCCAGTGCCCCAGCCTCTCGATGATTGGCTTTAAGGCCAACCAGATTGCCACCGTACCGTCTGAGTCGCTGCCGCCTCAGACCCGCTGGCTGATTTTGACCGACAACCGCCTGCGATCGCTGCCCGAGTCGATCGGCCGCTTGCCCCACCTGCAAAAGCTAATGCTGGCGGGCAACCAGCTGCAGGCCCTGCCCGAGAGCCTGACCGCCTGCCAAAACTTAGAGCTGATTCGCATTGCCGCCAACCAGCTTGACCATCTGCCCCTGGGGTTGCTCAGCCTGCCTCGATTGAGCTGGCTGGCCTACGCGGGCAACCCCTTTAGTCATGGAGTAACATCAGTTGGCTCGACCGCCCTGCCCCAGATTCCCTGGGCCGACCTCAGGCTGGGGGAGGTGCTGGGCCAGGGGGCCTCTGGCGTCATTTCGCGTGGGGTGTGGCGACAGCCCCAGGGCCAGGTGCCAGTGGCCATCAAGCTGTTTAAGGGGGCCATCACGAGCGACGGCCTGCCGGAGGACGAACTGCGAGCCTGTATTGCGGCTGGGTCGCACCCGCACCTGATTGGCCCCCTGGGGCAGGTGGTTCAGCATCCCGAACAAAAGCAATGCCTGGTGCTGCCCCTGGTGCCCGACACCTACCGGGTGCTGGGCGGGCCGCCCAGCCTGGAGAGCTGCACCCGCGATATCTACCCAGCCGGTACCGAATTTGGGCTGGCGGCCGTCCTGGCGATTGCCCAGGGAGTCGCCGCCGCCGCCGCCCATCTGCACAGCCGGGGCATTCTCCACGGCGACCTGTATCCCCACAACATGCTGGTCAACCCGGCAGGAGACGCTCGCCTCAGCGATTTTGGCGCCGCCAGTTTTTATGACCCAGCCGATCGCGCCGTAGCCCCGGCCCTGGAGCGGCTGGAGGTGAGAGCCTTTGGCTGCCTGCTCGAAGATCTGTGCGATCGCTGCCCGTCTGCCCACCATCTCCGTCCGCTGCAGCAGGCCTGCATGCAGCCCGCCGTGCTGGGGCGCCCCAGCTTTGCGGAGATTCTGGACGCGCTGAGGGCGATCGCGGCCTCAGCGCAGGGGTAAAACCACTGCCCTCGCTCGACGGCTGGGGGCGAGAACGTAGCGATCGCTACCTAGGTAAAAGCTGCCGCCTGACATAGTTGCCCTTGCTGGCAAAAATGGGTATTCTCATGCCCAAGGCTTAGAAGCATACCCTCAGGCAGAGAGGCTAATGGGCCTGTCATGGGTTGGCCGCACTGCAAACATGGGTGCAAGTTTTGAACCACTTAACCGCGGCTGGCGATCGCCAGCACTCTACCGGCCTGACAGCTCAGGTATTTTTGGCCTATGCTGCCGAAGATAGCCCTAGGGCCGCGCGATCGGGGCCGGTTGCCGCCTCCCCTACGCCCACCGTCACCACCATAAATGCCCTGAGTCAGCTGCTGAGTGAGGCCAAGATTGCCTATTGGGAATGCCCCCAGCCCTGGCCCACCACCGTTGACCCAGAGTCAGCTATCGCGCGCGCGGTCGAATCGTGCGACAACTACCTGCTGGTGATTACACCGCGTTCTTTAACCGATGCACTTTGTCTGCAGGGGCTGCTGTTTGCCCTCAGCATGCACAAGCGGATTGTGCCGGTGCTGGCTGAAACCGTACCGACCGACCGCCTGCCAGAGCCGCTGCAAACCCTGGAGACCATCGACCTGCGCGCCAGCCAGCCGCCGCTGGCGCAAACTGCCGAGGGCCATCAGCTCCTGCAAATGCTGCACCACCAGGCTAATCATTACCAGATTCATACCCAGCTTCTAGTCAAAGCCCTGCAGTGGGAGCGGCAGCGACGCGACTCGGCCCTGCTGTTGCAGGGCAAAGAACTGGCGGCATACCAGCGCTGGCTGGCCGAGGCAACCCGGCGATCGCGGCCCCAGCCGCTTCAGCTCCAAACCCTGTACGTGGCCGAAAGTAACCGTTACTGGGGCGATCGCGGCAATGTTGTCACCCAGGGCAGCGGCTGGCTCAAACGCTGGCTGGAGTAGCCAACCTAGCTGGAGGCACTGGTGTAAAACCGCAGGGCAAAGCGCCAGAAGCGGTTTGCCACCACCAGCAGCACCAGGGCCAGCAGCGCCGAGGCCAGCAGCCATCCGCGTCCGCCCTGGCCCAGCATGGTCTGGGCCGGTACGGTAGTCAAAAACGCCACCGGCACCACAAAGGTAAAAAACACCCGATAGGCCACCGGATAGGCCGCGATCGGGAACCGTCCGGCCTCCAGCAGCCCCCGCAGCACCTCGGTGACATTGTAGATTTTGACAAACCAGATGCTGGTGGCCCCCAGCATAAACCACAGGCTGTAGAGGGTAATTGCCCCCAGGGCCAGGGGTAAAATCGCCAGCCCGTAGTCGGCCCAGCCCAGCCCCAGACGACTGCCGCCGTAGCCGATCATCACCAGCCCAAAAACTACATCGGGCAGCCCCCAGGGGGAAATAATCCGGGTCGAAAGCCAGAACTGCGAGCTGATCGGTTTCAGCAGCACAAAGTCGAGGGTGCCCTGCTGCACCTGGTTGACGATTTTGTTCAGGTTAGGGATCAGCACCATCGCCGAGAACCCCTGCAAGACGGTGAAGAGGCCCAGTACCAGCAGGGCGGCCTCCCAACTCCAGCCCTCAAACTCGTAGCCGGTGCGGTAGAACAAAAATAGGCCAAACAGACTGCCCGCCAGCCCCCCCAGGCTGATCAGCGCGGTAACCAAAAAATTGAGGCGATACTCCAGCTCGGCGGCGATCGCCGTACTCCAGAACAGCCTCAGCACCTTCCAATAGCGTTCCATTAAGCCCCCATTCCTGAGTACTGGCGCAGCCCCCGTCGCCACAGCCAGCGATTCAGCCCCCAAAACAGCGCCGACCACAGAATCATGGCCGCAAACCCCCGCACCACGTTCTCGGGTCGGTTGATCAGCAGGCTGGCCGGAAAGTAGATCAGGTAGGGGAAGGGCGTCCACAGCACCACCTCACGCACCGCATCAGGGAACAGCGACAGCGGGGCCACCATGCCCGACAGGAAAGTGTAGAGCAAAAACCAGAACTGCTCCAGGGCGCTGGCCCGCTCTGTCCAAAAAGCGGCCAGGGCAAAGGTGTACTGCATCACAAACCGCAGGCAAAAGGCCAACACGGTGGCCAACAGCCCCAGCAGCAGGTTGTCGAGGCGGGGCCACCAGGCGGCGTAGGGGTAGAGCAGCAAAAATAGCCCCACCAGCAAAAAAGCGAAGGGCAGTCGGGCAAACCGTTCCGATACGTGACTAAAAAAGTGCCGCCAGGCGGGGTCGACCGGCTGCAGCAGGTAGGGCGACAGCCTGCCCTCCACCACCTCGCGCTCAAACTCCCAGATCACCCAGACCACGGTAAACTGGCGCACCAAAAATACCGCCAAAAAGTAGCGCACCAGATCCGTCGGGCTGAGGTCGAACTGGTCGCCCTGGGCCGCCTCTACCCACAGCCCCATCAAAATTAGCGGAAACGTGCCCGAGAGCACCCAAAACACCAGCTCAGCCCGATATTCCACCATGTAGGCGTAGTACACCGACAGCATGACGCGGGCCACTTTTAACGCCTTCTGCACCGTAGACCTCTTGGCAATTCAGTCTTCATCCTACCAAGGTATTATCCTGCCCTGTAATCGCCTATGGGTCAGCGACCAGCCCCCGCCGGGATCAGCCCCAGGAGACTGCTGCCACTGCTTTAGTAACACTAGTCATCTCAAAAATTAACGTCTCTCTAGCGCAACCTTAACCTCAGCGGCAGCAGGAAAGGGTATTGTTAAATAGTATTCGGTAACTTTAGATACAGAATTTTTCGAGGATTTCCCATGATTTCGACTCAAGATCAGGCCCGTCGCCTTCTGGTTCGCAACCGTCAGCAGCAGCAAAACCGCCGCGCCACTATGCTGGAGCGCTCGACGGAAGAAGTGCTACCCCCCGAGACTCAGCGGTAGGGTTGCGGTCAGCGCAGAACGCTAAATTAATCTGGCATTAACCCAGACCATGGCCCTAGTCGCCATGATGAAACTGGAACCAATCAAGCATTTCGCTAGAAATGTGGTTCGCACCTGACTCACATCCACTAGCCCGGCCTCAGGTCGGGCTTTTTTGCGGTGCCATCGACGGGGGATCGACACCGCGCTATCCCAAATCTTGCTTGGCTACCCCCGATTCAGCAGGGCAAACGGTTGTTTGCCCTGCTGAATCGGGGGTAGGGAATCGGGACTGTGTGACTCGGATTCGGTATTAATCGCGCAGCACGTAGCCGACGCCGCGCATGGTTTGAATCAGGCGGCTTTCGCCCTCGGCTTCGAGCTTGAGGCGCAGGTAGCGCACGTACACCTCGATGATGTTGGAGTCGCCCATAAAGTCGTAGCCCCACACCTGTTCGAGGATGCGATCGCGGGTGAGCACCTGGCGCGGGTTGGTCATTAAATAGTCGAGCAGGTCAAATTCCTTGGCGGTGAGCTCGATCGCTCGCTGCCCTCGACGCACTTCGCGACTGCGGCGATCGAGGGTGAGGTCGCCAAACACCAAAAGTTCGGCGTCCTGCGGCTCAATGCGGCGCAGGTGGGCGCGCACCCGGGCCAGCAGTTCTTCAATGCTGAAGGGTTTGACCACGTAGTCGTCGGCCCCGGCATCCAGCCCTTCCACGCGATCGCTGACTTCGTCTTTGGCGGTAAGCAAAATGACGGGGGTGGCGGTGCCGGTCTGGCGCAGGCGGCGGCAGACCTCAACCCCCGATAGCCCCGGCATCATCCAGTCGAGAATGATCAGATCGGGGGTTTGGTCACGGGCGGCCATCAGCCCCGAGAGGCCGTCGTGGGCCACACTCACTTCATAGCCCTCGTAGGACAGTTCGAGCTGCACAAACTTGGCCAGCTTTTCTTCGTCTTCTACCACTAAAATACGGGCGCTCATGGGTGTCTCCAGATCAGATCGGTATTCGGTATTTAGATGGGAATGCGCAGGGTAAATACGCTGCCACAGTTGGGCTGCGACTGAACGCTAATCTGGCCTGCCATCGCCGCCACCAGCGATCGCACCAGGGTTAGCCCCAGCCCGGTACCGCCGCTGGTGCGGCTCCGGGCCTCATCGACGCGGTAAAACGGCTCAAAAATATCGCCCTGGCAGAATGCTGGAATGCCCAACCCCTGGTCTTGCACCTGAATCGAAGCCCAGCCCTCCTGGGTGGTCAGCGAAATCTGCACCGGCTGCTGCGGGTCGCCGTAGCGGAGGGCATTGTCGAGCAGTTCAACCAGAGCAGTGCAGAGCTTTTGGCGATCGACCTGGGCGACTACAGGGGCACAGGCTGTGACCTTGACCCGAGGCTCAGAGCTGGGTCGGGCGGTGGCGGCGATCGCCACCGCCTGGTGAATGACATCCTGCAGGTCGGTAGCCTCTAGCTGGAGCGCTCCCTGACCATTGTCCAGACGGGCCAGGTCCAAAATTTCGCTCAGCAGGCGGGTGGTGCGGCTGGCCTCAGCGGCGGCAATCTCTAGCCCCTCGCGCTGGGCGGCGGTGAGGTTTTGCCCCCGCCGCAGGGTGCTCTCTAAGTAGCCCTGCACCAGCGACAGCGGCGTACGCAGCTCGTGGGAAATATCGTTGACCAGACGTTTTTGCTGCCCCCAGGCCTTGTCCAGGCGGGCCAGCATCAGGTTGTAGCTGCGCACCAGTTCTTGCAGTTCGGTGGGGGCGGCCTCCAGGTTGAGGGGGCAATCGAGGGTATCAGCGGTGACCTGGCCAGCCAGTCGGTTCAGTCGTCGAATTGGGCTGAGGGTGCGGCGAATGTAGAGGGCAAAGGCTACTGACAGCAGGCTAATCAGCGCCAGACTGGCCAGCAGCAGCATTTTCACCAGCTGCTGTAGACCCTGGTATTCGGCGGTGATGTCGTCGGCAATATACAGAGTAGCTGGCGGTAGCCCAGGCAGATCGAGCGGGCTGGCGCACACCACCAGTCGCCAGCCCTGCACGGGCACGATTTTGACCCCCATAGGCACAGACATGCTGAGCAGGGCATCGCTCACCCCCGAGGTTTGCCACGAGCCCATCGTGAGCGCCTCTGACTGGGCCAGACGACGCCGGGACAAATCCTCGCTTTGCGAATCGTCCGCAGGCGTTTCAACCCAAATGGCCAGGTCGCCCGTGGCGCGGTAGTCAATCACCCGGTTCAAAGCCGCCTGGGGCGGCATCATCTCGCTGTAGTAACGTACGTCCTCCTGCAGGCGATCGGCGATCAGAACGGCACCCTGTCGGTAGCTGTTGAGCATAATTTGCTGCGTCCGCCAGCCCATCCAGGTCGCCAGGGAGCCAATGCCCACCAGCGATGCCAGCACCACCCCGGCAGTAAGGCGGGTTTGCAGCGACCCCGGATCGAGGTCTTGCCCGCGCCACAGCCGAGAGGTAATGGGTGAAAGCCTAAAATGCGCCATAGACACGGGACTACAGGAAAGGCCAAAAGCGGTGGCTTAACGACCTGATCTTGACTCTAGCAGCCCATTCTGAGAACAGGCTGATACGGCTCTCCAGACATGCTTATGCGATTCTCAGGCCGATCTCAGGGGGGCGAGATTGAATGGAATTATCAGCGCAGAGGAAGGGCGTGGGCCTGATACCCTCAGCGTGTTCGCCGACGTCTATCGTCCTCTCTTTTCACTGAAGGGCCACCTAACGGTATGTCTATTAGACTTAGATCGCGGTCGATATCGGCCACCAAGCTGCGTTTTTTGCTGCGGCTAGGCGTAGGAGTCGTGCTTCCTCTGACTTTGGCGATCGCCGATATGATCGCTGCGCCCATAACTGTCGCACTTATGCTCATGCTTCCGACGCCCGTCACCCAAACGACAATGATGACTACCGCCGATCTATCCCTGCTTGGCTCTCTTCAGCAGCAGCTAGTGCAGGCGCTGGCCTGGATTGACGGGTTAGGGGCGATCGCGCCCCTGGCCTTCATCCTGCTCTACATCGTCATTACCGTAGCTTTTGTACCCGCCTCGGTGGTGACTCTGGGGGCTGGGGTAGTGTTTGGGGTGGTTAAGGGGTCCATTCTGGTCTTTGTTGGGGCCATGCTGGGGGCGACGGCGGCGTTTTTGGTGGGGCGCTACGTGGCGCGCGATTGGGTAGCCGGCAGAATCGCCAGTAGCCCCAGGTTTCAGGCCATTGACGATGCGATCGCCAAAGACGGCCGCAAAATTATCTTTTTGCTGCGGCTGTCGCCGGTTTTCCCGTTCAACCTGCTCAACTACTCCCTGGGGCTGAGCCAAATTTCGCTTAAAGACTATGTGATTGGCTCAGTTGGTATTCTGCCTGGCACCGTTATGTACGTCTACCTGGGTTCGCTGGTGGGCAACCTGGCCATGCTGGGAACTGGCGACAGTAGCCCCCAGACCGCTACGGTACAGTGGATCATTCGCATTGTGGGCCTGGTCGCCACGGTGGCGGTCACCCTCTACATCACCCGCATTGCCCGCCGCGCCCTCAGCGAGGCCCTGCCCGAAGAAGTAGCCACCCCCGAGTAGGGCGCAGCATGCTGCACCCCTGGTTATGAACGGATAGATTTACCTTTCCCTGGGGCCGCTAATCGGCGCGTCCTCCTCAATGCCCTGCTCTAGTTTGTACTCGGTAATCAGGCGGCTCATTTTGTGGCGCATTTTCAGGTGGGTCTCGACCCCTTCATAGGCATAGCGGTCAAAGCCGCCCTGGTCAATCAGCTGCTTCAGGTAGCTGACGCGATCGCCCGGATTGGGGTGCGACGCAAACCAGCTAATGCCCCGGTTGCCGTACTCCTCTTCGAGGGTGATCATCAGGTTGTGCAGGCCGTCGGCGGCGTAGCGGTTGTTGGCCAAGAGCTTGGTGCCCAAAATGTCGGACTGGCGCTCCATGTCGCGGGAGTAGCTCGATACAATCAGGCCAGCGGCAATGTTGGCCACTTCAGGAATGGGGATGAAGGAGGCCAGACTGGAGGTGAGATTGCCCTGGGTCACCATCTGAAAGCCGTGGGAGAGCACCGCGTGGGAAATTTCGTGGGCCAAGAGTCCGGCCAGTTCGGCTTCGGAATGGCTTTTGACAATTGCTCCGGCGTTGATAAAGATTTTGCCGCCGGGTAGGGCAAAGGCGTTGAGGCTGTCATCCATAATCACCTCAAAGCTGTAGTCAAACTCGTCGCGCCCCGCCAGTTCGGCTAGCTCCTGGCCCATGTCGTTGACGTAGGCCCGAATTTCAGGATCGTCAACCATCGGCAGCTGGCGCTTGACCTGCTCGGCCACCTGATGGCCCAGGCCGCTTTCGCCCTGCATCATCAAAATGCCGGAGTTGATGGCGCTAAACGGCCCGAGCAGCCCGCCTGTAAGAATGTACCCCGCCGCCCCGGTGATAATGTTTGACACCAGGTTGCGGGTCAGGGTTTGGTTCATCTCGCCACGAAAGCGATCGAGGTTTTGCCGCGCCAGGGCGCTCATGGCCTCTGCTTCGGGGTGCTCGGGGTTGAGAATGGCAAACTGGTTAGCGCTGATGGCGGCCTCGATCCACTGCTGGCGGGCCATCTGCACTTCCGCCTGGGCCTTGAGCAGGTCGGGGTTAAAGGGGTAGCGGGCGATCGCCGCCTCCAGCACCCTCAGCGCCTCGTCGGCCCGGTCATTTTGCACCAGGTAGCGGGCGTAGAGGGCCTGCCCCGGCAAAAACTCCGGGTAATTCTTCACCAGCAGCTCTAGCGGCACCAGCGCCCGGTTGGGGAACTCCGACTCGGCCCCGGCCTGGGCCTCGCGCCAGTAGACCTGCCCGGCGGGGGGCAAAGCGGCGGGGTCTGTCAAAGGTGCGATCGCCTCCTCGGTTCCCGCCTCGGCCAGCCACTCAGGATCTTTGGCGGCCCGGTAGAGCAGCTCCGCATCGGCGCGATCGCCCGCCAGGTAGAGGCGATCGGCCTGCATTAGTACTTCGCTGCGCTTGGCCTGCTCGGGCGACAGCCCCGACAGCAGCAGGGCTCGGCCCACGGGCGAATTAAAATCAGGCGCGGCGATCTCAGCCCCGTCCTCAGCCGCTGCCTCCGGCTCAAGGGTTGGCATCTCAGGCTCTTTGGGCGGCAGCTTGAGGGTGCCGTCGGGCGGCTCCACATCGCCTGTGGGCAGCGTATTTTCGGGCCGCGAGGCCGGGTCAACCCGCAGCGTGTCTTCGGCATTCGTCAGTGCTGGCGGCGCTGAGGCTGGCGCTGCACGGTCTGCCAGCACCCCAGGCTCGGCGGCAAATCCTGGATTGCCCAACCCCTGACTCAGCAGCACCACCCCTAAAAAGCTGGCCAGTAGCGTTGCCATAAACCGCTGCGTTGGCGTAGCCTGGCCTTTGGTCAATCGCCCCATGGTGTCTCCCTAAGTTTTTCTCTAGTAGCGCCAATTACCTAACTAGTGGGGGCCGTGCGTCCTGTGTAAGATGGCCTGTGTATTGATGGCTGGGGGCTATACACAGGTCTATCCCTGCACGACGCTGTTACCGCGACCAGGTTCCCGCCTGGCCCCTTCCATTTTGACCAAAGCTTTGCCAAGCCAGAAACTGTGCTCCTATAATTTTGTTAAATAAATGTAACGCCGAAACCAGTCACAACGGAGCCCCATGACTTTAGACACCCTTCAACCCTGGCTCAACTTTGTTCACCCCGTCATCATGTGGCTGCTGCTGGCCACTACCCTCTACGCTTTATACCTGGGCATTCAGTCTCGCCGCACCCGCCTGGCCGATGCCGAAACCCGCAAAGAACTGATCAAGGGCAAGTTTGCCCTTAAGCACCACAAAGTGGGCTCCGCCCTGCTGGCGTTTATGGTGCTTGGCAGTGTGGGTGCCATGGGGGTCACCTACCTGGAGGCGGGCAAGCTGTTCGTGGGGCCTCACCTGCTGGTGGGCCTGGGCATGACCACCCTAATCGCGGTCTCTGCCGCCCTGGTGCCCTTTATGCAAAAGGGCAATGAAACGGCTCGGCTCACCCACATCAGCCTCAACGTCGTGCTGGTGGGGCTGTTTAGCTGGCAGGCCTTTACCGGCATGAAAATTGTGCAGCGGCTGCTGTCCGACCTCCAGGCCTCAGCCGGATCCTAATCCTTAAAGCAAAGGTCTGGGTTTAGAACCAGGCCATCTCCATCGTCAGCGACCGCGGCTCACGGGAAAATCCTGGGCCGCGATCGCTTTATTCACGACTTCTCGTTCCCAAGCCCTACATGGGAACGCTCATCGGAGGCTCCGCCTCCTAAGTGAGCAACACAACCAAGGCTCATCGAAGGCTCCGCCTCCTAAGTGAGCAACACAACCAAGGTGTCCAGGCGACACGGCATCCAGCCGGGGACTGTCCCATGGCTTCAGCACCAGCGATCTAGGCCTGACTATCGCTAGCACCACCGCTCGATCGCCGTCCCCAGCTCGACCAGAAATGGTGGCCCCGGTAGCTCTCGGGCAGGGGCAGGTTGTGGCTGTGGTGAAAGTCTTCCTGCACCTTGCGGGTCAGCCGCTTGGAGACCTGGCGCACCACCTGGTTGAGCAGGCGATCGCCCGACGACTTGAGCAGCGATCGCGGCACCGAGTTGAGCAGGCGCGGCATGTGAATTTTGACTGCCAGGCTCAACTCCCAGTCCACCTGAGTTAACGCTGTCGCTGGCGGTACGGCCTCAGGGGTCTCCTGCAAGCGCATCACAGCCTGAAAATCGACATCGTAGCCCGGCGGCACGTAGCCCGGTACAGGTATGGTGTCAATCCGGTAGACCTGGTGGTCAAGGGGAGATAAATACAGACCCACCTTGGGCTCTACTTCATAACCTAGCACCGAAAAACGGCCTACTACCAGCGCATAGCCGTGGTCAGAGAGGGGCTCCACCTGCATAGGTTGGGCGCAGCGGGTAAACCAGCCCCGGTGACTGTTCAGGTAGCGCCCTACCGTGTCGATGTCGGCGGCCATATCCATTTTGCCAGCGAAGTGCCCTTCCAGCAGCAGCGGCGCCCCGGTCGAGGCCGAGAGGGCTGGTTCGGCTGCGGTCGCCTCTAGCGGCAAATGTTTGCCCGCCTCACGCTCTATTCCACCACCTTCGGTCGCTGTAATCAGCGGCAGAGCAGGGGTATTTTGAGCAGACGATGTGGATTCCAGAGTCACTGTGCAACCACTTGCTTAAACAACATCGGATAGTTTGATTGCGCCAAAGCTTTAACCTATCGTAAGGCTTTAGTATCTCAAGTGTGCCCCTCAGAACTGTTATGACTATCACGATTTCATCTAACGAATTCTAGAACTGGCCCTAGGATGGTTCCTTTTTCAACGGCCATTCCTTAGAATCAGGCCAGTTATCAACAGGGAGAGGGCGCAAGTGAAAGCATTCGTCGCAGGGGCAACCGGGGCGACCGGCTCTAGAATTGTGAAGCAGCTCGTCAGTCGCGGCGTGCCAGTGGTTGCTTTTGTTCGCGATGCCGCTGCGGCTCGCTCTCAGCTGCCCATCGAAGTCACGCTGGCCGAGGGCGACGTGACCGACAAAGACAGCATTCGCAGAGCGATAACTCTCGAGGGGCGATCGTCCATCAGCGGCGGCTGCACCGTTTTGATCTCCGCGACCGGCGCTCGCCCCGGCTTCGACCCCACCGCCCCCTACCAGGTTGACTTTGAGGGCACCAAAAACCTGGTCGATGTGGCCAAAGAAACCGGCATTGAGCACTTCGTCATGGTGTCATCGCTGTGCGTTTCGCGCTTTTTCCACCCCCTCAATCTATTCTTTTTAATTCTTTACTGGAAGCAGCAGGCCGAGGCCTACCTGCAGGCCAGCGGCCTCACCTACACCATCGTTCGCCCCGGCGGACTCAAAGAGGATGACACCGACAGCCGAGCGCTGGTTATGGCCCCGGCCGATACGCTGTTTGAGGGCAGCGTGTCGCGCCAAAAGGTGGCTCAAACCTGCGTCGAGGCGCTGTACCTGCCCCAGTCGCGCGACAAAATTGTCGAAATTGTGGCCCAGGAGAACGCCAACCCCCAGCCCTACGAGGCGCTGTTTGCTGGGGTGGCCTAGCGGTACGAGGCAGTCAGGGACTAGCCAAGACATGGAGTTTCAACGTCATTGCCACCCAGGCGGCGGAAAGCGACTTTAGAGCATCGCCCGCTCGGGCGACCCTGGCTTCGACTCCGCTCAGCCAGCGTCGCCTGGGCGGGGGCGTTGGCTGAGCGGAGCGAGTGCTGGGCAATCAGTCACCTAGGGGCTAGAAAGCATGAGTGGCGTTGGCCAAGAGAGCTGGTATTGGCATCGGGCTGTGCCGATTCGCTAAAGAACACCGTCGTTTCTGTCTAGGGCACCATCGATTCTGTTTAGAAGCCCGCCGTTTCTATAATTTCCTCTGTCGATTCTGTTTAGAGCACCGTCGTCTCTATAATTTACTTCGTTGACGCAGCTCAAACTAGAATCGATGGCCCTCTAAATAGAATTGAGGCATCTGTCGATCTCATCCTTCCCCCTTAGCTTTGCCCAACTCGGCCCTCGCTGTTGAACAGGCTGACGATGAACCCTATCTATACAGTTATCAAAACGTCCTAACTATGACGTTTTGATAACCATTGCACTAACGCCCCCAATTACCCGCCGCAGACAACCTCGAACTTCCAACAGATAACTTCTGTACGGTCGGTGTGCATTGGGGGCGTTAGCCTGCGGGAACTTGATATATTCTACTCATCTAATCGAGAAGACTGATCGAGAAGAAACTCACGAATGGCAAACCCTTCGGTTAAGCCGATTGCTCGTGAGTAAGCTTGTTGGGCTTCAGACTTGCGCCCTAGTTGCTTCAGTAAATCAGCCTTCAGCGCCCAGTAGGGTTGGTAGTTCTTGATAGGTTCGATCGGCAATGCGTCGAGCCGCGCTAAACCTTGGTCTAATCCTTTGGCTTTCGCGATCGCCGCCGCCTGACTCACGAATGCACCGAGCGTTGGTGAAAGCTGAATCAATCCTTCGTATAACAATGCCAGTGCTTCCCAATTAACCTGTTGGGTGACAGCACGTTGGGCATGGATCGATTGAATCGCCGCTTCCAACTGAAATCGCCCCAGTTGCTTAAATGTAGCCGCCTGGGCGAGTTCGCGTTCGGCTTCATTGATCATGGGCTGGGACCAAAGCTGCGTATTTTGCTGCAATAGGGGGATGTAAGCACCCTGGCCGCGACGAGCTTCGCGACGAGCTTCGCAATAAAGCATGAGGGCAAGTAATCCGCGTGCTTCCGGTGCTTGAGGCATTAATTGAATACATAAGCGGACTAACCAAATCGCTTCTTCCGCTAATCCTTGATGCCGAGGGTCACCGCCGTCGATTGTTTCCCAAGCATTAGTGTAGGCGGCATAAATCGCTTCTAACACCGCCGCCAGTCGGGTCGGCAATTCTGCCGCTTCTGGCAATTCAAACGCGATACCCGCATCCCGAATCTTTGTCTTTGCCCTGACTAGGCGTTGGCTCATGGTGGCAGGTGCCACCAGAAACACAGAAGCAATTTGTGCTGCGTTCAGACCAAGCACTGTTTGCAACATCAACGGGGTATGAATGGCAGGATCAATCGCTGGGTGAGCACAAATGAACAGTAATTTCAGGCGCTCATCGGGAATGTTCACCCCGTCAAAAGAGGCTTCAGGTTGCGATGCCAATTCGTTCAGCTTTAAGGTGTTGAGGATTTTATCCTGAACTTGGGTACGACGTGCAGTGTCAATCCATCGATGCCTCGCCGTGACCAAAAGCCATGCTTCAGGATTTTTGGGAACTCCGATTTCCGTCCAAGTTTTTAAGGCTATCAGGAAAGCATCGCCGAGGGCATCTTCAGCCGCCGCCACATCTCGTGTTTGGGCTGCTAGATAGGCAACCAATCTGCTATAGGAATTGCGGACAGCCAATTCTGCCGCTCGACGTGCATCCATCTGTGTTTAACCTCTTGGTGCAGTCTGTTGCCAAGCAGGTAACTGCTCAATCCGACTATACCAAGTGCGAATATGAGGGTAGTCTTCTAACGGGAATCGCCCAGGCACTGCATAGGTTAAGTCGCTGGCAACCGAAAAGTCAGCCAATGTCAAGGTGGCATTGACTAAGAATTCACATTCTGCCAGATGATTATTTAGGGCGATCGCTTCTTGATGAAACCGTTCAGTCGCCTGTTTTACAACCTGTGGGTCAGGATCACCCAAGTGTAAAATCTGCTTGACAACGTTCTCGAATTGCAGGGGCAGACAGGCTGTTTGCCAGTGAGCGAGTTGCCAACTTTGCCAGCGCATGATGTCCGCTCGAATCTGCGGAACTTCTGGCCAAAGAGAATTGGGCACCTGACTGGCCAAATATTGCATAATCGCAGTGGACTCCCACAGGATAAATTCGCCATCTTGCAAGACCGGCGTGCGCCCCGTTGGATTTAACCGCACAAACTCTGGGGCGCGTTGTTCACCTTTCTGCAAATCCACCAATCGCAGGTCGAGCGGCAGTTCCAGGTGAATTGCCACAGCATGAACTTTGCGAGTGTTTGGAGAGGGTGGAACATAATAGAGTTTCATCAAGTCATCTCCTATTTTTGGGTTGTGGGCATAGCGGTTATTCTCAACATGAGGTATAGCTAAGATAAAGCGGTGAAAGGCTTCCAGCCCTTTAGGTGTACTTCACGGGATTGAGAGCCGCTATAGCAAAGGACGCACTTCAACAGCGCAATTACTCGCTGCAGGACAACGAGCTGCCCAATCTAGAGCCACGTCTAGATCTGAGACATCAATCAGAAAAAAGCCGCCCAGTTGTTCTTTTGTGTCAGCATAGGGGCCATCTTGAACGTTCCGTTGTCCGTTTTGCAGGCGGATAGTTGTGCCTGTATGACTAGGATGAAGTGCCGCGCCGCCTACCATCACTCCTGCATCAGCGAGAGCCTGCGAGTAAGCGTTGTAGGCAGGCATATGCATTTCGCGGTTAGCCAAGTCTTGCTCGGTCTCGTAAACCAGAATCGCGTATTTCATCAGAACTTGTCCGTTAGAGGTTTGATTAGATTACAGAGGTTTTCTCTGCTCTCTACTGCTATGACGAACAAGAGTCTGACATTTCGACAGGGGCTAGTATTTATTTTTGAGAAAAATTTAAATAGGTGATGGTGGAGTGGCAATTGGATCCAACCAAACATCACTCATCCGACTATAGATCGATTACTTGAGCAGGCTAACGGTGCCCATCACCCGCCGCAGACAGCCCTGGCATCATACTGATGCCATCCTAAATGGTCGGCGTGCATAGGCACTGTTAGGCTATGACTACTTACCTCAAGGAATTTATGAGCTGATTAGGACTGTCTGAGTTTACCTCTTGGGTAGCGGGATGTCGGCATGGGGGATTTCATCGCTACCGAGTTTGTTTTTCATCGAATCGAGCGGCAACCAGAAAAGCCCGATTCTGTTCGCCAGGCGTTGGCTAAGCGTGGATTTTTCCCGTTCGCAACGCCGAACACAGCAACTTTTTTCATGGGTTGTTCCTCACCGAATCTATCACAGTTTGAATTCCAGGCTGATCAACAGCGCTGATGTGAGAATTGCGAAGATAGTCCTGATGGAGTTCCATTGAATCCACCGCGGTTCAAAGCTCTCTCGGACTTCTCGTAGTGCAAGATCAGTCATCGCGTCGAGCTTCTGCATTTGCAGCTGATTATTTAGCGGCACATTAATAGTAAACGTAGGCAACTGAACGCCTAGCAGATAAACAGCCGCAGCAATACCGATGAGCAGACGATTAATGCCATCGAACTGAACAATGCCAGCTAGAGCCACAGTAACCAATCCCAAAATTGATCCCAGCCAGACCAAACTAAAGATCGGTTGATTATTCTGAATCACGCGATCGATCGCTTTGAAAGCTTGAAGAAAATCGTGGTCGTTCAGGCTTTTAATGCCTGGCATCACAACAATGGCGAAAGCCAGCACAAAGCCTGCAACCAGAGAACACAATAGTGTTGCCAGTGTTAATGCAATTTGAAGCAGATCCATAACTTATCCTCTTGGTAGTGTGTAGTTCAGTTAATGCTTCCGAAGGGTGATGGTGCGGGCAGTGCTTTCACAAATCATGGCTGTAAGCAAATCGCACTGCCCTGAAGTCAATTAGATGGGTTTGAGACGCACCAGGGAGATGACGCACCACCCGCCGATGATCAGTTCTACAGCCATCGCTCCCAGCAGCGAGGCAGATGGCAACCCGTCGAGCACCATACTGAGCAACCGTGAGAGACCGAATGAACCGTAGACGATCGCACCCAGCAGCAGTGGGGGTTGGGTGATGGTCTGCCGGAAAGCACCCAGCAGGATGGCGATCGCACATCCGATCAGCAGACCACCCGGAGCCCTGATCTCTGACAATAGACCGGGGTTATTTCCTAATGCGATGCCCTCTGAGGCAAAGAACGCATGGGGTTGCAACAGCGTTGCGGCTCCGACCAGGAGTAGCATTACTCCAGAAACGCTCAGTAGAATACGGTTGATCATGAGGCGGCAAGGGCAGCCCCCCTCCATAGATCAGTGGCAGCCACCGCTTTGGCATAATTCGCAAAATCTTTGGGGGGACGACCTAAGGCGCGCTGAACCCCGTCGGTGAGGTGGGCGTTGCGACCGTCTAGCACAGTGTTGAACAGATAGTCCAACATCCAAACCACGTCCTTGGGCGCACCAGAGTCTCTGACACCCGCCACAAAAGCGTCATGGGGAACGGAAATATAGGTAATTTCACGACCAATGGCGTTTGACAATTCAGTGGCAATGTCAGCAAAAGTCATCAGGCGGGGCCCCGTAACTTCGTAGACTTCTCCAGCATGCCCCGGCTCTATAAGCGCAGCGACAGCGACTTCAGCAATGTCATCCACATCGACAAATGGCTCTGGAATGTCGCCTGCTGGAAGCGTGATCTGACCTGCCATAACCATGTCGAGAAACGCCCCCTCCGAGAAGTTTTGGTTGAACCAGCTAGCTCGAACGATGGTCCATTCCAAACCACTCTCCTGAACAATCCGTTCACAGGCTTGGGCTTCGGCTTCGCCCCGACCCGACAAGAGTACCAGGCGCTTGACGTTGTGGTCTTTAGCGCGATCGACAAAAGACTGAATCGCATCCGTTGCACCGGGCATAGCAAGGTCTGGCGCGTAGTTGATATAAACCGCTTCAACATCGTGCAGGCAAGCATCCCATCCGGCTTCGTGGTGCCAATCAAACGCTGGATTAGCTGAGCGCGAACCGATCCGAGTCGGTACGCCCTTTGCCTGTAAAGCAGCGGCGATCCGTCGGCCTGTCTTGCCAGTGCCGCCGAGAACGAGGGTCAGTCCCTTTTGGATTTGAGTTTGATTTTGGTTGGTGTTCATGGCTTGCTTTTACTTGAGTTAACGACAAGCCAACTATAAAAAGTCTTACTGTGGCATTTCTTGACAGCCGCTGCCGAAATTTTGACCCGACGCGCCAAGGTCAATTTAGTTCGGTTTAGAAGGGCAACTCAGGCGAAACGATCGCGGCGTTTGCCCGGCCCAGCGCTTGAATGCCCGCGTAAAGGCGCTTTGCTCAGAAAAACCCGTCATAAAAGCCACTTCCGCCAGGGAGTAGTCGGTCTGCTGCAAAAGTCGTTCGGCTAACTGACGCCGCGACTCATCTACCAGCGTTTGATAGGAGTAGCCCAGCTCAGATAGTCGGCGTTGTAATGTGCGCCCGCTCATGCTGAAGTGCCCCGCCACATCCGACATGGTGGGTACGCCCTCACTCAAGCAGCGAGAAACGTGAATCCGAACCCGGTGTTCGAGGGAGTTGGGGTCTGCCAGCTTGGAAAGCTCAGCCTCAAGATGGGTATCAAAAAACTGGGAAATGCTTATGTCGCCCAGTTGGTTGGGGGTTTGTAGCGATGAATGGGATACCAACAGCGCATCTCTGTCGGAGTCAAAGTGAATCGGACAGCCAAAATAGGCCTTGTGCCCCTCAAGGTCTTTTGGGGCTGGATGCTGGAAGTAAACAGCCAGCGGTGTGAACGGCTGGGTAGAAACTTGTTGACTGATGCAGACAATGCTGGCGATCGTGGCCTCATTGGAAAGTCGCATCCCCAAGCGGCGATCGCCCCCTCGATGCAGGTGCATGAACGCCCCCCGGTCTGTCCGCTCCACCTCATAGGTGGAAACGCTCGTCAGTACGCGGGCATAGCGTTCTGCCCGCTCATAAGAACCCCGCAGATTTGGGGCTGACTTCCAGGCCAAGCCAAACGCACCGTAGTCATCGCAGCGCATGGCTGCCCCCGCTCTCAGTGGTAGAGTCGTGCCATTACTTTCAGCGATCGCAATTCTTTCTAGCAGCGCATAGTAGTCTGCATCAGACACCATCTGGGAGGGATCAACCGGGCTGTCTGGCTGGATGCCGACCGATCGCAACAAGGCGTCTTGGTCGAGATCAGCTTCGACTTCTCCAACAACTTTCCTAACAAACAATGAGGTGATTTGTCCCATTGGGTGTTATCCAGCAAATTTGAGGATCAAGTATAGAGTTTGGGGATATGATCTAGCAAAAGTGCTGGATCATATCCTGGAGCCAGGGGTTATTTAGCATTTGCCTATGTTACCGCCGCGCCTGCTTGACCACGTGAGAGAGCGCCAGTGTGTCAGGAGTCCGTTAAATATTGGTTAGGCAATACGGTTGAACTTACAGCCTACTTCTGGCAAGGTAAAACTGCGGGGAATGATTCTGGGCGGGGAAGAGAGGAGTTTGCGCCTCCTCAAATCCCCTGATCATCCCACCTTAGTCGGAGTAAGCTGAGAGTCGGGTAAGAAGGTGACATTGCTGTCACCCCCTCCCCTCAGAACCGTGCTTGCGACTCTCACCGCACACGG
>PYGV01000329.1 GCA_003022385.1 filamentous cyanobacterium CCP3 | reverse complement strand
AGTGATGCACGAGCGCAATGCTCACAACTTCCCCCTCGACCTGGCCACGGCTGAGGCACCTGAAATCATCGGCTAGTCGATTGCGACTGTCCTGTTGATTGAGTAGCAAAGAGCGTTCCCTGTGGGGAGCGCTCTTTGCGTTTGTTGCCTGCTACCGCTCTAAAATGGAGTTTGGCAAAGCAGAAACACTTGGGCAGATAATGCAAGCACTTCGAGAGTTACAGCAGGCTCAGGGAGCCATCCTAGGCCAAAACGGGATCCCCATCTCCTTTGGTAACACTGCCGCTGCCCTAGAAGCAGTATCTAGCGGTGCTGCTCTAGTCGATCGCAGCCATTGGGGCGTAATTGAGATGACCGGGGGCGATCGCCTCCGCTTTATTCACAACCAAACTACAAACACCTTTACCCAGCGTCAGCCGGGGGAGGGCTGCGACACGGTCTTCGTTACCTCTACTGCGCGGACCATTGACCTGGCGACGGTCTACGTTACAGAAGAGTCTTTGCTGCTGATTACCTCCCCTGGCCAAGATCAGCGCCTAATGGACTGGATGGATCGTTATATCTTTCCGGCAGACCAGGTTTCGCTGACAAACCTAACCCATAGCGTGGCTGCATTCTCGCTGATTGGGCCCGGCAGTGCTGACGTTTTGAAGCGGCTAGGAATTGAGTTAGAGGCTGATCTGCCCTACGGTCACAATCGGGTTGTTGATCTCCAACATGCGTCTGTGCGTTTGGGGGTTGGTAGTGGTCTGGGGCTGCCTGGATACTTCCTGCTGGTATCGGTCGAAGCAGCAGCTCAGGTCTGGCAGTTGCTCACAAATACCGAAGCGATACCCCTCGGAGAAACCCTGTGGCAACAGCTCAGGGTACAGCAGGGCCGCCCCGACCCAGGCCACGAGCTTACCGAGGACTACAACCCGCTTGAAGCAGGGCTGTGGCAAGCGATTTCCTTTGACAAAGGGTGCTATATCGGGCAGGAGACGATTGCTCGGCTAAACACCTACCAGGGCGTCAAACAACAGCTCTGGGGCATCCAGCTTAGCGGCACGGCCAAGCCTGGAGAAACCATATGGGTAGGAGACGAAAAAGTGGGTCTACTCACCAGCGTTGTTGAAACTGCGAACGATTCTCTGGGATTGGGCTACATTCGCACCAAAGCCGGCGGGGCTGGCCTAGAGATCACTACAGGTGACGCTAAAGGTTTAGTGATTGACGTTCCTTTTTTGGCGCGGGGATATTTGGCGACAGTTGACTGAACGGTTGAGTACGTAGATGGTAGCCTAAGTGAACGCGCTGATTCTATGTAAACTTGGTAAGTCGAATATCGCCGTATAAGCTTAGAACCCTATGAGTCAACCCAAACGAGCTCTAATTACTGGTATTACTGGTCAGGATGGATCTTACCTAGCAGAGTTGCTTTTAGATAAAGGTTACGAGGTACACGGCATTATTCGCCGCACCTCTACATTTAATACCGATCGCATTGATCATGTCTACGTCGACCCCCACAACACCGAAGCCCGGTTGTTTTTGCACTATGGCGATTTGACCGATGGCACCATGCTGCGGCGCATTCTAGAGCAGGTGCAGCCTCAGGAGGTTTATAACCTGGGTGCCCAGTCCCACGTGCGGGTAAGCTTTGATTCGCCCGAGTACACGGCTGACGCGGTAGGCATGGGCACGCTGCGAATTCTAGAAGCGATTCGCGATTACCAACACCGCACCGGGTTGGAGGTCCGCTTCTACCAAGCCGGGTCTTCAGAAATGTTTGGCAAGGTGCAGGAGATTCCCCAGAAGGAAACCACCCCTTTCTACCCCCGCAGCCCCTACGCCTGTGCCAAGGTCTTTGCCCATTGGCAAACGATTAACTACCGCGAATCGTACGACCTGTTTGCCTGCAACGGTATCTTGTTTAACCACGAATCACCCCGGCGGGGCGAAACCTTTGTGACTCGCAAAATCACCAGAGCTGTAGCGCGCATTGTGGCGGGTCAGCAGAAAAAGATTTATTTGGGCAATCTCGACTCTAAGCGCGACTGGGGCTACGCCAAAGATTATGTGCAGGCCATGTGGCTCATGCTGCAGCAGGACAAGCCTGATGACTACGTGGTAGCCACCAATGAGACCCACTCTATTAGCGAGTTTCTAGATATTGCCTTCAACCACGTTAACCTCGACTGGCACGACTATGTAGAGTTTGACCCCCGCTACCTGCGGCCTGCCGAGGTAGATTTGCTCATTGGTGACGCGACTAAGGCGCGTCAGGTCCTCGGGTGGGAGCCCAGCGTGACCTTTGAGGAACTGGTGCACCTGATGGTTGAGAGCGACCTGGAGGCCGTGGGCATTTCTCACAGCAATGGTACTAACGCCGATGCGGCCACCATTCGTAAAACCCTACTAAATCTGGTGCCTTAGGGCGCCTCATCAATTCTGACCACAATCCTGATTGAATTAGCGTTGCTACGCTCGATCCCAAAACCAGGCTAGGCGCTGTAAATGCTGATTCTCGGGCCATCAGCTGAAGACAGCCCCTTGGGCCAAACGGACGCTACCTAGGGACATGTCTGGGTCAGGGCTACTGACATCAGCTCAGGCGGCTAGTTTGCGCGAGCCTACAATGGCGACGCGCTGCGGCAGTCCTCTAGAGGGTTGTCAACCCAAAAACGGTATTTACTCTAGAAGTAGGTACCGTTTTGGGATGGTTAGGCCATGCGTTTTAGAAGCCTTTCCTCTAGTATGGGAGAGAACAACTGGGCCTGTGGCTCAGCCACCTAAGTTCTACACTTATTGCTGTTTTAGGTTTTCGGTTTATGGCGGACGAGAAGATGGCTGACGACAAAACCCCTTCGGCAGAGTCTGCTCCGGCGGAGGGCACGCCTGCCCCAGCAGAAAAATCGGCGGCAGCTACGCCTAAGGCAGCTGAAGCAAAAGCTGCGCCCAAGGTGGCTAAGAAAGAAAAGCCGCCAGCTCTAGAAGATAAGCCGTTTACGGAGTTTATTGAGCAGCACTTTATTCCCTCGCTGGAGACAGCCCTCAAAGAAAAGGGGATTGACGACATTCAGCTCACCCTTGACCAGCAGCCTCTAGGTGTTTTTGGCGTCAGCGATGGGGAAAGCTACTGGCACGTGAAGGGGAAATGGCAGCAGGGCGATCGCCAGTTCAACATTGCCTTCACTAAAGACGACATTTCCAGCCCCAAGCTGTTCTACTTTGCCGACAAAGGCTCTCAGCCCAGCACCATTGAGCAGTTTATGGGCGACGAACGCAAGATCAACCTGGATCTGATGGTTCTCTTTACCCTGCGTCGGCTCAATGGTCAGAAGTGGCTAGCGCGGAACTGAGTAGATGAGTGGGTGGGTAGGTAGGTAGAAAATCTGTTTAGGCTGGGGTTATTGATATAGAACTGTTCTGGGCTAAACGTTACTAGGTGCCGATAGTCGTCGGGTAATTTCTCAGAGGCTTTAGCTGCTATGGGTGTCGAGGAACTGACGAAGCAGCCCAGTGACGACGGCGGGATGCTCGACGTGGGGCAGTACGCCTGAGTCGGGGATTTCGATCACCGACTGCACGGCTTTTGGGTTGAGGCTGGCCAGCCGCCTGACCATAGCCGGGGCCGAAAACCGTGACCCAGCCCCCAGGACAAATGTGGTGGGGGTTTGGAGCTGGCCGATATGGCGGGATAGGTCGAAGCTGATGTCGCCATTGAGGGAGGCCAGGGCGGCGTACTCGGCGTTGGGCTGTTGGGTACAGGCCAGGTAGGCCTGCACAATGTCGGGAGTAATGCGGCGAGAGTCGGCAAACAGAAAGGTTGAGAGAAACGATCGCACCGCCAGTTCGTTCGCCGCCCCCGCCTGGTACAGCAGTTTGTCTACCCCAGGGGTGCCGGCCAAAATTGCGGGTAGGCTCGCTTTGTAGTCGCGGCCAAAGTCGCTATTGCCGGAGGGCGACACTAAAAACAGGCCCTTAAACAAATCGGGCCGCAGACCCGCCAGGCGAATGACGACCCCGGCGGTGAGGGAGGTGGCCGCGACTAGGGTCGGGGGCTCGGCGATCGCCTCCAGCAGTTGAGTCATCATGGCGAAATAATCGTTCACCGAGTAGGTGCGAGCCGGGTGAGTCGACTGGCCCCAGCCGATCAGGTCGGGGGCAATCACCCGGTGGGTGGCGCCAAAGGCCGCATAGACCTTAGACCACTCAAAGGCAGAGGAGCCGCCCCCCAGACTGTGCAAAAACACCAGGGGCGGGCGGGCGGCGGCACTGTCTTGCGCCCAGGGCCAGCCGCCGGGCGTGTAGTAAGCCATTACCCCAAGGTCGGTAGCCAGGGCCTGCTGAATGAAGCCCAGGGGCTGAAAGTTAAGCATGGTCATATCCGGTTAAGATTCAGGGCGAGGGCTGCGGCCCGCCCGATTCATTGTAGGAGGTGAGACTCACGTTACCGAGCGATCTGTTAATTTATCGATTTCAGGGAGAGGGGCTGCAGCCCAAGCGGCTGGCGCTGGATGGGGTCAATCGGGCGATCGCAGCCGATCTGATTCAGCTGTTTCAGCAGCAGGTGGGCCAGACCCAGGGCGACCTCAACCGCCAGCTGCAAGACCTGGAGGGCGAAGACACCAACTACCGCATTAAGCGGGGGTTAGCCCACATTTTGCGCAACAGCTTCGCCACCTTTGACGTTGTTAGCCCGCTAGAGCCGATTGAGCTACGGCGGCGGGTATTTGCCCTGGCGGCTCAGGGGATTCCGTCGGCTGCTGCAACCCAGGCCACCCTGACAGAGCTCAGCCAGCACCTCTCTGAAGAACTGGATCGCGAAGTCTCAGTGGCTGACCTGCGCCAGGGCCTCTATGCCGATCGCCAGGACAACCACATTCTGACCGAGTTCGACGCGCCCACTCCCGACGATCTGATTCACCGCTACAACCTGTCGCAGACCCAGGGAGTGTTTTACAAAGCCAGCGACCTGGTCATGCACCTCTACCGCAACGACCCCGGCGAGTACAAGCTCATGTTTCGCTACCTGAAGCTGTTTCGGCTGATGACCTACATTGAGGGCGACGCCGACCAGGGGTTTACGATCACCATTGATGGCCCCGCCAGCCTGTTTAAGCCCAGCACTCGCTACGGGGTAGATATTGCCAAGCTGATTCCGGCCATTCTGCACGTCAGCCGGTGGCGACTGACGGCAACGCTTCAGATCAAGGACAACTTTACGCAGCGGGTGAAGCCGCGCCAGTTTAGCCTCGACAGCGACTGCGGCCTGGTCACCCACTACCCCCCCGGCAAAACCTACGACAGCATGATCGAAGAATCTTTCGTCAGTCGCTGGCCCGCCAAAACTGCCTGGCGACTGGAGCGAGAGGTCGACCTGGTGCCCCTGCCCGGCAGCGTCATGATTCCTGACTTTCGTCTGGTGCACCCCGACGGGCGCGAGTTTTTG
>PYGV01000063.1 GCA_003022385.1 filamentous cyanobacterium CCP3 | reverse complement strand
GTAGGGAGTGGAGGACTGGAGGGGCTACTTAATCCACACGGTTTTGATGTTGACAAATTCGTGAATGCCCTGGCGGCCCAGCTCCCTTCCATATCCTGAGCGCTTGATACCGCCAAAGGGCAGGCGCGGATCAGACTTTACCAAACCATTAATAAAGACTGCCCCGGCCTCTACCTCGGCAATCAGGCGCTCTTGCTCGGCGGGGTCCTGGCTCCAGCCGCTGGCCCCTAGGCCAAAGGGAATGTCGTTAGCTCGCGCGATCGCCTCATCTAGACTGGCCACGCGAAACATTAGAGCCACCGGGCCAAAGAACTCCTCCTGCTCGGCGGGGGTACCGGGGGGAATCTGAGCCAGAATAGTGGGCGGAAACCAGTTGCCACGCTGCAAGTCAGCGGGCAGTTTGGATTTCAACGCCGCAGTGTCTCCACCGATCAGGGCAGTGCCCCCCGCTGCCAGACAGGCGTTGACCTGCTGCTCTAGCTCGGCGGCAATATCGGGGGTAGCCAGGGGACCAACGGTAACGCCCTCGTCGAGGGGGTTGCCCACCACCAGGGCGGCGAATTTCTCAGTGAGGCCCTGCTCAAACCGCTCCGCGATCGCCTCGTGGACAATAAAGCGCTTGGCGGCAATGCACGACTGGCCGTTGTTGAGCATGCGGGCGGTGGCGGCGGTGGCGATCGCGCTCTCCAGATCAGCGCTGGGCATGACAATAAATGGATCGCTGCCGCCTAGCTCCAGCACCGTCTTTTTAATCTGCTGTCCGCAGGCGGCAGCCAGACTGGCCCCGGCGGGTTCGCTGCCGGTCAGGGTAGCGGCTTTAATGCGATCGTCTGTGACGAGTTGAGCGATGCGATCGCCCCCAATCAGCAGCGTCTGAAACGCCCCCTCGGGCAGGCCCGCCTTCTGAAAAATTTCCTCGATCGCCAGGGCGCACTGGGGCACGTTCGAAGCGTGCTTGAGCAGCCCCACATTGCCCGCCATCAGGGCCGGGGCGGCAAAGCGAAACACCTGCCAAAACGGAAAGTTCCACGGCATCACCGCCAGTACCGGGCCCAGGGGCTGGTAGCGCACAAAGCTGCGGCTGGCGTCGGTGCTGGCGGGCTCATCGGCCAGAAACTCGGCTCCGTGGTCGGCGTAGTAGCGGCAGACCAGGGCGCTTTTTTCGACTTCGGCCACCGCCCCGGACAGCGGCTTGCCCATCTCCAGAGTCATGATTTTGGCGTAGGCGGCTTTGTTGTCATCGAGCACCTGGGCCGCCTGGCGCAGCCAGGTAGCCCGCTGCTCAAACGATGTCTGACGGTAGGTGGCAAACGTCTCGGCAGCCAGGGCGAGCCTGCGCTCAAGGTCGGCTTCACTTAGGGGTTCAAAGGTCTTGAGAACCGCTCCAGTGGCGGGGTTAATACTGCTAATGGGCATAGGTTGACCTCCTGTTGGTCACTGAGGTCGGCGGCCAGCCCGATCGCGTCTACGGCACAGCTATTTCTAGAGCGCGATGGTCACGCGCTCACAGGCAGTTAGGCAAGGTCTGAATCTCGACAACCTAGCCTGGGTCGGCTGTAACTTGTATTGCGTTCGGAGCGAGTGCAGCTTTGGTCGTCAACCTCTAAAACAAGTCTTTCTATAACTGTGCCCTGAAGCACAAAAAGCTACCCTCTCATCCTATTACTTCTGCACAAAACATAGTGTTATGTAACGTTGACCAAATATCGCCTGTTTTCAAGGGGTTGAGGCCCCATTGGGGAGGCTGGCCTGGGCCCAGGGCCAGGGGTTGGCCAGCAAAGCTGTGGCCGCATCGCGCCCCAGAGGCTGAGAAAACAAGTAGCCCTGGCCTCGCCGACAGCCCATGACCCGCAGCCGCTCCAGCTGGGTTTCGGTCTCAATCCCTTCGGCCACCAGGTCCATATTCAGCTTTTGGCCGAGGGTAACAATGGTCTGCACAATTTCGCGATCGTCGTCGCTCTGGTCCATGCGGCCCACAAAGGATTGGTCAATCTTGAGGGTATCGGTGGGAAAGCGATGCAGGTAGCTCAGCGATGAGTAGCCGGTGCCAAAGTCGTCGATCGCCAGCTTCAGCCCCAGCTGCTTGAGGCGATGCATCAGCTCTACAGCCCCATCGACATCGCGCATGATCATGCTTTCGGTGATCTCAAGCTGCACCCGGTTGCCAACCAGCGCCAGCTCCTGTAGGGTATCGCGGAACTGATCGACCAGATCGACCTGGTGAAACTGCCGCCGCGAGAGGTTTATGCTCATCGTCAGCGGCTGGTCCGGAAACTGCTGCTGCCAGGCCTTGAGCTGGGTACAGGCGGCCCGAAAAATCCACTGACCCAGGTGCACAATCAGGCCCGTCTCTTCGGTGACCTGAATAAACTGCCCCGGTGATACAAAGCCCTCCTCAGGCCGGTACCAGCGCACCAGCGCCTCAAACCCGGTAATGCGGCTGCTCTGGAGGCAGACAATGGGCTGGTAGTGCAGCAAAAATTCGTTGTTCTCAAAAGCGTTGAGCAGATGGCTCTCCAGCTCTAAACGGCGCACCGCCTCTTCGTGCATGGTGCTGGCAAATACCTCATGGCGATATTCGTGCAGCGCCTTGGCCCGATACATGGCGGTGTGGGCGTCGCGCAACAGGTCTGGGGCAGTGGGCGGATGGTCGCGATGGGCCATAGCCACTCCCATGGAGCTGGTCACCGAGAGCCGTCGCCGCGCCACCGAAAAGGGGGCCGACAGATCAGTTTGCAAACGGCTGAGCCACTGGTCTAATGCGGTCTGGTCGTGCACCGGCAGCAAAAAGGCAAATTCATCGCCGCCGACCCGCGCCAGCTGAGCCGAGGTAGGCAGAAACTGCCGCAGCCGCTGACCGATCGTTTTGAGCACGCGATCGCCTGTCAAATGCCCAAAGGACTGGTTGATCAGCTTAAAGCGATCGATATCTAAAAACACCACCGTCACCGCCGTACCGGGGTGGTGCTGCAGCGCCCGCTGCACCTGCAGCAAAAACATGTCGCGCCCTGGCAGCATGGTGAGCTGGTCGTAGCTGCTGCGGTACAGCGCTTTTTGGGTGAGCACCAGCCCCAGGGCCAGCAAAAAGGCGGCGATAGGTTCGGCCGTGGGTACCCAGATCAGCTGAGCCAGAGCCAGACCGCTAATGCCCCAAATGCCCAAGACAATACTACCGCTGAGCACCAGCAGAAACGCAGGACGGCGCACGGTCCACCCGACTACGCCAGCCACCACAGTCCAGCCCAGCAGCCAGAGGAACTCGCCCCACTGCGGCAAAAAGCGGTAGAGAGCAGGCTGACCTGCGATCGCATCGAGCAGCTGGCTAATGCTCTGGGCGTGCATCTCTACCCCCGCCATTACAAACTGCGACGACTGATCCTGGCTATAGGGGGTAAAAAACTCGTCCTTCAAACTAGAGGCTGTTGAGCCAATCAGCACAATGTTGCCCCGCACCCAGTCGGGGGGCACCGCTCCCGCCAGCACCTGGGTAATCGTCAGGCTGGGGGCCGTTTGGTAGGGGGTGCGGTACTTTAACAGCACCTGGTAGCCTCGGTTATCGGCCCTGGCATAGCCGCCATCGCCAGGCAGCAAAGCCGGAAATTCGACCTCCCCAATGCGCAACAGGTCGTTTTGCCGATCCACTTGAAACGGCAGCTCGCTGTGGTAGGCCAGCACCACCCGCAGGGGAAACGAGAAATACGGATTCTCTGGGTCTGATACGTATAGCAAGTTACGGCGCAGTACCCCATCGGGATCGATAACTAAATCGTTAAAGCCCACCTGGTCGGCGGGCCAGGTGGCCGGGGCAGGTACCTCAATGCCTTTCCCCTGCTTGCCTACATTAAAAATGCCAATCACGTTAGGAGACTCAAAGGCCTGGGCCAACGCAGCCTGGCCGGGCATATCCTGCGGGGTGTTGCGGTACAGGTCTAACCCCACCACCGCCGGGTCGTAGCGCTGCATCTCTGCAATAACGTCAGCGATCACCTGGTCAGACAGGGGCCAGCCGTAGGCTTCGAGATCGGCCTCGGTCACCTCTATCAGCAGCAGCCGGGCGTCGGGCGACTCCTGAATCTGAAGCCGAGTGAGCAGGTCAAAGCTTGACATCTCCAGGGTTTCAAACAGCTGGAGCCGCTTGCCCACCGACACCAGCGTTAGCGCCAGCAGGCTAGAAACCAGCACGGCGCGACTGCCGAAGTTGATTGGTTTTGAGAAATAGGCGGCTAGCTGACGAAACTGCTGCCCCAAAAGCCAGGTCCGGAAATGCACCATGAATTAAACCGACAACGGTAGACGTAACAGTGGCAGGCATTGACTCAAATCCCTGAATATAAAGATATACAGGGCAAATCGGCGCTATCCGGACACAGTGAGGGACTGAAGTTGTCTTCAGCTACTCTGCAGAAGGATTCGACCTGCCAAGGTCATAAACGTTACGCCATACTGTCACGGGGTAGAGGATTAACCCAGTGGGTGCCGCCCCCCCGCCGCTGACCCGGAAACTCATCGCGGGGGCCGCTGGCCTGGCGATTGCCATCCGGGCTGGGCAAGTGCAGCAATAGCAAACTTAACACGCTAACCCCCACCAGTATGGCCGTGCCGCTGGGCCAGATAAATACTCGTATGAGCGTTGCCTTCATGGCTAAAACCAACTTCAGGACAGTGACAGAACTCCTGCCGCTCCGCTGATCTGGGCTCGCCGTCGGGGCCCTGATGCTGTCGGGGGCATAGTGTGATTCTTCACGCCTAAGGTTTCATTCGATACCTAACTATTCAGGCTTTCACTGAAGCTTTATCGGACTATAAAGCGGATGAAGCTTCTCTTAACCCCAGGTGCAACAGTCGATCGCCCTTGACTGCGCTAGGGCCAGGGCACAGGCGATTTTAAGAGTGAGCCAGACTAAGGCATTAAAAACTTGTTAAGGGAAGGCTCTACCACCCCATTCCCCAGATATGCTTAACGCAAGATACCTCCTAACTGCGTCTCCAGCCCCGTCTGACCCCTCTGTTGGTGTCATCAAGATGGGGCTGCTACTTTATGAAGGGGTATCGCTAAGGGTGACGTGGGCGCCCCACAAGAGCCTAAGACGCAGCCAGATAGTTCCAGCAGCTACGCCCGCAAGCAAGTTTTCAAAAGTTTTCTACCAGCCCTAGCCTCAGACTTTTATCTCAGTCGCCAAAGGACTTTGGGGAAATACTCTAAAGACTCTTTAAAGAATGTCATTGCGTATACAAATTTTAGATGTTACGCTGAAAAATCATTCGCTCGTTTGCGAATAAACTCGAAAGCTAGCTTTTTTTGCCCTGGTAGCTGAGCAAGCGCTGTTACCGGGGTTACTGCTTTCTATTGCCCTTGGCTACAGCTTGTCGCTAGGTCTGCCGTCCGGTAGAACTACGAAGGCTGGGGGCGTTGATCTCAGCGCACGCATAAATGACGTTATTTGGACTTCTCTGGGCTGCAGTTCTACCGCATCATCTTAACCAACCTGTTACGCTGCCAGCCGCTAGCTCCCACGCGGCTGCTCATTGGCGAGATCAATCAACGGTAGACTTCAGCGCTTGGCCTTACCCACCTCTACAGCTACAGTCGTTGGCTAATCAGCCCCTATCGCTGCAGCCTCAGCTCACCTGGCCGCAGACTGGTGCGATTTGGCCCCACTGGGTCGCTACTGCGGCAGTGGCCGTAGTCGATCAAGGTAGCAAAGCTCACGCCAGTAGCGGTGTTACTCAGATCACACCAACTTCTGAGGCGTGCGGCAGCGCTGCTACCGCCGGGGTCGATAGCTCGGCAGCGGGGTTCACCATTCAGGTTAAAGACGTGCCAATTGGTCGGGTCCTCTCTCGCCAGGTGGCAGACCGAATTGCCAACCAGATTCGGCAGGCGCTGCCTGTTTTGGAAACCAAGCCAGAACGGCTTACCCCCAGCCTGAGTCAGCACCAGGCGGCAGCCCAAGTAGACGGCAAAACTGTGTTTGTGTTGTCTGAACCAGCCCAGAGCGCGGTGCCCAAAGACGCGCCGCCTGCACTGCAGGCCACCCAGTGGGTCAACAACCTGCGTCTGGCCTTTGGGGCGGCCCCCCTCGACCCCAGCCAGGTCCATATGGTGGCGGAGGGGCTGGGCGAAACTAATCAGACCTTCGGCGGCATCGCCTCCTGGTATGGACCGTATTTCCACGGACGACAGACGGCCACAGGGGAGACCTTTAACCAGCACGCCCTCACAGCAGCCCACAAAACGCTGCCCTTTGGCACCTACCTCAAGGTGCGCAATCAGCTCAATGGCAAGACTGTGGTGGTACGCATTAACGATCGCGGCCCGTATATCGGCGATCGCTCCCTCGACCTCTCCTACGCCGCCGCCCAATGTTTAGGCAGCGATGCGGTTGGGGTAATACCTTACCAGGCCACCATTCTGGCTCCGGGATTTCCCCATGCTTGGCGAGAGAACGTGGTGGCAAAGCTGCCCTAGGCCCGCCATTTAAGCAGCTGCGTCTTAACGGGGGAAACAAACTCGCGATCTTCACTTTGGGAGCGCTGGTACTCCTTTTTGAGCTGGTAGTACCAGCGGGCCAGAGTATCTGAATCTTTGATCAGCCGCAGCACGGTCTCGTGTTTGAGTCCTTCCTGCTGTTTGATCACCACGTCGCGGTCTTGGCCCAGAAAAGAGCGAATCATCAGCGGCAGAATGGGCTTGAGCAGAGCGCCCCAGGGCAGATCCCAGTACAGTTCGAAGGTGACGTCGGTTTGGTCGTCGGTGAGGGGTGTCACGGTGGTCAGGTTCACCACGCGGTGTTTGGCGGTCGTGGTTTCTTCGGTGCGCACACCAGGCAGGTAAAAGATGATCTCGTTGTCGGGCACGCCGCCGATTAGCCAGTAGCCGTAGCCCATGTTCTCGCCCATGCGGTGCTTGCGCATGGTGAAGCCGTAGGTGGAGGGGTCGAACCACTTAATTTCGTCGCTCAGGGTGGCCCCGCGCCACCACCAGGAGCGGTGCACAAACGGCGAGTGGGCTGGGTCCATCAGCCCCACTACGGCGTGGTCGATGTAGCAGGGGAAGCGCATGGTGTAGGTGACCTTGGGCCGCACGTCGTCGCCAAAGCCCGGTACGCGCGGCACGTCGAAGCGGGGGGGTTGCGGGTTGGCGGGGTCGCTCACGTATACCCACAGGTTGCCCTGCACCTCTTTGACCTCGTAGCTGCGCACGTCAAAGCGGCTGAGATCCATCTGCTGCTCGGGCATGAGCGATGGAATTTCGGTGCACTGGCCGTTTTCATTGAAGCGCCAGCCGTGGTAGCAGCACTCCACTTCGGTACCGTCAAAGCGCCCGCAGCTGAGAGGCACCGCCCGGTGGGGGCAAATGTCGCGAATGGCAAAGGCTTTGCCTTGCTCGGTGCGGCCAAACAAAATCGGCTCATTGAGCAGGGTTTTGGCCACCATTTTGCCCGCCTTCAGCTCGCGGCTGGGCATGGCGTGGTACCAGATGTTGCGCAGCAGGTAGATGTCGTTAACAGCAACCACAGGGTTTCAAAAAATCCGCATAGACTGAGGCAAACAATACTTTAGCAGAGGTCAGGCAGCGGCAAGGGTGTCGCTTGGGCCAGTTAGGGGCGCGTCTCGCCGCTGTGTCTTAACAAACGATTGCCCCAGCCTAGACAAGACAGGCTGGGGCAATCGCTGACCATTCAGTAGTCCTTAACCCACAGGCTGTAGATCTTGCGCCTGAGACTGAGGGTCTTGCACCTGCTTGAGCTGTTCGCGCAGGGGAGCACCTTCGATCACCTCGGCCTCTAGCAGCTGCTGGGCCAGGGTTTCGAGCAGTTCGCGGTTTTGCTTGAGAATGTCCAGCGCGCGCTGGTGGCCTTCTTCAACAATCGCTTTCACCTCTTCGTCGATCGCTTTGGCGGTTTCTTCGCTAATCGGGCGGCGGGCGTTGGGCATGCCGCCTTCGAGGAAGGCGTTGCGCTGAGCGCGATCGTAGGCGAGGGGGCCGAGTACCTGGCTCATGCCGTAGGTGGTGACCATTTGCTCGGCCAGGTCGGTGGCCCGCTGCAAGTCATTAGAAGCCCCAGTGGTGATACTGCCGAAGATAACTTCCTCAGCCGATCGCCCACCCAGCAGAGTGGCAATTTGCCCCTTTAGCTCGGCCTCGTCGCGCAAAAAGCGGTCTTCGGTAGGTAGCTGCAGGGTGTAGCCGAGGGCGGCCATCCCGCGCGGCACGATGGAGATTTTTTCGACCTCATCGGTGCCGGGCATCATGGCACCCACCAGGGCGTGGCCAACTTCGTGGTAGGCGACAATTTTCTTCTCTTTTTCGTTGAGCACGCGGCTCTTTTTCTCTAGACCGGCGACCACGCGCTCGATCGCCTCGCTAAAGTCTTCTTGCTCGACCACAGCGCTGTTGCGGCGGGCAGCCAGCAGGGCGGCTTCGTTGACCAGGTTAGCCAGGTCGGCTCCGGCGAAGCCTGGGGTGCGGGTAGCGGTCTGGCGCAGGTCGACGGTGTCGGCCAGCTTCACATCCTTGGCGTGAATTTTGAGAATAGCCTCACGACCGTTGAGATCGGGGCGGTCGACGAGCACCTGGCGATCGAAGCGACCGGGACGCAGCAGGGCGGGGTCAAGGGTTTCGGGTCGGTTGGTAGCAGCCAGCACAATCACCGTGGTGTCGCCTGCCTCAAAACCGTCCATTTCGGTAAGCAGCTGGTTGAGGGTTTGCTCGCGCTCGTCGTTGCCGCCGTAGAAGCCATTGCTGGAGCGCGACTTGCCGATCGCATCCAGCTCGTCAATGAAGACAATGCAGGGCGACTGCTTTTTGGCCTGCTCGAACAGGTCGCGCACGCGGGATGAGCCCACCCCCACAAACAGCTCCACAAATTCTGAACCAGAGATGCTGAAGAAGGGCACCCCCGCCTCCCCGGCAACGGCCTTAGCCATCAGGGTTTTACCTGTACCGGGAGGGCCGACCAGCAGCACCCCCTTGGGAATTTTGGCCCCCAGGTCGGTAAAGCGCTTAGGGGTTTTAAGGAAATCCACGACCTCTACCAGCTCGGTCTTGGCCTCTTCGACCCCGGCCACGTCGTCAAAGGTAACTTTACCAGCATCGCCTTCCACATACACCTTGGCCTTGCTCTTGCCAATCGAGAGCGCCCCCTGGGGGCCACCGCCGCCGCGAGCTAAAAAGAACCGCCACACGCCAATGAAAATCAGCGGCGGAATCACCCAGCTCAGCAAGCTGCCAAACCACTGACCTTTGGGCGGCGGCACGGCGGCAAACTCCACGCCGTTGTCTTCGAGCAGCTGGGGCAGCTGCAGGTCAAAGATGGGGGTGGTGACGTAAACATCCCCCGGTTCGCCCGTAGCTGGGTCTTTGACCTGGTAGCGAATTTCGTTCTGGCCCACCGAGGCCCGCACCACCTCCTGCTCCTGAATGCGGTGAATGAACATGCTGTAGGGCTCGCGGGCGGTCTGGTTGCCAAACACACTCGAAAGCACAATGTTGAGCAGCAGCAGGCCGGTCGCGGCCCAGAGAACGATATTGGCGATCTGGCGCGATCGCGGCGGCTGAGGGTCTTTTTTAACGGGCATGGCGATTTTGGATTTTAGATTTTGGATTTTGGATTAGGGCGATCGCTCAAAGCGGCAGTCAAGCGACCTTAGGGTGGGTTAGGCCGTCCTAGCCTTTGGGTTATCCAGCAGCCCTGGAGACCGTAACCCACTGCTAGCAACACTCATCTAGTTAAAATCCACATCTACAGTGGTATCGGTGACATCGGGGGTGTCGGCGCGTAGCCCAGACTGCTTTTTGTTAGTCAACCCAGACAGCACGATCTGCGACATGGCCGCGATGAAGATAGAGGCCACAGCCGCGTCATCGATCCAGCCGATGATAGGGATGAAATCAGGAGAAATGTCGATGGGGCTGAGCAGGTACAGCAGCGTAGCCCCGGCCAGCAGCCAGCGGTACTTGGGGTGCTCTAGGGTGCGCTTATACCAGTCGTAGAAAGCCTGAATGGGAGAATCCATGGGGCAAGGTTGAATGCAATGGCTTTATGGTGCCACGGAACCCCCTGATTACCCCGTGGCGGATTGCCGCCCGCCAACGGGGCGAGGGCCGAACCAGGGCAATTTTGGATTTTAGATTTTGGATTTTCGAGGTGGGTTGTAAAGGGCTAAGCCGACTTGAGGATTGGCGCTCAATCCAAAATCCAAAATCATCCTGCTCTCAAATGCCAGGCGCGGGGCTGCAAAAAGGTGGAAATGCCCGCCCGCGAAAGCGTTGCCCCCAAACCCGAGTGGCCGCGACCGCTCCAGGGCAGGCGAGGGCTGACGCGATCGCAGCAGTTCCAGTACGCGCTCCCCGTCTTGAGCTGACGCAAAATGGCGATCGCCCGCTCCCGATCCGTTCCATATACCGCCGCCGTCAGCCCGTAGGGCGTATCCTGCATTAGCCCCACGGCCTCCTCGTCGCTGGCCACTCGCTGAATGCCAATCACCGGGCCGAAGCTCTCCTCCTGCATCACCGTCATGGTGTGGTTGACCTCGGTGAGCACCGTGGGGGCGAAGTACCAGCCGGGGCGATCGAGCCTTTCGCCACCCCAGCGCAGGGCGGCTCCTTTGGCCACGGCATCCGCCACCTGGTCGGCCAGCACATCTAGCTGCGGCTTGCGGCTCACCGGGCCAAGATAAGTGTCTGGATCAGTAGAATCACCCAGCTTGAAGCTTTTCACCGTTTTCATAAACGCTTCAAGAAACTCGTCATACACATCGGCATGAACGTAGATGCGCTCCACCGCGCAGCAGCTCTGGCCATTGTTGTAGAACGCCCCATCCGCCAAACCTGCCGCCGCCACGGCCACATTGGCATCGGGGCACACGTAGGCCGGGTCTTTACCCCCCAGCTCTAGCTGAGTGCGAATGAGCTTAGGAGCCGCCGCCACCGCAATCTTTTGCCCCGTCGCGTAGGAGCCCGTGAAGAATACGCCATCGATCGGCTGCTCCAGCAGCGCCGCTCCAGTTAGCCCTGAGCCAATCACCGGCATGAAAACGTCTTTAGGAATGCCCGCATCGTGGAGAAGATCCGCGATCGCCCCTCCCGTCAACGCTGCCACCTCCGATGGCTTATACAGCACCGCATTGCCCATCAGCAGCGCCGGAATAAACACATTCCCCCCCACAAAGTAGGGATAGTTCCAGGCCGAAATATTGGCGATCACCCCCAGCGGGTCGTAGCCAATCACCTCCTCCAGCGTCCCCATCCCCGGCAGCGCCTGGGCTGGCTCGCAGTAGACGCGCTCCGGAGCGAGCACGTCAGCCGCATTCTCCACAAAGAAATCAATCCGCCCCGGCACCGCCAGAATTTCATTGCGCGCTTGAGTAATCGGCTTGCCCGTTTCCGAGGTCAGCAGCGTCGCCAGAACATCCACCCGCTCGATCAGCAGCTCCCGAAAGCGCAAAATGGGCTTAATTCGTTCCGCCAGAGACAGCGCCGCCCACTCCGGCTGCGCCCGTTTTGCCTGCTTAAATTTCTGGGCAACCGCCGCTTCATCGTCTACAGGCACCTCTTGAATCAGAGCTTCGGTAGCAGGGTTGATAACAGAGAGAACGTCAGCCATGGTGATAGGAAGTTCTAAACGTGATGGGCAATGCCGATGAATGGATTCGGTCTTTAGCGGGAGTAAATGGTGGGCAATGCCCACCCTACGGCGGCTCTAGACTCATCGCAGAGAACGACCCATCCTTTCCGTTGGGTCCAGGGCGGCGGAACGGCCCTGGTCGAGGGGGTCTGGGGACAATCGAAATGTCCCCAGCGGTAAGTTTGGCTTTGCTCCAAGACTTTCGCAGCGGCGGTTGGTTATAGCGCGAAGTACTGGTGCATCGCTGCGCGGATGCACCCTACGGGATATCTAAAACGCATCCTGGTAGATGGCGTAAAAATCCGCCTCAGCCACAGGCCGAGGATTCAACAGATGACAGCCATCCTTGATCGCCACCGCCACCAGCGGCCCCAGCCCATCCGGCTCCACCCCCAAAGCCCTCAACGAAGTCGGAATCCCAATTGACTCCGACTTCGCCACAATCCAATCTACAAACGCCTGCCCATCCGTCGCTCCCGGCTCCACCACCCGCGCCATCCGCAAAAACCGCTCCGGCTCCGCCGCCAAGTTAAACCGCATCGCCGCCGGCAGCATAATGCCATTGGCCAACCCGTGGTGCGTGTCATACACTGTCGAGAGCGCATGGGCACAAGAATGAGTAACCCCCAGCCCCTTTTGAAACGCGATCGCCCCCATCATCGATGCATTCAGCATCCCTCCCCTCGCCGCCAAATGGGCCGCCTCTGTTGACTCATTAAAGTTCTCTCCGCCTCGCAATCGTTGGGCAAAATCCACACAGTCCTTCAGGTGCTGCGCCACTAGATAAATGCCCTCCAGGGCAATGCCGTCGCACAGCGGGTTAAAGCCCTTGGCCAGAAACGCCTCGATCAGGTGAGTCAGCGCATCCATGCCCGTTGCAGCGGTAATTTTGGCCGGTAGTCCCAGCAGTAGCTCCGGGTCAGCCAGCACCACCTTAGGCAACAGCTGCGGGTCGAAAACAATCTTTTTAGCGTGGGTCTCGTCGTCTGAAATGACCGCACTGCGGCCTACTTCGCTGCCGGTGCCCGCCGTGGTGGGGATAGCCACAATCGGCGGAATCGGCTGATCGATCGCGCGGGTGCTGTGGCCGTCTTCGTAGTCGAACAGGTAGCCGGGGTGGTGGGCCATGAGGGCGATCGCCTTCGCTACATCCATCGGCGCGCCGCCACCAACCGCGACAATGCCATTGGCCCCGCTGGCTTTCCAGGCGCCAATTCCGGCATTGACCTGGGAGACCACTGGGTTGCCCCAAACGCTGCTAAAGGTAGCGCTTTGGAAATCCGTTAGAGAATCTTTTAGTTCAGGAAACCAGGGTAGTTGGGCCACATCTTTATCAGTGACGATCAGGACGCGCTGAATGCCCAGAGCGGTGAGTTCGGCGGTGAGTTCATGGCGTGCCCCTGGGCCGAAGCGAATGCGGGTGGGGAAGTTGTAGGTGTAGATGGTAGAAGACATTGAGAAATTTACGTCCTTGATAAAGAGGAACCGTAGGGCGCATCCGCGCAGCGATGTAACGTTGTTTTTGGTTTACAACCCTGCATGTTCACAAGAATTTTGGGTAGAAGCCAAACCTGCCGCTGGGGGCGTTCCGATTGCCCCCAGACCCCGTCGGCCAGGGTCGTTCCGCCGCCCTGGACCCAACGGAAAGGATTGACGGATCATCGGTTTAAACCTGTGTCCTGCGAAGTAATCTGTCCTTCTCTGCAATTGACCTAACCAACCGTAGGGTGGGCAGTGCCCACCGTCGACCTCGGCCACTTGCCCATATCCCTAGGCAAATGCCTCGCCAAGGTAAACAATCGTTTGCCTTGGCGAGCATTCTAGATATTCACGTATTGATTCATCTCCCAAGCGGTGATTTGGGCATTGAAGGCGTCCCATTCCTTGGCTTTCATTTCGAGGAAGGTTTTGGCTCCGAGGTCGCCCATCATGTCCATCAGCAGGGGGTCTTGCTTGAGGGCAGCCATGGCTTCGTAGAGGTTGTGGGGCAGAGTTTGGAGGTTGGGGAACTCGTCGCCGCGGGCGAAGAGGTTTTCGTCGATGCGCTGGCCGGGGTCGGCCTGGGTCTTGATGCCGTCGAGGCCAGCGGCAAGGATGCCGGCGGTGGCCAGGTAGAGGTTGACGGCCCCGTCGATCATGCGGCACTCGAAGCGGCCCGTATCGGGAATGCGGATCAGGTGGGAACGGTTGTTGCCGCCGTAGGAGATGTAGCGGGGGCTCCAGGTGCTGCCGGAGGCGGTGCTGCTGGCCCCCAGGCGCCGGTAGGAGTTAACGGTGGGGGCACAGAGGGCGGCGAGGCCCTTGCCGTGGGCCAGCACACCGCCAAGGAAGTTGTAGCCAATGGGCGACAGGCCGCCCGCGTCGGCTCCTTCGGCAAAGAGGTTGATGTCGCCCTGCCACAAGCTGTTGTGGACGTGGCCGCCGTTGCCGGTGATGTGGCTAAAGGGCTTGGGCATGAAGGTGGCAATGTATCCCCGCTGCTCGGCCAGGGTTTTGACCATGTATTTGAAGAATACGTGGCGATCGCAGGTCGTCTTGGCATCGCTGTAGGTCCAGTTGAGCTCAAACTGGCCGTTGGCGTCTTCGTGGTCGCACTGGTAAGGTCCCCAGCCCAGGTCTTCCATGTAGGTGACCAGCGTTGAAATCAAGTCAAACTGACGCATCAGGTTGAGCTGGTCGTAGCAGGGGCGCTCGGCGGTGTCTTTGGGGTCAGCAATGACGTAGCCCTGCTCCGTCTGGCGCAGCAGAAAGAACTCGGCCTCAACGCCAGTCTTGAGGCTGTAGCCCAGCGATGCCACCTGATCAATTACCCGGTTCAGCATCATGCGGGGCGCAGCCGGGAAGGGTTCGCCCTCGTAGTACACATTGGTGGCGACCCAGCCCACGGTAGGCTCCCAGGGCAGCTGAATTAGCGAATCGGGGTCGGGCACGGCGGCAATTTCTGCCGCCTCTGGCCCCAGGCCCAGGTTGGAGGCAAACGAGCAGAAAAACGCGCCGTCTTTTTCTACCCCAGCCATTTGCGAAGCGGGCACTAGCTTGGCCCGAGTGCCCCCCAGCAAGTCGGTGTAGGAGACTAAGAAAAACTTGATGCCGAGGGCCTTGGCCCTTTCTGTCAGGCTCTGCACCTGGGTCAACATGCCGACCATAAAACGACTCCGGGATTTTCAGCCTAGTAAAACAGGCTGACGAAGACGCTTTTGTAGCTGTAGATACGGCCACTACATCTGCAATTTTACAGCCGTTTGTTTGAAGTGGCAGGCACTTCAATCGGTCCTTTCTGTGGCCCCGGCAGGATTGGAGCGACGACGTAACGACTCCACCGCCACAGCAGTGACTCTCCCTTGAACTCTCCCCTGGGGCAGAGGGAAAACCCCGCCCTCTAGCCGAACAACCTGGGCCAAAACGTAGATAGCCTGTGGATAGGGCTACTTGTAAGCGATTGCCGTCAACCTCAGGCAGCGCTGCTTTGACACTGGATGACACACCATGAACAGCGATAACGACGTAAACCGAACTGGGCGATCCGTAAATCGCAATCCCAATGTCCATCCTGCCCCCTCAACAAGACAGCCGATTGAGCAATCCGGTCACGCTTCTACCGATGCTGAGGACAAGGGCGTTGGCGCTGCCGGAGCCAGCGTGATGGGTACGGCCATTGGCGGGATTGCTGGTGGCCCAGTGGGAGCTGTGATTGGGGCCGCAGTGGGAGCTGTCGCAGGCGGGCTCGCGACTGAAGGGATGACTACCGGGCATATCGATCCGGCCCTGGAGGAGAAGTACTGGCGCGACAATTATCGGCAGCGCCCCTACGCCAGACCAGACTACGGTTACGACGACTACGGTCCGGCCTACCGCACTGGCTACGAGGGCTATCACCTCTACTCAAGCCAGGGCCTGGACTTTAGCCAGGCAGAACCCCACCTGCGTCGAGACTACGATCGCCACAACCGCTCCGGCCGACTCGACTGGGACCAGGCTAAAGACGCTATTCAAGACGCCTGGCAGCGGCTACAGTCTGTGGTCACAGACAACTCTCAGCGGCACCAGCGCTAGCGCGATCGCATCCACCAGTCGTTCCCGCCTTGCGGTCATTTCTGGGTGGATGCCTGCGCGGAGTGAACTACGAGTAGTATAGAAAATTACACTCGGATGAATTATTTGCCAATCTCGAAAAATTCTGAGATAACTTGATATAACAAGTTTGGCACACCAACCGAATTGCCCTAATCAGGCTGGATTGCTACGGCTAAACCAGATTACCCCTTGAGCACATATCTAAAGGCTAAATCCAACACCCTATGGATATTTTGGTTGTTCAACATGTCGAGGCCGACCCGGTTGGCATTTTGGGCCGATATCTAGAAGTGAATGGAGCCTGGCTACACACCTGGCTAGTACCCCAGCGATCGACCCCGCCCCATGGCCACTACGACGGCTTAATTGTGCTGGGTGGCCCCATGAACGCCTGCGAAGACGAAGCCTTTCCTCACCTGGCGCAGGTAGTAGCGCTCATTCGTGACTTCCATAGCCAGGGCAAGCCAGTGCTGGGCCTTTGCCTGGGGGCGCAGCTCATTGCTCGGGCCTTTGGCAGCCGCGTCTACCAAAACAAAATCCCAGAACTGGGTTTTACGCCGCTGTTTCCGGTGGCAGAGGCCGCAGAACCCTGGATTCAGGATTACCAACCCGGCATGCCGATGATGCAGTGGCACTTCGACACCTTTGATTTGCCCGCCGAGGCCAAACTGTTGCTGACCAATGAGATCTGCACTAATCAGGCGTTTCGTCTGGGGAGCCACACCTACGGCCTACAGTTTCATCCCGAAGTTACGCCGGAGATTGTGATGAACTGGATCGCTTTCAAAACCGACTGGATTGAGGCCCACTACCCTCACCTGTTTGAGCAACTGCGGGAGCAGCTGGTGATGCACTGGGTGCAGTCGGCTCAGTTCACCGAAAAGCTGGCCAATGCCTGGTATAGCCAGGTGGTGGCCTCAGCCCAGACAGGCTCGCTGCTACGGCAGGGATAAGCGACAGCAGAAAGAAAGCGCTGACCCGCTAAGGCACCGGGATTTCTTCAGAGCGTGTCCCAATTTTTGACCAAGGGCGCTTCTCGATGCCAGCGCCATGGGGGGCATCAGTAATTTGATTCCTTATCGGTGCCATAATTGCTACATAGCTACTCCTTTGAGGCCACTGCGCTTAAATCAGATACCTATGGGTAGTCAAGCTATATCAACCATCAGATCTTTCAATGGATTGGGTCATTGAGCTCCGATCGCTGACAGTGCCTATTTAGCCTCAAGAACTCCGGCGCGGGACGACTTATCAGGATGAAGATCGTGGTAGAAAATACACATGATCGAACCCTTTCCGCAGCCAGTGGCCCATACTCAAAAGCCGCGTCACAGACAGCAGCGATGGTTGGCCTTGGCATGTATTAGCATGGTTACGACCTTGTCGATGGCATTTGCAGTCTATGCTCTGCCCGTGCGGGTCGAGCGAGGCCTGTCGGTGCGCCAGAGGCAGGGGGAGGTCATGGTGCTGCGCCCTAGCGGTTCTGCCCCGGCTGCGGTGGGCGATCGCCTTGATGCGATAGGTGACGGCCTGCGCACGGGTACGCGATCGGCGGCGGTGCTGGAGGTCGATACCGACGTGGGCTTTTTAGATGTTTCTGAGCGTACTGAGCTGCGCATTCGCACCTTAGAAATGGCTGCCGACGGCGGGCGCATTACCCACCTCAGCGTGCCGCGTGGGCAGGTGCGAACGCGGCTGCGGCGCTTTACGAACCAGGGGTCGCAGTTCGAAATCGAAACCCCGGCAGGCATTAGCGGCGTGCGCGGCACCGAGTTTGGCGTCAGCGTGCAGGAAGACGGCAAAACCGGCATCGCCACCCTGACCGGGGCCGTAGACACCATGGCCGTCGGGGAAACCGTAGCGGTGCCAGCGGGGTTTCAAAACCTGATTTGGCCGGGCGAACCGCCCACCCAGCCGGTGCCACTGCGGAATGACCCCGGCCTGGAGTACGAGCGGCGCGTGATTTTTGATAACAACACCCGCTATGTGACACTGACGGGTCGAGTTGACCCGGTCAACACCGTGTTTGTGGATGGAGCCCCCCAAACTGTGGACCGCCAGGGTGAATTTCGTCTCACCCGTCTGGCGACGGCCCGGTTGCGAGTCGAGGTTGTAGTAATCACTCCCCTTGGCCGCCAGGAAACCCATGAGATTTACCTTCTCTAGCCACTTTTGGCGAGGGCTAGAATCGCTGCTTACCCTGGGCTTTGCCGGCCTTGTCGTGCTGAGTGCCAGCGAGCTGGGCCTGCTTTTGCCCCTGGTGCAGGCCGAGTACCAGCTGCGGTTTCGCCTGCGCGGTCAGCAATCCTGGAGCGATCAGGTCGTGCTGATCGCCATTGATGCCCCCAGCCTAGATGCCCTGGGGGCGTTTCCCTGGCCGCGACGGCGCTACGCGGAGCTGCTGCAACAGCTGCAGGCGGCCCCACCTCGGGTGCTTGTGTTTGACCTGCTGTTCAGCGACAGCAGCCCCGACGATGAGGTGTTTGCCGAGGCGATCACCGCCTACCCCGCCGTCATTCTGGCCTCTGCCTGGAATCGTGACGGGCAGCCCCTGCGGCCAAACTCAACCCTGGCTGAGGTAGCTCTGGCCAGCGGCCACATCTTGCAGCAGCACCAGGGCGGTTACATTCACAGTGTTGACCCCCTGGTGGGAGGACAGCCCGCCCTGGCGATCGCCACCGCAGAAGCCCTCAGCCTGACTCAGCAGACTGTGTCGCTGCCGCCGCTTGATCGCCCGCTATGGGTCAACTGGCCCAGTTCAGCCGCCGCTATGCCCACCTATTCATTTGTTGACGTGCTCGAAGGGCGGGTTCCGCCCCAGGCGTTTGAAGGCAAAGTGGTGCTGATTGGGGCCACCGCCCTCGGCCTCGACGATTGGGTTACCCCCTTTGACACCGATCCACCCGCCAGCGGCGTGTATTTGCACGGGGCGCTGATCGACAACCTGCTGCATCAGCGCTGGCTGAGGCCAGCAACGGGAGGCTGGGTCGCGGCGCTGGGGCTGGCGTTAGTTTTAAGGCTGGCCTTTCCAGGTGACATGCGGCAGAGCAATCCTCCCCCACGGCGCGAATTACTGTATCGGCAGGGGGTGCGGATCGGCGGACTGTTAGCGCTCTGGTGGGGGCTCGCCCTGGCGCTATTTGAGATCAACCTCTGGCTGCCGGTGGTTGGGCCAGCCCTGGTGGTGAGTACGGTGGGAGGGTTGAGCCTGAGCCAGCAGCTGGGCCGACAAAATCGCTGGCTCCAGCAGCTAACAGTGAGTTTGCGGCGCCGTCACGGTCCAACGCTGGTGCTGCCGGGGGCTGAAATTTTCCCAGCAGCTGACTCGCCCCAGCTCACCCCGGAAGTAGCTCAACTGGTTGAGCTGAGTCAGCTGCTGGGGCGATCGCAGGCGATTCAGGCGGCCATTGCCCGCAGTTTGCCCCTGGCGCTGGTGGCGGCGGCAGCAGATGGCACCGTGTGGTTTGCTAACCCCCTGGCGGCAGAATGGCTGGAGCTGGCGGCGGGCGACAACCTCAATACCAGCGCCTTGGCCGACTGGTTTGACAGGGGCAACTGGGCAGAGCTGTGGGGGCGGGTGACCCAGGGGCAGCTGGTACCCACCCAGGTGCGGCAAGCATCCAGCTGTTGGTACGAGCTGCGCTTAGAACCGCTAGCCGCCGACACCAAACCCCAAGCCGACTGGCCCCAGGGTGCGATCGTGCTGATCGAAGACATCACCTACCGTCAGCATATGGAAACTGAGCTGCGGCGGCTCAACGAAAGCCTGGAAGACCAGGTGCAGGTGCGCACCCGGCAGCTAGAGCAGCTCAACCTATCGCTTCACGAGCAGATTGCCGAGCGCCAGCAGGCCCAAAGCCAGCTCGCCTACGAGGCTCTGCACGATGCGCTCACCGGTCTGCCCAATCGGCGTCAGTTTCTCAGCCATCTCAGCGCCCAGCTAGCTCAGCCCGAGGGTGATCTATTCGCGGTGCTGTTTCTAGACTGCGATCGCTTCAAATTAGTCAACGACTCCTTTGGCCACTGGGTGGGCGATGAGCTGCTCAAGCGGGTGGCAACCATTGTGCAGGAGTGCGTGCGCCCCACCGATGTCGTCGCCCGCTTTGGCGGCGACGAGTTCACGGTGCTGCTGACCACGCTGGATCAGGTAGATGATGCGATCGCGGTGGCCCGGCGCATTCGCCAGCAGTTTGCTCAGCCGCTGACCATTCAGGAGCACCAGCTCTTTACCAACACCAGCATTGGCATTGTAATCAGCGGCCCCCAGTACCACCATCCCGACGAGCTGCTGCGCGACGCCGATACAGCCATGTACCAGGCTAAAGTCAACGGCCTGGGCCACGCCCTCTTTGAACCCGACATGCACCTGGATGTCCGCCGCTCGCTCCAGATTGAAACCTCCCTGCGGCTGGCCCTGGAGCAACAAGAATTTCAGCTTCACTACCAGCCGATCGTCAACCTGGCCACCCAGCAGCTCATCGGCTGTGAAGCCCTGCTGCGCTGGCTCCACCCGGAGCGGGGGCTGTTGCTGCCCGGTGAGTTTTTGGCCATTGCCGAAAGCTCTGGGCTGCTGCTGCCCATCGGCAGCTGGGCGCTGCAAGAGGCCTGTAGCCAGATGCAGCGCTGGCGTCGCCGCAGCCTGATTGCCCCTGAGGCAATCATGAGCGTCAATCTGTCGGCCACTCAGTTTTTGCAGCCCGATTTAGTAGCTATTGTGGACGGCATTTTGGCCACCAGCGGGCTGCCCGCCGCCAACCTCAAGCTTGAGATCACCGAATCTGTAGTGATGGAAAACCCCGCCCAGGCAGTGCAAATGATTCAGACCTTGCGCGATCGCGGTATTCGCCTCAGCATCGACGACTTCGGCACCGGCTACTCGTCGCTGGGCTACCTGCAGCAGCTGCCGGTCGATATTCTCAAAATCGATCGCAGCTTTATTGTCGATATCCATCACAGCCCTCAGCAGTACGGCATCGTAGACGCCATCATTCGCCTCGCCGCCCACCTCAACATTCAGGTGATTGCCGAGGGCATCGAGCTGTTTCCTCAGCTTCAGTCGCTAGCTCAGCTGGGCTGCGAGTTTGGCCAGGGACACCTATTTGCCCGCCCGCTAAGCGTGAGCCAGTTTAGCCAGTATTTACGACAAGAG
>PYGV01000328.1 GCA_003022385.1 filamentous cyanobacterium CCP3 | reverse complement strand
AGCCCTTCAAGTGGAATTACACCGGTAAACCCTTAGTCTCGTGAATGATTGACTTATTTCTGCCTCAGAGTACTAGTTTGGCTCAGCACCTTATAGCAGACAACCTGCAAACGTTGGAAATAGTTCCTTTGGTTGCAGACGACTATAGAGCAGCCATAAATTTAATGGTGGCTAACAACTTACCTGGGGGCGGTATTTACGATGCTTTGATTGCTCAAATTGCTTTCAGAACGAAGGCTGAGAAACTTTTCACTCTAAATCCAAAGCACTTTACTCGTTTAGACGAGAGTATGGCCGTTAAAGTGCAAGTTCCTACCATTGAAGGCAGTTAGTTTCATCGCGAGCTGCACGAAGATCCGGTTCAGCTACCACGTTTGGCTTCAATACTGTAAAAGAGGAGGCATTCCCCGAAAAAATGTAGAGCAAACTCCAATATCTGCTCGCTTAGGCTCAACATGGTTTTTAAAAGTGGGCGGAGCGAGACTCGAACTCGCACAACCGAAGTCGCCACATTTTGAGTGTGGTGCGTCTACCAATTCCGCCATCCGCCCTTGGATGAGACCTCATTATACTCGACTACCGGGCATTTAACCAGCTGGTAGTAATCATTAGTGCTGGCCCAGCGATCGATTTCTCTAGCCCGCAGCACGGGCACCGGGTGAGTCAGGTCTTGAGTGCGAATTTGCCGTAGGGCATCGCCCAGGGCATCGGCGCTGAGGGTATCGTAGGCCCGGGCCTGGTCGATAAAGGCGTCAACGTTGAGCTGATCAATCAGCGAGGGTGAGCCGCCGCAGAGCTTCATCAGCAGTGAGGCGACAACGCGAGGGTCTTGGGCGACCAGCAGGGCGGCGCGATCGCAGGTAAACTCGGCACAGCGCACCCACTCCATTAGCCGACTTTGCAGACTTTGAGCCAGCACCCCGCCCATCGGCAGACTGCCCGCCGCCAGAGTAAGCAGGTTGGCCAGGGTGAGATAAACGCTGTGCTCACACTTGAGGTGGCCCAGCTCGTGGGCAATCACCGCCTGGGTTTCTGCTGGGGTCAGCAATTCCAGTAGGGCCGTGTGGATGACGATGAAGGGCCGCTCGCCGCGCATGGCAAATGTATACGCATTGGGCACCGGGTTTTGGCGCACGTAGAGCTGGGGCGCCTCCAGATCCAAAATCTGGCAGGCTTCGACTAGCGACTGGTGCAGCTCGGGCAGCTGGCGATCGCTCACCTGCACGCTAGAGGCCAAATGATCGAGGTGAAAAACCCGCTCCGCTAGGGGGGCCAGGGCCATCCGCACCATCACATCGAGCCCCGGCAGCTGCTTCAGGGCGCGGGTGGCTTCGAGATCGAGGGGATGGCGAAACTGGTCGGCGCGTAGCCCAACCAGAAGAGTTTTGCCGGTCATAATTCAGGACGCTATGCATTGCCTTCTATCGTAGCTTGGGGAAATAAATCTCACCCAAGTCCAGAAGTGGGGTTCTGTCGGCGGAAAAGCTACAGATCTCGAGCTGGACTTGGTATGGGGCTTGGGCGGCGGGTGGTTTCCCTTCGCCTTAAAAGTTCGCTACTATACCTTTCTAGCATCTAAAGCTAAGGCCACTAGCCGCCCATTAACTGCGCTCCAAATACCTGTTTTAAGGAAACGCCGTGACGATTCCGGAATTTAGTCTGCTGCTGGTGGCGGTGCTGGCCAGCGCCTGTGGCCAACTGTTCCTCAAGCTGGGAGCGGTGCAGCTGGGCCAGGTGACCAGCGCCAATGCCCTGGGCCACGTCCTAAGTATCGCCACTACCCCCACGCTAATTGCCGGTTTGATGGCCTACGGCGTTGGCGCTGTGCTCTACATTCTGGTGCTCACGCGGGTCGAACTCAGCGTTGCGGCTCCGGCGGCTTCGATGATCTACCTGGCCTCGGTCTTGATTGGCGTACTGGTCTTTAAGGAAGATCTATCGCTAGGTCGTCTGGTCGGGCTGGGGCTGATTATGGGCGGTGTGGTGCTGGTGGCCTCTCGGTAGCGGTAGGCGAAGCAAACACAACGCCTCTTGATGTCTTATCAGGCAACGCCGACAATGGGGCCAGGCCAGGCTCAAGTTAACGGCGTTGCTTGCACCCATCCCATGATTGTGACCGTCGCCAGCTTTAAAGGAGGCGTGGGCAAAACCACCACTGCCATTCACCTGGCGGCTTTTTTGCAGGGCTACGCCGAAACCTTGCTGATCGATGCCGACCCCAATCAGTCGGCGCTGGCCTGGGCCAGTCGAGGGGAACTGCCCTTTATAGTGGTCGACCAGTGGCAGGCTGGGGCTTTTGCTACCCCCCACAGCCACGTGGTCATTGATACTCCGGCTCGGCCCGTTGCCGAAGACCTGGCCCTGCTGGCGACCTCGTGCGACCTCCTGATCTTGCCGACCACTCCTGATATTCTCGCCCTCGACGCCCTGGCGCTGATGGTACAGCACCTGGCCGGGCTACCCATCGCCCCCTACCGCATTCTGCTGACCATGATTCCGCCCTACCCCAGCCGGGCCGGAGCTGAGGTTAGAGACATGCTGCTCACGACTGGACTGCCGCTGTTTGAGAGCGGTATTCGTCGCTACGCCGCTTTTCAGAAAGCCGCTCTAGCCGGTACGGCAGTTTATGACGTGAAAGATGCCAAGGCTGAATTGGGTTGGCAAGATTACGTCGCCGTTGGTAAAGAGGTCTTGGCTTTAGCACTCGATGTAGAAGGCCAGAGCAGCGAGGAAGAGATCGGTTCCTGAGCGGAGCCAAGAGATCGGTTCCTGAGCGGAGTCGCGGCGTATGAAATAGCTACTCTGCCTATGCAGGATGGACAGCCAAGATGGCTATCCCACAAAATCATGAACCTTCCCCCCTCACCGTCCTCACCGTCCTCACTCCCCACGCCACCCCACCCCACTCCCTTCGGTTCTCACCACCTTGGACGGATTAGAGACTCTTTAACAGTTCGTTACAATGAGGGCATTGGACAGGAAATGCGCTTCATAGCGAGTCTTTCTGTCCTCAGGTTTTAATTACGAGGTGCCCTATGAACGGCAACTTACGGGTAGGGAATCTGTTTGGTATTCCCTTTTATGTGAATGTGTCCTGGTTTTTGGTGCTGGCCCTGGTGACGTGGCAGTACGGCAGCGGATTGGCGGCAGCGTTTCCCACGCTGGGCGGGTCGCTGCCGTGGGTGCTGGGGCTGGGTGCCGCGCTGATGCTGTTTGCCTCGGTGCTGGCCCACGAACTGGGGCACAGCGTGGCGGCGCTGCGCCAGGGCATTGGTGTCAACTCGATTACGCTATTTTTGTTTGGCGGTCTGGCCGCTTTAGAAAAAGAGTCTGAGACGCCGAAGGGGGCCTTTCAAGTGGCGATCGCAGGTCCGCTGGTCAGCTTTGCTCTCTTTGCCCTGTTCTCTGTGGCGGGGCTGGTCTTACCCCTCTCTGGCCCGCTGGCCGGAATCGTCACGCTGCTGGCCTATATCAACCTGGCTCTGGGTGCCTTTAACCTCATCCCCGGCCTGCCGCTGGATGGTGGCAACGTGCTGAAGTCGATTGTCTGGAAGATCACCGGGCAGCCCCACAAAGGTCTGGTGTTTGCCAGCCGCGTGGGTCAACTGCTGGGCTGGGTTGCGATCGCCCTGGGCATTGGTTCTGTCTTGGGCATCAGCCCCGTGGGCAGCATCTGGACGCTGCTAATCGGTTTATTTCTGCTGCAAAATGCTAACCGCACCGCCCAGTTTGGTACCGTGCAGGGCCGCCTGGCTGGCCTGACGGCAAAAGACGCTTTGGCGCCGGACAGCCCGGTTGTAGAAGCCAATATCTCTCTACGCGAGTTTGCCGACAACGCGCTGCTGGCGGCCCCTTCGGCCTGGCGCAAGTTCTTGGTGGCCGACGAAACGGGGCTGCTGGTCGGTACAGTGCTCGTCGATGCCCTCAAGCAGGTGCCCCGCGAGCAGTGGGAAGACACCACCGTGGCTGCCATTATGGAGTCGGCTGGTGACATTGTGACGGTGGGTGCCGAGCAGCCGCTAATGGAGGTCATCAAGACTTTAGAAACCCGCAAGATTCAGGCACTGGCGGTGATCGGTAACGACGGCTCGCTGGCGGGATTGCTGGAGAAAGCCTCGATTCAGGCGCTGCTGCAGCGATCGCCCCAGGCGGTCTAGCCTCTGTTAAAGCCTGCTAAAAGCGCCTCAGCAAACGCAGATCAGATTTGTCTGGTCTGCGTTTTTTGCCAGCCCGTTTGCACGGGCATGACGAATCACTAGGCAGCAGCATTTTTTTCCAGAGCGGCTTTGAGATCGATCGCGGCTCCAATAAAGGCGGCATGGACAAAGGTTTGAGGAAAGTTGCCGAGCATGGCTCCGGTTTTCGGGTCGGCTTCTTCGGCGAACAGGCCCAGGTCGTTGGAAAACTCCAGGGCAGCATCGATGATTGCTTTAGCCCGCTGAAATTCACGCCGCATAATCCAGTATTGAGCCACCCACAGGGTGCTGGCCAAAAAGGCGCCTTCCCGCTGCGAATCAAAGGTTTTGAGGTGGCGACGGTAGAGATGGCCGGTGGCGTAGTCGCGTTCTAGAACCTGCATAGTCTTCACCATTTCAGGACTGTCAGCAGGGGTGTAAGCCCACACCGGAAACAGGGCGGCGGTTACGTCTACGTCTTCTTCCCCAGCGGCGACGGCATAGGCTCCTGCGGAGGTGAGACAGTGCTCAGATACAAACGCTCGAATCTCGCGTTCGGCAGCGCGCCAGCGGCGAGCCTGGTCAGCATTCTCAGCTACGTCGGCAATGAATTTTAGGCCGCAGGCCGCCACTACTTTGCTGGAGGTGTACTGGTGCTTTTCCTGCTCTTCCCAGATGCCGTAGTCGGGCTCGTGCCAGCGATCGCTCAAAAAGTCGGCAATTTCGGCTACCAGCGACCAGTGCTCGCGGGTCTCAAAGCGGTTGTAGATCAGCTTGGCGGCTAGCAGCACGTTGCCGTAGGCGTCGAGCTGGAGCTGGTCTTTGGCGACGTTGCCAATCATCACCGGGGCGCTGTGGCGGTAGCCGACTAAATTGAGGCATTCTTCTGAGCTGGGCGAGTTGCCGTCTAGATTTGAAAACGGCTTTAGCGGCTGGTGGTCAGAGTCGCGATCGTAGCCGCAGATAAAGTCGAGAAAACGCCGCTCGTCAGTGCCGTCGCTGCCGGCTCGGGTGAGGGCGCTGACGATCATGCCGGCGTCGCGCAGCCAGACGTAGCGGTAGTCGTAGTTGCGCTGGCCGCCAATTACCTCGGGCAGCGAGGTGGTCGGCGCGGCAATAATGCCGCCGTTGTCCTCAAAGGTGAGCAGGCGCAGCGCCCGAATCGACTCGGCCACTTCGCGCTCGTAGGGGCCGTGGTAGGTGGCGTGGGCCGCGATCTCGCGCCAGCACTCCAGGGTGGTCTGCAGCTAGCCCTTGAGCTGATTTTCTGCCATATCGCTCAGGGGGGCATCGACTAAAATGCACC
>PYGV01000062.1 GCA_003022385.1 filamentous cyanobacterium CCP3 | reverse complement strand
CGCTCGCAGCCTCGGTCGCATACAGCGTTTTTTTTTACGAGTCAACTCAAGCTTCTGCACAATCCGTCCCATCGACGACCGACTCATCAAAATCGAGGTTTCAGCGGCTAGACGGTCCCGCAGTTCGTCCAGGGTCGCATCGTTGTCCGCATCGACTAACGCCTTCACAAGCTTCAGTTGTTCCGCATTGAGTTTGGGTTGTGGTCCACCCCCATGGGGCTTAGGCAAAATATCACCCGTTTCTCGGAGACGCTTGAGAAGAGTTTCTACAAAACTCTTCGACACGCCAAATCGCTTGGCTAGTTTGCGAACAGACACGTGCTCTGTAAAGTAAACGTCAATGATCTTTTCCCGGAAGTCAAGTGAGTAGGCTTTCATCACACTCTCCTAAAGGAAAACTAAGACTGTAGCGTGCGCAGTATTTCCTCTACTTTGATCGTACCTCGCCCATTCAGGAACCGCTATATACTAAAAGCTTATGTCGATACCCGGGCAGTGAGTCCAGGATTTCAGCATAGTCAGAGAGTTGATTGTAGCCTTCAGACGACCCTACCTTACTTTCGACAAAGATGAGATCGTAGTCATTTCCATTTGACAACTCTACTACAATATCGGGGCGTTTTTCATCACCCCTGACAGGATGCTTATAGGTTTTTTGGGTGGTTATGTGAGCATCTAAGTGATCGACTAGCTTTAATACGTGACTATGTTTGAGCCAAGAAAACAAGACCTCTTTATTTCCATTTAAAAAATAAGCAACAATCTCAGTAAAGAAATCCTCCAGAGGGATATTGCCTTTATGAAGTCTTAGGAGTTGCTTGAAAAGTGCCATGATTACCTAAAATGCGTCAAATATTGATATCTTTTACTCTTTTATCCATCTTCTATTTCATTGGCGGTTCGCAAAATTGACAGATACAGGTCATCACTCAATCGAAAGTCAGCTTTCTTAATCAGCTCATCTATTACAGGCTTGATGAAAGATATTAGTCCCTTGCGTTTGGCCTGTAACAAAACACCTAGCAGTCCAGTCACATTGAGGCTACAAATTTGAGCTAGTGCCCTACCCCGGCGCTCATCCATCAAAAGCAGTTCTGCATTAAGTTCTAGTGCTAGAGCAATCGCCTCTGCCTCTCCCAAATCGATATTATTTTGGTTGACTTGCAGTTCAAAAACTCTTTGAGTGTCGCTAATATTTTGAACTTGAATCCAGGGTAGAGTTTGTACTTCGATCGCTCCTGGAACTGGCTTACCTGCGGCTACCATTTCGGTATAAACCGCTTTAGGGATGACAATGTTACCGTAAAGACGGTGGAGTAAATCTAACTGACCAATAGCAGCAAGATTGGTGATTGGCGAGGTGTCGCTAACAACAGTCACAGCAAATCTAGCGATTTTAGAGTTCTAATGTCAGTCTCTAAATCTTCGACATCGTAGTTGATAAACAGCCCACGTTTTGCTAATTCATGCTGAAACTCGATAACGGATAACCCAGTCCAAGCCCGAGCTTTGCCACTGCTGATCTTTTGCTGCTTGTACAGCATCACAGCAATTTCCACCTTCAGCTCGGCCTCAGTCATCTGGGTTGACTGAACGATGTCATCGGGAATGGTAACGCTCATAGCTTAAGCAAAGAAAACAGCCTTATCTTGATTCAAGGATAGGCGATCTAAAAGCAAATCAGCAGTGGAGATTGACTGCTTTTAAGCTATGCATCACGCGCAGCGCAGCACTTGGGGCCAGGGCGCTTCCACCTGCTTCAACTCTAGCCCACGCTGAAAGATTTCGTCGATCGCCATCATCTCCCCGGTCTCGGTCATAAACTGGTGGTCGGCGGTGGCGCGGATGGTGGTGCCGTCGTCGAGGTGGTATTCAAACACCTCCTGCTGGCCGCGATCGTGCCACTGGGCCACGGGCTGGGTATAGACATAGCCCTGCTCATCCACGCTGAACACATTGCAGGGGATGCGCTTGGCGACAATTTCGCCGATGGTCAGGGGGCCGTATTCCAGGGTCAGCAACTCCGTGTCGGCGCTGAGGCAGTACTCGGCAAACTTCACCATCTGGTCCCAGAGTTCTTCCGCCACTTTTTTGGCCACGCCTTTCTGCATCGCGCCGTTGACGAAGTTCTCCTGGTGCTTGAGCATTTCCGACATTTTCTTTTTGCCCATGGCCCGCCGTAGCAGGTCGGCCTGGCCCAGGGAGTAGCCGCCCATGTCCTGGGCGATTTTCATGATCTGCTCCTGGTAGACCATGATGCCGTAGGTTTCGCTGAGAATCGGCTTGAGAATTTCGTCGGCGAAGTCGATTTTTTCGCGCCCGTGCTTGCGGTTGATGAATTTGGGGATCAGCCCCGCATCCAGCGGCCCCGGTCGGTACAGGGCCAGCACCGAGGAAATGTCCTCCAGACCTGAGGGCTTGAGGTCTTTGACGATCTGCCGCATGCCGGAGGATTCCAGCTGAAACACGCCGCCCAAGTCGCCCCGCTCCAGCAGTTTGAAGGTAGCGGGGTCATCCATCGGCAGGTCGTCGGGGTCAATTTTGGTGCCGTGGGTGGCCTCGATGAGATCCAGGGTTTTTTGGATCATGGTCAGGTTGCGCAGGCCCAAAAAGTCCATCTTTAAGAGGCCCAGGGCTTCCACGTCTTCCATGTAGTACTGGGTGATCACCTGGCCGTCATTGTTGCGCTGGAGGGGCACAATCTCGTCCAGCGGGTCTTTGGAAATCACTACCCCGGCGGCGTGCATGCCGAAGGTTTTGTTGGTGCCCTCGATCCGCAGGGCCATGTCGATCCAGCGGCGGGTCTGGGGGTCGTTATCGTATTTCTCCTTGAACTCCGGGGCGGGGGTGTCGTCGGAGATCATCACCTTGAGCTTGGTGGGCTTGCCCCGCGCGACGGGGATCAGCTTTGCCATCCGGTCGGACTCGGCGTAGGGGATATCGAGCACGCGGGCTACGTCCTTGAGCACCGCCTTGGAGGTCATGCGGTTGAAGGTGATGATCTGGGCCACCCGCTCCTCGCCGTAGCGGCGGGTGACGTATTTGATCACCTCGTCACGGCGATCGATGCAGAAGTCGGTGTCAATATCCGGCATCGACTTGCGCTCGGGGTTCAAGAAGCGCTCGAACAGCAATCCGTGGTGGATCGGGTCGATGTTGGTGATTTCCATGGCGTAGGCCACCAGCGACCCCGCCGCCGACCCCCGCCCCGGCCCCACGGGAATGTTGTTGTCGCGGGCAAAGCGGATGTAGTCCCACACCACCAGAAAGTAGGTGGGAAAGCCCATCTGGATCATCATCTCGATTTCGTATTCGAGGCGATCGCGGTATTCCGGCTCAATCTCGCCGTAGCTGGCGGCCTTCATCCGCTTCACCAGGCCCTCTTTGGCCACATGGCCCATGTAGGCCCCAGCGTCCTCGTTGAACTCAGGCGGAATCGGGAAGTCGGGAATGCGGGACTGGCCCAGAATGTCGGTGTACTCTTCGACTTTGTCGGCCACCTCCAGGGTGTTGGCAATGGATTCCTCAATCACCTCCGGCTCAATGTGGTCGCGAAACAGCAGGCGCATCTCGTCGGCAGATTTCACGTACTCGGTGCCGCTGTAGCGCAGGCGCTTGTCTTCGGTCAGCAGCTTGCCGGTCTGAATGCAGAGCAGGGCGTCGTGGGCCTCCACATCGTTGCAGGAGATGTAGTGGCTGTCGTTGGTGCAGATCACCTTGATCTCCAGCTCGCGGGCGATCTTGAGGATCTCCACGTTCACCACCCGGTCTTCTGGGGAGCCGTGGTCCTGAATTTCGAGGTAGTAGTCGTCGCCGAAGAGATCTTTGTACCACTGGGCCACCTTGCGGGCCACATCGGGCCGCTTCTGCAAGATCGCCTGGGGCACTTCGCCGCCGAGGCAGGCGCTGGTGACGATCAGCCCCTCGTGGTACTGCTCCAATAAATCCTTGTTGATGCAGGGGCGAGAGAAGATGCCCTTGCCCTGCACCCCCTGCAAGTGCGAGATGGTGGTGAGCTTGACCAGGTTTTTGTAGCCCTGGGTATTCTTTGCCAGCACCACTTGATGATAGCGGGGGCGGCGCTGCTGCTGGGAAATGTCGCCGTTGATCAGGTACATCTCGTTGCCGATGATCGGCTTGATGCCTGCCCCCTTGCAGACCTTGATCAGTTCGATCGCGCCATACATCACCCCGTGGTCGGTGAGGGCGATCGCGGGCATGCCCAGTTCCTTAGCCCGCTCCACCAGCTGGGGCAGCTGACTGGCCCCGTCGAGCAGGCTATAGGCACTGTGGATGTGGAGACCAACAAAGGACATAGCGCCGCGAAATGATAGTACAATTTTACTGCACTCAGTAACCACCAGTCAGGGGGCTCTAAACCTGGCGTCGCTAAGCTGCTCCTAAGGTTAGCGGATTTTATAGACCTACATCTAGCGAATTTTATTAAATTCAGAATTTTATGCCCCCATATGTGGCGTACCTCAGGGCTAGAGGTCTGGTTCAGTCTGCCTCAGGCCACAGTCGCTCGACTTAGAGAATGTCCATTTTGGGCTAAGCGGGGGTTTTCTGCTCCTTTTGCCGTTAATCAAGGCGATCGCTCGTCACCACTATTTATCTACTCATGGCTAGATAGAGGCGGCCCAGAAATCTGTTTGAATTAGAAACGGCTTTCTACAAGACTTTCAGGATTTGGTTGGCACAGTGCTCAAATCAGTAAACAGGGTCAAGCCAGTCATACTAAAGTCTTTGCAGCGATTGACCCGGCTGGCTCAGCTGCTGCTGCTACGGTTGTTTAAGTTGACCTGGGTGCGGTGGTATATACGCCTGGGCCACGGGTCCAAAGGGGCGTTTTACGGCCTGATTGGTTTATTTGCCCTCAATGATATTGTCCACGACCGACCCATTGTCGCAGGCAGCGAAGCGGTGCTTGCCGACTTAGACAGCTGGCCTCTGGGCAGTGCGGTGCTGGGGCTGCTGGCGTTTGGCCTATTGGGCTACGTGGTGTGGCGGCTGATCCAGGCGAGTATTGGTCCGGGAGAGGAGAATGCTTTGAATTTTCGCCAGGTGCTGCAGCGATTGGGCTATGTGTGCAGCGGCCTTACCTATTTGGGGGTGGCTCAATCGGCTGGCAAACTAGCCCTCAACCTGGCGGTCGATTTTGACGACACCATAGAAGATTTGGCCGCCGTCTTGTTTGAGCGCCAAGTCGGCCCCTGGATGCTGGTGGGTATCGGTGCTGGGGTTGTCGCCATCGGCTGCGTTTACATCTACGGGGCTATTTCCGGCAGCTACATCAGCGATTTTCATCGAGACTTGTATCGCCCCGCTAGGCGATGGGTAGTAGCCGTTGGCAAAATCGGCATCACGGCTCGCGGCATCGGGTTTGCTTTGATCGGCGCGTATCTGATCAAAGCTGCCTACCTGATTGAAGACGATTTCGCTGGCGGACTGGGCAACGTCTTTGACAAGCTCGATGACGAACTCTATGGCGAATACTGGCTGGGCGCGATCGCCTTTGGTTTCATTGCCTACGCCGTCTACATGATCGTGGCAGCCTGCTATCGCCAGTTTCCATCAGCGAGACCTGCAAGCAGGGGCAAGCACGCTTGAGCATTGCGGACTGTGGGCAGTAGCTCACACGCATCCGGTACTCCATGGCGGAAATATGCCGACCATTGCCAATTACTCGGCCCTCTTAGCTCCCCTGCTCCCTGAGCCAAGGCAATAGTTGCTTTCTTTGTGCCGTCGAGTACCAGTGAGAAGGGCGCGATCGCGTTGCAATCCAAAACAGGCTACTTTAGAGCAATTCTCTGCGCCCCGCTCCCCTGCCCGCTCGCTCCCTAGCGAGTATCCCTGACCAGAAATCCTAAAATACGCCATGCCGCACACACGCCGCTGGGATAAACGCTACTGGCTCGCCCTGCTGCTTTTAGTCGCAGCTGGCCTGCTGATGCACATCAGCTTTTGGTACACGCCCGCCGATGATTTGATGGGGCAAGACGTTTACTACATCTGGCTAGAAGGCAAGCGAATTGTGGCTGGAGAAAACCCCTACACCCGGGTTTTAGCCAGCGACATGCGAGCTAACGACAAGTATGCCACCTACTTCCCGCTTGCCTACCTGTTCTCAGCGCTTGTTCAAAAGCTAGGATGGTCAGAATTTATCGACTGGCTCTACCTGTGGCGGCCCCTTTCGTTTATCTTTCACATGGGCATCGTGGCGCTAACCCTGCAATATTTTTATCGGCGGGGGTTTTGGCTGCTGGGCTTTGTGGCAGCTGCCATATTGCTGCTGGGTCGCTGGAGTGTTTACATCACGCGGGTGCATCATCTCGAATTTGCGGCCATCTTTTTCTTGCTGCTCTCGCTCACTCTTCTGCGGGAAAGGCCCAGGCTAGCGCTGCTGGCGTTCAGCGTTTCTCTAGGAATTAAACAAATTGCCGTCTTTTTACTCCCCCTCTACCTGGTCTACCTCTGGATAAATGGGGATAAAAAACAGCGCATTAAACATGTAAGGCAGGGGTTTTTAATTATTCTGAGCGTTCCAGTTTTGACGTCGCTGCCCTTCCTAATTCTCAATACCGAAGGTTTCTTGAAGTCACTCCTATTTTCGGCCACTCGGCTGGGCAGTTCTCACATTGAGGGCGCGCCGTCCCTGGATGTGATCTATTCCCAAGTTTTGCCCTGGCTGGTGGGTTTCAAAGCCAAGCTGCTGATGCTGTTGCTGATGGGGCTCATTTATCTCAGCTTTTGGACAGAGAAAATTAGCATTTTGACCGCTGCTGCTTTGGTGATGATGGTGTTTCTCTATTTCAACTCAGTGCTGTTTTTGCAGTATTTCTTGTGGTCCCTGAGCCTGACGCTGCTGGCGCTAGTTGAACAGGTGCCCCTGCGGATGGTGCCACAGCAGCCGTAGTCAACTCCTGTTTCAGTGCTAGGGCTACCCGGCCTTTGCTGAGCTGCCGGTGTTGTAGGCCGCCCAGGTTTGCCGCAGCCAGGGGTGAATCTCTCGCGGGTAGAGCAGCCAGGTTCGCTCGATGGGTTGACTGAGGGTCTGCACCAGCGGCGACAGGTCTTTGATGTCGACAAAGGCGTTGTCGCTGTGCAAGCAAATGCCCTCGTTATAGGTGGTGTAGCCGCTGCTCCAGGTGCGGCGCAGACCGCTGTAGTGTTTGCCGCTGTAGCCCTGCTGCTCCAGGTGTTGCTGAACAGCGGTTAGCAGATCGGTCTGCTGTTCCGTCGACAGCCGCGTGACCTCTAGCGTTTTGAGCAGGTCGCGATCGAGGAAGCGGCGGCACAGGTCGGACAGCAGCAGGTCGGGGCTGTGTCGCCACCGCTGCAGGTGGTAGGTAAACACAATGTCGTCCCCAGCCAGGTAGGTTTCTAGGGCAAGGGGGCGATCGGGGGCCAGCAGCCAAGCGGTAACGGTGGGGTCGGCCTCTAGCTTGCCCACCAGTAGGTCAGAGCGAGCCCGCTCAAAGGCCCGCTCTAGCAGCCAGGTGACGGCAATATTTTTGGGATGATTATAGACCTGCACATACATAAAGTGGCGCACCACCAAATAGTGCTCGATCGCAGATAGCCCCTTGTGGGCTACCACCAGCCGACCGCTCTGGGGCTCGAACCGCAGCGCCATCAAAATGCGGTCTAAATCGAGCTGCCCATAGCTCGCCCCGGTAAAGTAGCTGTCGCGCAGCAGGTAGTCAAGGCGATCGCAGTCGAGCTGGCTACTCACCAGCTGCCACACCAGCGCGACGGGGTGCTCGTGGGTGTAGACCTGATCCACCGCTGCCGCCAGACCTTTTGAATGCGCCTCCAGGGCGTCGTGAATTTCCGGCAACTCACGCACCATGCGGCGGGTCCAGTGCTCGTGCTGGAGGCCAAACACCTCTTCGGCTGTATGGCTAAAGGGGCCATGGCCAATGTCGTGGAGCAGAGCTGCCGCCAGCACCGTCGCCCGGTAGGGGGCCAGCTCAGGGTAGCGGCGCTGGATCTGGTCAAAGGCGCGACGGGCGATCGCCATCACCCCCAGCGAATGGGTAAAGCGCGAGCTTTCGGCCCCGTGGAAGGTGAGGCTGGCCGGGCCGAGCTGGCGAATCCGCCGCAGTCGCTGGAAGGAGGGCGTGTCGATTAGCTGAGTCAGCAGCGCCTCATCGGGGTCGCTGGCGTGTAGCGTAATCGCACCGTGGAGGGGGTCGTGGTATGAGCGGCTGGCTTTGGGCTGCACGGCGTTACCGGAGGTGGAGTTAAGGAGCGCTAGCGACCACTGTCGCGGCCTGGCTCAGCATCTCCAGGGCAGCCTGGTACTGAGGGTCGGCCTCGGTGGCGACCGTATCGCGGTTGAGGGGTACGCTGGCGACCGTGCGATCGGGGGTAATGCCCAGCTTATTGATATCGTGGTGGGCCGGGGTTTCGTACTTGGCCACCGTCACCGCCAGCCCCGCCCCATCGGACAAATCAAACAGCGACTGGATCAACCCCTTGCCAAAAGTAGTGCTGCCCACCAGCGTAGCCCGACCGTTGTCTTGCAGTGCCCCAGCTAAAATTTCGCTGGCGCTGGCGGTGCCCTCGTTGACCAGCACCACTAGGGGCGCGTTGGTAACCGCCTGACCAAAGGCCTCGAAGCTGTCTAAAATGCCCTGGCGGTTGACGGTGTAGACAATCGTGCCCTGGGGCAGCCACAGCCGCGCAATTTCAATCCCCGCCTGGAGCAGCCCACCGGGGTTGTTGCGCAGATCCAGCAGGTATCCCTGTGCCCCCTGGTCAGCCAGGTCACGAATGGCTGCCGCCAGCTTTTCGACCGCATTGCCGTTGAACTGGCTCAGCCGCAGATAGCCGACCGACTGACCATCGGGTGTCTTTTTGAGCGCCGCCACCACAGGGTTGAGCGTGATCACGTCTCGGGTCAGCGATACCTGGCGTGAGGTCGTTTCATCGGGACGGCGCAGCTCTAGCGTGACCGTTGTGCCCTGGGCCCCCCGCATGCGAGCGGCGGCCTCGTCTAGGGTCAAGTCGGTGGTGGCCGTGCCGTCAATTTCGAGCACCACATCCTGGGGCTGAATGCCCGCTTCCTCTGCCGGTGAGCCTTCAATGGGGGCAATGACCCTCAGCCAGCCAGGGTGCTCATCTTTAGAAATTTGTAGCCCAACCCCCGTCAGCTCGCCAGCGGTACTGGTTTGCAGGCTGCGGTACTGGGCGGGCGGCAGCAGCCGCGTGTAGGGGTCCTCCAGCCCGGCCAGCATGTCCTGGATGGCTCGGTAGGTCTCGTCGCGATTGGTCAGCGGTTGTTCCAACGTCCGCTGGCGAGTAAACCACCAGTTTTGGTGATTAAAGGTCTCATCGACGTAGGCTCGGTTGACGATGCGCCATACCTCTGCGACCAGATGCTGCTCATGGGTCATAGCCAGGGCTGGCCCGGCTGATACCCCGCCTACGGCCAGCCCAACCAGACATAGGCAGAGAATAATAAGGCGCAACAGATGTCTGAACATAGACGCAGAGCAACAGCAAGCGGCGAAGGGGCAAGGGGTGCGGTGGTCCTAACCCCAGAGGGGCTAGAGCGATCCGTTGGGCAATCGCCCCAGGGGTTTAGCCTACCTCTAAGCAAGCTCCCGCAGGAGCCCGACTAAGACGGGGCTAGGCTTTAACAATGGGCGATATCCACAGCCATTCGGCATCGGCTTCACATTAGTTTATTGTGACTTTTTTTTCTGAATTGCGTCTAATCCACGCTATGCCAAGAGGCTCACACCGCCATAGGCTAGGCCCAGGTGCCCTCAGCTTGGCTCTCCAGCCACCATAGACTTCCCCTTAATTTCCCGTGAGAAGACTAGTAATGTGAGTATTCACACTTGATGATTCGAATTGTAACGAAATGTTTCAGCTGGAGCTGGCTTTCTCATCTGGCTGTTGGCGTGGTTGAGGTCATTTTTGGCCTTAAAAGCTCGATTTTCTGCTGGCCTACGGGGAGCTAAAGGTGGCAGAACGCTCCCCAGGGCTTAGAATCTATAGCTAGGGAATTTAGCGTAGCTATTACAGCTATGTTACATTTTTCATTGACGGCATTTATTGATATGTAGAGTTACCCGCTTCATGTTTACCAAGCAAGTTACTGACTCTAAGACCTTCCAATGGTTTAACGAGCGGCTTGAGATTCAGGCTCTGGCCGACGATATCTCTAGCAAGTACGTGCCGCCCCACGTCAATATCTTCTATTGCCTGGGCGGCATTACCCTGACCTGCTTCCTGATCCAGTTTGCCACTGGGTTTGCGATGACCTTTTACTACAAGCCTACGGTCACTGAAGCATTCAGTTCTGTGCAGTACCTGATGACCGACGTTAACTTCGGCTGGCTGATTCGCTCCATCCACCGCTGGTCGGCCAGCATGATGGTGTTGATGATGATTCTCCACGTGTTTCGGGTTTACCTCACCGGCGGTTTCAAAAAGCCCCGTGAGCTGACCTGGGTTACCGGCGTGGTGCTGGCCGTAATCACCGTTACCTTCGGTGTTACCGGCTACTCTCTCCCCTGGGATCAGGTGGGCTACTGGGCCGTGAAGATTGTGTCTGGGGTTCCCGGTGCTATTCCCGTGGTGGGTTCGACCGTGGTTGAACTCATGCGCGGCGGCGAGGCCGTTGGCCAAGCTACCCTCACTCGCTTCTACAGCCTGCACACCTTCGTTCTGCCCTGGGCGATCGCGGTGTTCATGCTGCTGCACTTCCTGATGATTCGCAAGCAGGGTATCTCTGGTCCTCTCTAAGCGGTTCGTAGGGTAATTTTGAGAACGCTCTGAGGGTGAGAGCTTTCGGCATGGCCAAGCTTTCAGGGGCAAGACGTTTGGTATTGGCTGCACAGATTGCCCCAGCTAAATGATCTAAACTTTGGGCCTGGCCCAACTGGCTGTAACAGGAGAAGTTTTTCGATGGCGACCATTAAAAAACCGGATCTGAGCGATCCTAAGTTAAGAGACTTGCTCAAGCAGGGCATGGGCCACAACTACTACGGTGAACCCGCCTGGCCCAACGACCTACTCTATATTTTCCCCGTGGTAATTTTGGGCACCATAGCCTGCTGCGTGGCGCTGGCGGTGTTAGATCCTGCCCTGGTGGGTGAGCCTGCGGACCCCTTTGCCACTCCGCTCGAAATTTTGCCCGAGTGGTATCTGTACCCCACCTTCCAGATTCTGCGCATTGTGCCGAGCAAGCTGCTCGGTATTGGCGCGATGACCGCCATTCCCCTGGGGTTGATGCTGATTCCCTTTATCGAGAGCGTCAACAAGTTCCAAAACCCCTTCCGCCGTCCGTTGGCTACCACGCTGTTTATGTTTGGTACGCTGGTTACGCTGTGGCTGGGTATTGGCGCAACCTTCCCCATTCAAGAATCTTTGACCCTGGGTTTGTTCTAGACCATCAACTTTCATTTGTTATGCAAGACCTGCGTAGAACTGTATCGTTTTACGCAGGTTTTTTTGCTGAGGCGGTACTCTTTGGCTAAGCTAAATTAAGGCTACTGGTAGGCGTTGATACAGGAGTAGGCGATGGCACGGGTAGTTCCTAGACATACACCCACACAAGCACATTTGCAGGTGGCCAGCCAGCTCGATGTAGTTGCTCAGGTGCAGCGCTGGTTTCGAGAAACCTGCCGTTCCCTAGAGGGCGAGTCGGCCTGGGTCGGTAACCATTGCGATCGCCTGTCGCTGGCTTTGACCGAAGGCTTTACCAACGCGGTGCGCCACGCCCACGCCCATCTGCCCCCAGAAACCGGCATTGATATCGACCTGGCCCTCGATACCGACCTGGTCGAGATTCGCATTTGGGACTACGGCGACCCCTTCAACCCCGAACTGCTGCCGGAACCTGAGCCGGGTGAGCTGCTGGAGAGTGGCTACGGCTGGTTTTTGCTGCGCCGCCTGGCCGATAAAGTCACCTACTACCGCTCTAAGGACGGACGCAACTGCCTGTCCATTGTGAAATACGGCACCTGCCCAACCTGAGCTGATTTCCTGAGCTGATTTACAGTGTTGTCTGTGCTCAGGTTGGAGCCCTGCGCCTGCCAAGGGGTGAGTGGGCAGCCTAAGGGGGCATAATGCCGTTATCGTGCTGCCTGCGATGGGTTCTTCGACCAATCATCTATCCGTTGTAGATCCTATAAATGTGTCTGCTCTACGAGAGGCTGCTGGGGACAATTCTGGCCCGGTTGTGTTTGTCTTTCTCGAAATTTTCTCCTGCGAGGGGGGCATTCAGTCGTACGTCAAAGACATCTTCAAGGCCTATCTAGAACAGCCAACTCCGGCTCCGGCCGATGTTTTTCTGCTGCGCGATGGAGCTGAGGTAGATAACCCCTACGCCTGCTCGCTCCTGCGGTTTCACTATTTGGCCTCAACCCCTGCGGCCTGGGGCAGGGTCAGGCTGGTGGCCGCGCTGCTGGGGCATTTGCTCAGACAGCGACCGCAGCGGGTGGTGTGTGGTCATGTGCTGCTGTTGCCCCTGGTGGCTCCCCTCTGCCGCTGGCTCAACCTGCCCTACACGGTGGTCACCTACGGCAAAGAGGTGTGGGAGCCGCTGCCGCCCTGGCCGCAAAAAGCCCTGCGCCAGGCCGATCAGATCTGGGCGATCAGCCGCTACAGCCGCGATCGCGCCTGCACTGCTCACGATCTTGACCCTGCTAAGGTTCACCTGGTTCCCTGCGCCGTCGATGGCGACATCTTTTGCCCAGGACCTGCCGATCCGGCCCTGGTTGACGCCTACGGTCTGGCCGGGTGCCCGGTGCTGATGACGGTGGCTCGGCTGTGGTCAGGGGATATTTATAAAGGAGTCGATGTCACCATTCGGGCGCTGCCTGCGATCGCGGTGGCCATTCCTACGGTGAAATATCTGGTGATTGGCCGGGGCGACGACCAGCCTCGGCTGGCGGCCTTGGCTGAGGCGCTGGGGGTGAGCGATCGCGTGGTGTTTGCAGGGTTTGTGCCCACCGAGGCGCTAGTCGCCCACTACCGTCTGGCCAGCGCCTACGTTATGCCTTCCCAGGAGGGTTTTGGCATTGTCTATCTGGAGGCGCTGGCCTGCGGCCTGCCGGTGCTCTCGGGCGATCGGGATGGCTCTGCCGATCCCTTGCAGGATGGTCGCCTGGGCTGGCGAGTTCCCCACCGCGATTCTGAGGCGGTGGCCGCCGCCTGTATTGAGATACTGACTGGCCACGACTGCCGCTGCGAGGGGTCGTGGCTGCGGCAAGAGACCCTGGCCGCCTTTAGCCCTCAGGCCCTGGCCAACTGCCTGCACCAGGCCCTGAAGGCAAACCCGAGGGCAACCCGATTGCTTAATTAGACCCAGTCCCAGCGCTACAATAGAGGCCACAGAGCAGGGCTTAGCCATCGTCTGCTCTGACTGCCTGACGGAGAACGCCCTGTGAACCAAAATAACTTCAACCAAATTCGGCTGAATTTTTCGGGTCTGGGCTGCTGGCTCACCCTGATTGGCGTGGTTTGGCTGCTGGGGGCGGTGGGCCTGGGCTGGCTGGTAAAGTCGCTGGCGGTGCTGGTGCTGCTGCTGCTGGTGGCCCCGGTGCTGGGGTTCATTGGCCTGCGGTATTGGCTGCGGCGCAACCTGGTGCAGGGGCCTTGCCCGGTGTGCTCAACGGCGCTGACGGGCATTAAAGGGGCCGACACCCGCTGTCTCAACTGCGGCACCCCCCTACACACCGAGGCCAACGGGTTCTCGCGGGTGACCGAGGCAGGCACTATTGATGTGACCGCTGTGGACATCACGGTAGACAGCAAGCCTGTGCTGCCAGACGCAGACTAATGACCTGGGTCAGTTACGGTTAACCGCTATGTCGAAGTGAGTCTGTGTTGTTAGGATATAAAGACGTAATCCAGGTCCAAACGTGAAGTTCTGCCTGTGGGAAAGCTACAGAGCTTGAGGTGGACTTGGTAAAACAGCACAACTAAACGCAAAATATCACCCTGGAACGCATCGCTATGCCTGCCGCCATTCAAGTCGAGAAAACCAAGCTCAAGCAGCCGCCTCTAGAAATTCACACCCTGGGCGATCGCGTGCTGCGCCAGCCCGCCAAGCGCGTGGCTAAGGTTGACGATGAGATTCGGGCGCTGGTGCGGGAGATGCTGCAGACCATGTACAGCGCCGACGGCATTGGCCTAGCGGCCCCCCAGGTAGCCGTTAACAAACAGCTGCTGGTGGTCGATGTTGACCCCGAAAACGCGGCCACTCCGCCCCTGGTGCTGATCAATCCTCAGATTATTAAGGTTTCGAAGGAGCTGGCTACCGGCCAGGAGGGCTGTCTCAGCATTCCCGGTGTCTATCTCGATGTGGTGCGCCCCGCCGCCCTGGAAGTATCTTACAAAGACGAGAACGGTCGCCCTAAAAAGCTCCAGGCCAACGAACTGCTGGCCCGCTGCATTCTCCACGAGATGGATCACCTCACCGGGGTGCTGTTTGTCGACCGGGTAGAAAACGCCCTGGCCCTCAATCAAGAGCTGCAAAAGAACGGCTTTTACGCCAAAGATGTGCAGCCGCTAAGTGCCTAATTACAGCGCAAACCCCGTGGTATGCTGCCTCGGTAGGCCAGTGACTGGTCTATCGAGGCAGACGTTTAGGAGAAAGGCTTGTGACCCCCAAAAGTGGCCTGTTGTTGGCTGGTTCCTGCATTGCTGCGATCGCGGCGGTAGGCTCTATCTTTGAGCTATCCTCCGGCAGCCCCGACTGGGGCACGGTGCCCACTACGGTTGTGCTGGGGTTCTGCGTGCCGCTGGTCGGGGTGCTGTTTTACGCCGCCGTCAAAGACGCCAGGGCCAACCAGGAGTAGACCTGGGGCTTGCCTTACTCAGTTTCTTTTGGCGAGTGGAATCCTCAAGCCAGTCTCAGCGTCTACCATAGGGACCAGCGATTTAGGACGGAGCTATGGAGCCGAACCGAGATACCCCAGGACTGACCCGGCGATCGCTGCTGGCGGCGGCAGCAGCAGGGACGACGGTAGTGCTGCTGGGGCGTCCGGCCCAGGCCTACGATGTCATTCTCAATCCCGACGCCCCGGAGCTAGGCGACACCATTTCAGTGATTGCGGTGCCGCGCACGTCGGCCTCAACCCAGCCCAGGGTCACCGTCAACGACAGCCTTGAGTACCCGACCTTTCCCATCAGCGGCAATCGTTTTCGGGCTCTGGTGCCCACCAGTCCGCTCGATCCGCCGGGGCGAATGGTGATTCGAGTCATTGGCGATGGCAGTGACACCCGTAACCTGGCGCTGGGGCTAAAAAACCGCAACTTTCCCACCCAGCGCATTACCCTGTCGCCCAGCCAGAGCAACCTGGGCACCCAGCACGAGTTTGACCGGGTGGCGGCCTTTAAGAATATTGTTTCCCCTGAGCGCTACTGGAACGGGGCCATGCAGCGCCCCAGCTCCGGGCGTACCTCGACCCAGTACGGGGTGCGCCGCTACTACAACGGCGTGTTTGCCCAAGACTACTACCACCGCGGCCTAGACTATGCCGCCGCTACGGGCTCCCCGGTGGCGGCCCCAGCGGCAGGGCGAATTGCCCTGGTTGGGCGCGTCGCCGACGGGTTTGAGCTGCACGGCAATACGATCGGCATCGACCACGGTCAGGGAGTGCTTAGCATTATGATTCACCTCAGCCGCATCGACGTCAACGAGGGCGATAGGGTGCAGCCGGGCCAGGTGATTGGAGCGATCGGCAGCACGGGCGCATCGACCGGCCCGCACCTGCACTGGGGGCTGTACGTCAACGGCATCAGCGTCGATCCTGTGCCGTGGATGACCAGGGGGTTTGAGTAGCAGGGCGAGTTCAGAGGCTTCCCTCCAATCCTGGTTGAGTAGTAGCTTTGTAGGGTGGGCACTGCCCACCATTCGCTATAAGCTTCAAGCAGCCCAGGAACCCTCTGATGAAAACCTACGAGATTTTGGCCCACACCCAGCGGCAGCGAGTGAGCGATGGAGAGACGGTATCTCTGCTGACGGGCTGTGAGACGGCGGCTCAAATCCTGGTGCTGGTGTGGCCGCAGCTAGGCGACTTCGACAGTTTGGAATACGCCTGGTGGCTACAGCGAGCGGCTGAAATCCTGCGCCAGGGCAATATTGCGGTGCGGGCGGTGGGAATTGGCGATCGCGCTTCCGGTCAGCAGTTTTGCACCTACACGGGCTTTCCCGCTGACTTTTTGTTTGTGGATGAGACCGCCGCCCTGCATCGTGAGCTGGGGCTGTACGAGGGGCTGAGCCTGAAGCCCCCTGGGCTCAAACCTGGGCAAGCGGCCTGGCTGAACTTGATGCTGATGTGTGCGGGGATCGCCAGCCCCGGCACCCTGCGCGAGGTGCTGCGGGGCTATACGGGCGATCGCCGCGCTCCGCAGCTGATTGGCAACGACGAGGTGGTCAAGGCGGGGCCACTGCCGCCCCTGACCGGCAAAGCGTTTAACATAGTCGGCGGCAGCGGGTTTCAGCGGCCCATTGAGCTAGCCACTCTGCGCCTGCGCAACATGACCGAGGTGCTGAGCCACTGGAGCACCTACGTACCCAACGCCGCCTACCTGACCCAGCGCGGTGGCACATTTTTGTTCGATAGTACGGGGAAATTGCTGTACGAGCACCGCGACCCAGGCATTCTGGGCTTTGCCGCCACGATGGCCAACCCGCTGGCGTTTTTGGCCGACTATACCCCGACGGTGAACGCTGGCTAGCGATCGCCCCTGTACCTTCGTCTGCAACCGGCCTGATATGCTTTGGGTTGTAGACGAGTAGATTGCTATGGCCTGGCTAGAGCCTCTAGAACAGCTGCTCGAAGAAATTGTCCTGCTCACGACCTTTTGCCTGGAGGCAATTTCAGTGCTCTGCGTCGTGGTCGGGCTGTTTAAAGCAGCACACCTGGCCGCTAGCCTGAACCGCCATCACCGGGGGCAAGAGTTTCCCTTCAACCAGGTGCGGCTGAGGTTTGGCCTGTGGCTGGCCCTCGCCCTTGAGTTTCAGCTCGGGGCCGACATTCTCTCCACGACCGTGACTCCCACTACCCAAGACCTGCTCAAGCTGGGGCTGATTGCCGTCATCCGCACCTTCTTGAACTACTTTCTGGGTAAAGAGATGGCCGCTGAAATGGCTTTGGAGCGCGAGCGGCTGGCATTGAGTCAGCAGAGACGGCAGGAGTGAGGAGGATGAGGAGGTGAGGAGGGTGAGGAAGGTGAGGGAGGTGGGGCGTGCAAAGTTCAAAATTCAAAATTGAGAATTCTCAATTTTGAATTTTGCATTTCCTTATCCTCTCATCCCCTCATCCCCTAGTCCCCCCGTCTCCTCATCCTCGCGGCTCCCTATCGCCGGCAGATTCTCTAGCAGCACCTTATCGACTCGGCGACCGTCCATGTCGACTACCTCAAACCGCAGCCCTTCCCATTCAAACGAGTCGCCCGCGTTAGGGATGCGGCCCATGTGGCGAATGATGAAACCCGCCAGGGTGTGGTAGTTGTCTTCGTCTTCGGTGAGCTGTTCGCGGTTAAGCAAATCTTTGAGGTCTCCGACCGGCAGCAGCCCGTCGAGCAGCCAGGAGCCGTCGTCTCGCTGGGTCATCATGGGATCATCGGCATCTTCCAAGGAGGGCAGGTCGCCGACGATCGCTTCTACCACATCGTTGAGGGTGACCAGTCCTTCAACGCCACCGTACTCGTCGAGCACCATGGCAAAGTGGGTACCCGACGACTTAAACAGCTCTAGTACCTTGAGTACGTAGGTGCTCTCGGCCACAAACAGGGGCGGCTGCAGCAGGCTGAGCAGGGTGACGGGTTCGCTGTTCTGGCTCAGGTAGTTGGGCAGCAGCGCCTTCAGCGACACCACCCCAACACAGTCGTCAATGCCGTTGTTGCAGACCGGAAAGTGGGAGTGGGCGCTCTGCATGACCAGCTCGCTGTGTTCGGCAAAGGAAGCGTCAACGTTGAGCCATTCAATGTCGGTGCGCGGGGTCATGATCGAGCGAATGGGGCGATCGCCCAATTGCAGCACCCGCCCCATCATCTCTTGCTCGGCCACCTCAAAGTTGCCGGCCTGGGTACCCTGGTCAATCAGCAGGCGCAGTTCTTCTTCGGTAATGGCGGCTTCGGGCCGTTCTCTAAGCCCCATGAGATTGACCACAAAGTTGGTCGAAAACCCCAGCAAAGCCACCAGCGGGGTCGCCAGCCGAGACAGCCGCTGCATGGGTTGGGCCACCTGACAGGCGATCGCCTCTGGGTAGCTGAGGGCAATGCGCTTGGGCACCAGTTCGCCCACCACCAGCGACAGGTAGGTGATCAGTCCGACCACCACTGCCAGGCTGATCACGTCACTGTAGGGCGCGAGCCTGGGCACCTGATCTAGCAATTGGCGCAGGGTATTGGCAACGGTGGCCCCGCCCAGGGCACCGCTGAGAATGCCAATCAGCGTGATGCCAATTTGCACTGTAGACAAAAAGTCGTTGGGGTTGTTGGCCAGTTTGAGGGCCAGCCGCGCCTTGGCATTGCCGCGCCGGGCCTGATGCTCCAGGCGGGCCTTGCGGGCAGACACCAGGGCAATTTCTGACCCTGAAAACACCCCGTTGGCCATAATCAACAGCAAAATGAATGCACTTTCGCGGGCAATGTCAGACATAGGTAAGGGGTAACGAGGGTAAGGCAGCGCCAGATAGCCACAGCCGATGGGTGCGAACTCGAGCTTAAGACCCGGGGTCAACCGTGAACTGCTGTGGATCGCTATAGCGAGTTTATCTGACTGTATTGAACGGCATATCTGCCAGCTATGGTAAAAGGAATAAGCTGTTTGCCCCTCACTGTGGCCCGACTACTGTGCTGACCGTTACCCGTGTGCTGCCCCCCGACGATGCCGCTGCTGTGCTGGCCACGCTGTCGCTGACGGCGAGCGATCGCACCAAGTCTCGGCATCGCTTTACCGCCGACAATGGTACGCCGCTCTACCTCAATCTGGCGCGAGGCACGGTGCTGCGCGGCGGCGATCTGCTGGGGGGCGCCATAGAAGACGAAAGAGAGGGCGATCGCGGCACCGAGGTGCTGATTCGGGTGATCGCCAAACCCGAGCCCGTGGTGCTGGTTACCGCTGATTCAAAGCTGGATCTGCTCAGAGCCGCTTACCATTTGGGCAACCGTCACGTCTCTCTAGAACTCGCCGCAGGCAGCCTTAAGCTGGAGCCTGACTCCGTGCTAGAGGCCATGCTGGCTCAGCTCGGCGGGCTGGTGATCACTCCAGCCACCCTGCCCTTTGAACCCGAAGCCGGAGCCTATCGCTCGGTCCACAGCCACATTCACGGTCACGGCCATGACCACAACTAGTGCTCAAGCGCTGCTGCGGCTGCTGCAATTGACCAGCCCCGCCCTGCCGGTGGGGGCCTACAGCTATTCTGAAGGGCTAGAGACGCTGGTCGAGCAGGGCCTTGTCACCACGCCAACTGCCCTGACCTACTGGCTAGAGCAAGAGCTAGTCTACGGCCTGGTGGCGATCGATGCCGCCGCCGTGGGGCTGGTTCACCAGACTGCTACTCAAGCCGCATGGGGCCTTCAGGAGGGGTTGCCGACCGCCGAACCCTTTGCCTTGCTCAACCACCAGCTCTCGGCCCTGCGCGACAGCGAAGAAACCCGTCAGCAGAGCTGGGCGATGGGCCGCGCCCTGGTGCGGATGGCCACCCACCTGCACCCCCACCTCAAGCCCTGGTTTAATGCGGCAGGCAACCCCTGCAACTTTGCTGTCGCCTTTGCCCTGCTGGCCGCCCACTGGCAGATTGAACCGCGACAGGCGGTGCTGGGCTACCTGCACAGCTGGGCCGCCAACCTGATCACCAGCGCCGTCAAGCTCGTTCCTCTGGGGCAGACAGTGGGCCAGCAGATCCTGCTGGATCTGTACCCAGTGTTGGAAGAGGCCTGCGATCGCGCCCTCGCCACCCAATCGATAGACGGCCTCTACCTCAGCAGCTGGGGGACATCGCTCGCCACCATGCAGCACGAGGCCCTCTACACCCGGCTGTTTCGCAGCTGAGGGAAAGCGCTACAGTTGGCTTGTCCCGTTATGCTTGCCCTACCAGGCAGAGGTGATCCGATGGCGAGTCTAAAGAAGGTGGCGCTGCTGGGGGTGGCGCTGGCCCTGCTATCGGCCTGTGCGGCCCAGACTACGGCCAACAGCCCTGCGCCCAGTGTTTCAACGCAGCAGCGGTTTGCGGGTCGCCCCGGCGTTACGGTACTGGCCGCCGCCGATGCCCCAGCAACGCCCGTGCAGGGGCAAACCCTCTACGTGCCGGTCTATGCCGAAATTTTTGACGCCGACCAGGACCGCACCTTTCAGCTCACCGCTACGCTCAGCCTGCGCAACACCGATCGCGACCAGCCCATTGTGATTACCACCCTCGATTACTACAACTCAGGGGGCGATCGCGTGGTCGCCTACCTCGACCAGCCGATTCAGCTTGGCCCCCTGGCCTCTACAGAAGTGGTCATCGATCGCAATGATGTCGCAGGCGGCGTAGGGGCCAACTTTATTGTGCAGTGGCAATCTGCCGCCGCCGTCAGCGATCCGGTAGTCGAAGCCGTAATGATCAGCTCCGTCTCCCAGCAGGGCATGTCGTTTGTCAGCCCCGCCCGTGTGGTTGATGAACTGCCGCCCGACGAATAGCGATCGCCCCGGCCCGCAAAGCCATATCACCGCCTGACTCTACGATGCGATAGCTCCACCATGACATGTCAACCCTTGGACATAACGAAACATCGCTTGGATATACGATGCGATCGCCCCGCAACAGCAAATCACAGACTGGATATAGTAAATCATTGAGGCGATAGAGCATGCGATCGCTCCCAGCTCCCTATC
>PYGV01000327.1 GCA_003022385.1 filamentous cyanobacterium CCP3 | reverse complement strand
GGTGCTGCCCCCCCGCAGCCCGTGGGCCCTGTGGCAGCTGGCTCAGGCCCTGCGTCCCGATACCCTGGTGACGGTACCCTACACCTTTGCCACCGTAGGCCAGGTGCTGCGGCAGCTCGGGCTCGGGGACGATCGCCGTCTCAAGACTTTTCTCGACCTTCAGCTCAAGCTCTACTCCCAGGTCAGCGCTGACGAAACCGCCGTGCTCTACGCCGCCACCGCCCTGAGCATGTCCCAGGCGCCCCAGGGATTGTGGCACCTCCACGGCAGCATGCAGGTGCTCAGCGACAGGCTCGAAAAAGCGCTGGTGCGCGACGGTGGCCTGCTGCAGCTCAACCATCGAGTGCAGCAGGTCCAGACCGACCAGGGCCGGGTGATAGGGGTCAGGGTAGACGATCAAAAAACTGGGCGCACCTGGGTGGAGCCCGCCGACCACGTCGTGGCCAACGTCACCGTGCAGAATTTGGTGCAGCTGCTGGGCGACAGCGCTCCCTCGGGCTACCGGCGTCGAGTCGAGTCTCTGCCTGCGGGTAGCGGAGCCTTTGTGCTGTACCTGGGGGTCGATGCCGCCGCCATTCCCGCAGACTGCCCACCCCACCTGCAATTTTTCTACAACTACGGCGGCCCAATTGCCGAGAACAACACGCTATTTGTCTCCGTCAGTCGCCCCGGTGACGGTCGGGCTGCCGAGGGCCGGGCCACCATCATCGCGTCGTCGTTTACCGACGTGGCTGCCTGGTGGCGCAGCGACTACGAGGCCATGAAGCAGGCCTACACCGACGGTGCCATCCAGCGGCTATCTAGCTTTTTTGACCTGCGGGATGACCACATCATCCACGCTGAGGCGGCTACCCCCCGCACCTTTGCTCGCTTTACCGCCCGCGACCAGGGCACGGTCGGTGGCCTGGGTATGCGGGTGAGCACCTTTGGCCCTTTTGGCTTTGCCAATCGCACGCCAGTAGAGGGCCTGTGGCTGGTGGGCGACTGCACCCACCCAGGCGAAGGTACAGCCGGGGTGAGCTACTCGGCCCAAACCGTAGTGAGGCAGATTGAGGCGCTTTAGGGTCACAGCGAAACATAGAATTGGGCAAATCCTCAAGAAAACTTTAAGAAATGGAGTCTACCTAGCCGAGAAAATGGTCCTTGACCTGGGTATTATTGACGAAACTATGGCCGTAGTTTGGGATGAACATCAGTAAAATTTACTACCTGCTACTTTAGGCGTGTGGAGAGACAGCTAAATCCCGAGTCGTTAAGTTTGCACTGTTTCGCCTTGAACAGAACAGATGTAAAATCTACGGCCATAGTGCCCTCCTCCGCTGGGTTGCCGCTACGTCTACCGCCCTCACAATCAGGTCAGCAGCATGAGTCCCTGGGATTCCTTAGATTCGTGGTCAAACTACTCTAGCCGCCCGCCGGCTAGTTTAGAAGACTTGCTCTACCAGCACTGGCAGTACTGGCGTAAGCAGGAGGCTCCCCATGAGCTGATCGATCGCTTTCGCCGCCTGTTCCTCGATGTGACCAACTACCCAGACAGCTCAGTGGCCAATGCCCTGCTGAGCCTGTCGGAACAGGACACCGCCGATCGCGAGTTCAAGTATGTGCTCAACCGCTGCTGCTACACTCTGATCAACCTGTGGTACACCCAGCCCCGCGAGCACTGGGCTATCCCAGAACTGGTGCGGCTGTTCGAGGAGCTGCCCCCAGCCAATGGCGCTAACCCCAGGGCTCAAAAAGTCTACAACCTGGTCAAGGCGTTTCCCCAGACCGAGCAGTACGCCTCGCTGGTGCGGCTACAGCAAATTATGGCCCCAGAGCGCGAGGCCGAGGTGCCCCTGGCCGCGACAATTGAGGAGCAGCCTCTGGCCTACCGCATTCGCCACTACCCCTTTCTGTACGACAACAGCCTGCTCACCAAAGACAGCGGTCAAGAGCAAAAGCAAAACATCAACGACCTGCGCCGCCGGGCCGAGACTGAGCTGGGCATTCGTCTGGCCCGCTACCACGCCCAGCAGCAGGAGTCGGGGCGGGCTGGGCAGGTGGTTAACCCCACGCTGCTCGATGCCGTCGGGCTGGAGCAGGCGCTCAACTTTTACACCGGCAAAATTGACGGTCGCACCCACCGCGACCAGGCCCGCTGGTTTGCTACCTACAGCAAAACCGTGCGCTCATTCCGCGACTTTAAAGACGAGTTTGTCGACTACCTGATTAGTCCCATTGCGGCGGCGGAACCGAAGTACAGCGGCAACCACTTTACCCGCAATCTGCGCCAGTACCTGCGTGAAACCCTGGCTGAGTTCGATGCTCAACCCCTGAACAGCTTTATTCTGGTGGAAACCTGTCGCCGTCTGCTCAACTTTTTGGTGGTCGATAGCCCCCACCGCCCCGTATTTCGCAACTTCCGCCACCTGGTCAACGATGTGGGCCACACCCTGACCATGGGGCTGCTGCTGCGGCTGGTGCTGTTTTGCTCGGCGGCTAAGCCCTGGCTAGAGCGCTGCTTTTCGGTGCTGTTTAACCTCCACGAGCGCCGCACCTGCAAAGAGGTGCCCTGGCTGGTCACAAGCCTGGAGCATGCCAACGTAGCTCTAATCACCAACTTTGGCGACGTAGGCTACCAGTTCTAGATACCTAACCCACTTAATAGGGTCAGGTCCGTTGTGCTGGCCGGTTACCGGGGGCTGTCGTTACCGGAACCGAACGGCTTGACAAGGTCTGATAACGAGGAGAACGGGGTTGGCAAAGGGCTGGGTGTGGGTTAGGCGGGTGGCGATCGCGGCGGTGACCATAGGCCTGGTGCTGCGCTTTGCCAACTTAGAGCGCAAGGTTTACTGGCACGATGAGGCCTACACCAGCCTGCGGGTAGCGGGGTACATTGGCCCTGTCGTAGAAGAGGCCGTGCGCGATCGCCCGGATCTGACCGCCGCCGAGCTGCTGCGCTACCAGCAGATGCCGCCATCGCCATCGCTGGCCGACAGCTGGCTGGCGCTGGCCAACAACCCCGAGCACCCGCCGCTGTACTACCTGCTGGCCCACGGCTGGGGACGGCTGTTTGGGGCCTCGGTGGCCGGGTACCGGGCGATCGCGGCGATGTTTGGGGCGATCGCGATCGCGGTCATGTTTTGGCTGGGTCGCCAGCTGTTTCCGGCCCGGCCTGCGATCGCCTGGGTGGCGATGGCCCTGCTGGCGGTGGCCCCCCTACAGCTGATCTATAGCCAGGAGGCGCGGGAATACACCCTGTGGGCGGTGGGGCTGCTGCTGGCCCACGGCACCCTGATGCGGGCCACAGAGCAGCGCGTAGCGTCGGCCTGGATCGCCTACGGGCTGGCCCTGGGGCTGGCCTGGTACGGATCGCTGATGACGGTGCTGCTGAGCTTGAGCCATGTCGCCTACGTGGCCCTGATCCAGCTCAGCCCTAGGGCCTGGCTTAAGTCCGATCAGAAGCCACTTTCTCTCAAAACCTGGGTGGCCTTCATGCTGGCCCACGGCCTGGGCCTGGGGCTTTTTGCCCCCTGGCTATGGGTGATCGTGCGGCAGTGGGCGCGGCTGCGAACGGTCACGGCCTGGGCCAACGAACCCAAGCCCCTGGAGTATTTGGCCCAGTTCTGGGGGCTGCACTACAGCTCTATGGTGGTCGATTTTAATGCGCCCCTGAGCCACCCGTTCACGCTGTTTGGTCCGGCGCTAGTGCTGCTGGTGGTGGGGCTGGGGCTGGGGCATGTGTGGCGAACTCAGCCGCGATCGGTGGCGCTGTTTTTGAGCTGCGGCCTGCTGGTGCCGCCCCTGATGCTGATCGGCGGCGACCTGGTGCGGGGCAGCCAGTTCTCGGGCACCACGCGGTACTTTTTTCCGTCGCTGGTGCTGCTGCCGCTGGCGATCGCGCCCCTGATAACCCACGGGCTCACAGCGCCCCAGAGACGCTCTAGAGCCCTGGGGGCAGCGCTGCTGGCCCTGCTGCTAACCGTGGGCATCGCCTCTGGAGTGGCGAACAACCGCGCCCTCACCTGGTGGAATAAGACCGTGGGCTACTCCAACATTCATGTCGCCACCTACCTCAACCAGGTGTCGAACCCGATGGTGCTGCTGGGGGCAAACGGCATTGCTATGGGGGAAGCCCTGTCGCTCAGCCACTATCTCAGGCCCGACACCGCGCTGTGGCTGCTGCCAGAACCCGAAATGCCCGCGACAGAGAGCCTCCAATCCGTGCTTGAGGCCCAGCCCCAGGCCACTCTGTTTTTGCTCAAGCCGTCATCAACGCTGCTCGACACCGTGCCCTCGGGCTGGCAGACGACCCCAATCGACGCGGGCCAGTTTGCCCCCACCGACCTGGTGCAGCTCACGCCGCCGCCAACGTTTTAACCCAGTCCTAGACTACTGCGGGGGACTGCATTTGCAGGGTGCCAGTGGCCGCATCCATCGTGACGGGGCCGCCGATGGGCAGCGTCCACAGCGGTTCTACGTGGCCAATCCATGCGCCTGCGTAGGCGGGTATGCCGAGGGGCTGAATGTGATCGCGCAGAATGTCTGCGAGGGTGAGCGAGCCATAGCCGGAGCCCGGCCCGCAGGCGGTACACTGGCCAAACACAAACCCGGCTAGGCCGTCCAATACGCCCGCCAGCTTGAGCTGGGTCAGCATGCGATCGATGCGGTAGGGCGGTTCGCCCACGTCTTCTAAAAACAAGATCGCCCCGCTGGTGTCGGGGAAGTAGGGCGACCCAACAATGCCCGATATTACGGACAGGTTGCCGCCGATCAGTGGTCCGGTGGCCCGGCCAGCGGTGATGGTTTGAATGCGGCCCTGATCGCGCATCAGGCGGTCTTGATCGGCCCCCAGCAGCGGATTGCTGTAGGTCAGCGCCGCACCTTCCGTCAGAATTTGGCGCAGCGGCTCGACCTGGTCGGCCCGCCAGGCGGTGAGGCCGTGGGGACCGTGGAAGGTGACCAGCCCGGTCTGGGCGTAGACGCCCAGCAGCAGAGCCGAGATATCGCTAAAGCCGATTACCACCTTGGGGTTGGCGCGAATGGTGTTGTAGTCGAGGTAGGGCAGAATGCGGGCGCTGCCCCAGTCGCCGCGCACCGGCAGCAGGGCTTTGATCGCCGGGTCGGCAAACATGGCGTTAACGTCAGCGGCGCGTTCGGCATCGGTGCCCGCCAGGTAGCCGTAGCGGGCTAGGGCGTGGGGGGCAATGCGGGGCACAAAGCCCAGGGCTTTGACCGCATCTACAACCAGGTCGAGGCGATCGCGCTCATAGGTCGCCCCCGCCGGGCTAACGATGCCCACCACGTCGCCCTCTCGCAGGCGCGGTGGCCTGAGGGTAGGTCGTGCCTGGGCCTGGACCGATCGCTGGCCCAGCGCCATTCCTGCCGATGCTACTCCCAGCCCGCCCAATAGCTGTCGCCGCCGCATACGCTACCTTAAATACTGCACGCCACCGAGCATACACCGGAGCTACCCGTGACCGCACAAACCCCGTCGCCTCTGAGTTCTGCCGCCTGGGAAGAGCGCTACCAGACCGGCATCCCCCGCTGGGACCTGGGCCACCCC
>PYGV01000326.1 GCA_003022385.1 filamentous cyanobacterium CCP3 | reverse complement strand
GTATAGCAGAGGGTCTTCGCTTGAGTGCCGCGACCGTAGGGTGGTCTGACTGCTGCTGGTCGGGCTCTGGGCTATATGCGCGGCGGCGACACCTTCGTTGTCTGGCACCTTGATCGTCTCGCCCGCTCCATCAAGCCACTGCTCAAGACAGTGGAGGAGCTGGGGGTGGGAGATCGGATTCCGGTCCATCACCGAAGCGATCGACACCACCACCTCCGGCGGCCGCCTGGTCTTCCACATCTTTGCGGCCTTGGCCGGGTTCGGGCGGGCCATCATTCGTAGGCGTCCGGTGATGGCCGCGTTTATCGACCTTGCGCCCAGTTCCGGGGCAGCAGTTCGGCGAGGCGCTTTGCCGGGTGGGTGTTGATGCGGCCGATCACGTCGGCGAGGCAGGCCTGCGGCTCGATGTCGTTGAGCCGGGCGGTGCCGATCAGCGAGTAGATGGCCGCGGCGCGCTCCTCGCCGGTGTCGGAGCCGGCGAACAGGTAGTTCTTCCGGCCCAGGGCTCCAGCTTCTCCGAAGAGCGGCCGAACGCCATCCGGCGCAGCTTTGCCAGCTGCACCTTCAGCTTCTCCAGTTCCAGGGTCTTGGCCACCAGGCCGGTGCGGGCCTGCTGCAGTTGCCCCGTCAGCTCGGCGACGGCGCTCGCGGCAGCCTCACGCTCCGCCAGCAGAAGTCGGCGCAGGGCTCTCGACTTCATCGGGAAGGGCGGTGTCCGGCGACATGCCGGATTCTACCATCCGCACCCGCGCGATGCCGCTGTCACAGGGGCAGTAGCGGCAGGTGAGTCAATCGGTCGCGCTCAGCCGGCCAGTTCCGGCCGCCAGGTGCGCCGGGGCATCCGCCAGTCGATGCCTTCCAGCAGCATCGCCAGCTGAGCGGATGTGACCACCACCTTGCCGTCCGCCGGCGACGGCCACACGAACCGGCCCCGCTCCAGGCGCTTTGCGAAGAGACAGGCCCCCTGGCCGTCAAACCAGATCACCTTGATCAGATCGCCGCGCCGCCCGCGGAACACGAACAGGTGCCCGGAATACGGATCCAGCCGCAGGATCTTCTCGGTCAGCGCCGCCAGCCCGGCGAAGCCCTTGCGCATATCCGTGACACCCGCGGCCAGCCAGACCCGCGTGCCCGACGGAACCGGGATCATCCGGCCGCTCGCAGGATCCGCAAGACCCGGCTCAGCGCGCGGTCGTTCACATGGGCATCGACCCGCACCCGGCTGCCGCAGGACAGATCGATCTCGATGATCCCGGCGCGCTCTTCAAGGGCCAGCCGGGTCGGCAACCTCAACCGATTCGTCGGCGTGGCAATGTCTTGCGCAAAAGGTTTGTCACCCGCGTCCGTCGCAACCTCGACCGCCACGAAGCTATCCGCTGCCACCGCGAGTGCAGGATCCTTCATCCACTTGAAGACGAGGTTCGCGTTCACGCCGTGGCACCGCGCAACCTCCGATACGGAAACGGATGGGGCTTGTGCCGCGGCCACAATGCGCCGCTTGTCCTCATCGGACCATTGCCGTCGTCGTCTCGTCGCCATTGGGTCCGCTCCCGCTTGGTGTCCACTAAGAACGATGGTGGACACCATCGCCGGATAACGGCCCTAGACTCGACATCCACAGCGGTTATGCAAGGTGGGTTAGACCGGACGCATACGGCCCAACAACGGTTATGCGGGCCAGACCGGACACTTACGCGAGACCGAACCGTTGGTCACTTGAAAGCTGCTGTGTCCAGGGCCCCTTCCAAACTACAAACGATTCTCTTGTGCGCACAGTCTGTAGGTCAAGGCTCATCGCACAAAGCCTTGTCTTCGGATGATCCTACAAAATCTTATCAATGTAGGATTGTGGAAATTTCGTAAAGTCTGATAACAATGACTCTGTAACAGCGGCTTGATCCGAAAACTCTCCAACTATAATAGCAACATCAGCTGGTAGTTTCCTACCCGACCTCCCTATTTTTGTCTCAATTTCTTTAAATTGATCCCGAATTTGAGCGGTCAATTTCGGATCAATACGAATAATCTCCCGAGATAAAAATGCGTATGCGCGTAGCGCCATGTCCATTTCTCGCTGATCGATCGCCTTCTCAATTGCCATCTCATAAAAGCGATTACCCTCTTCGTGCCGACCCTGCCTAAAATTGATAAGTCCACGCGTTGCTAATCCCGCAATATCGTTCTTGAAGGGTGAATTACTTCGAGATTGCTCGGCATATTTGGCCGCATTAGCAACATCTCCCTTGTATGCCAATAGGACAGCCAGATTATTCAAAAGTATGGGATGACCTGGATTGCTTCTCAATCCATTTTTGGCCAATTCAATGCCAAGATCTACAGAATTTTGCTTTGTCGTAGACAAGAAAGATCCAAATACAGCCGGGCGGATGCTAAATGGCTCAACCTTTCTCCACGCCAGACAGGCTTCAAATGCCGATTTTAACTGTCCCTTCCTATAAAAATCGAGAGACTGTGCTTCCATAGACCCTGAGATATCATGTAAAACATCTTCAATAGAAAAATTGTTCGTCTCCCCCGAAAGAAATGCAATCTGGGCAATAGCATTCTCTGTCGGGTCCTCCACGGCATTTCTTACTTGCTTTAAGCCTGCTCTCCTCGCCCCTGAGGCAAACTCGAGGGTAGCAATCTCAGAAATTAGCTCCGATCTATCTCTTGGCGGCAGTGAAGTATCAGCGGCTAGAGCTCTAGATTTTCGCCAATTTTGGATTGGCGCCTGGATTAGTCCAGCGATAGCCAGCTCAGCCGATTTTATCCAAGCGTCGCTATCAATCCTTGGTGAACGTTGCAGCAAACTTAACGCTTCGTCTGGCTTATTTCTGTGGCAAAGAAATCGTGCAGTTGAACGAAGTACAAAGCGGCTATTGGGAGTCAGACTCACCGCCCGATTTACGAGATTCTCAGCCGCCGCAAACTGCCCTAAGTTCGTATAAGCCAGCGCAAGCTCCATAATTAAAAGTGAATCACGTGGGTGTTCTTCAAGCAGCTTCTTCTTTTTCTGGATGCCAATTTGCAGGTTTGCTTGCTCTAAAAAATCATCAGAAATTGAAGAGAATGGGGATCCTGATGTTAATGCCTGAGCTATGGCAATGATGCCCATAGAACTATTTTTTGATGATACAATTTTATGTGCCGCATCAACAACCGATCGATCTCCGACTTTTTGAGCTACCAAAGAAACTGATAGAAATTCTTCTGCGTTAGATACCGAGCTATCATTCTGCCATGCCTCCATAGCGTTCCGAAACTCAGTTATTAGGGAGAGTGCGTTTTCCTGCAGGAGGGCTTTATTAGTTGTCGTCTTTACGGCTTTTGCCGCACTGCGGAAGTATCCCGCTTCGATCGCCTTCGACACCGATAGCCAGCGGGGTAAGACATGTCTTTTGTCGATACTATTGTTTTCGATCATTATTTATCCAGCCTGGCTCTTACGCTTGATCGAAGCGCTAATAAGTTAAATTTAGATACGTAGCGTTCAAGATTGAAATTGCTGCCAACCTGAGCTCGAGTAAGCGGATGGCCGCGCTCACTCGGATTGGGTTCACACAGCTGACGTGCGCATGTCACTAGCTCGTCAGATATTTCGTCATCTCCAATAGCCTCCCTAAGTTGGGCGATGGCCCTGGTAAACGCATGCTCGATAAGTGGCAAGACATCTTCATAAGGGCCGTCCCATCCTCCTGGAAAACTCGGAGGCCAATTGTCTCGAGGCAGATGACTAAGAATAAGCGGTGTGGCGCCCAACCCAAGTCCAAAGAAAAATATCATACTTCCTAACATATAGGCATCGCTTGATCTTCTCCGTTCAAATGCATTGGGATTTACATATCCGTATAATATTTCAATTGGTGCGTATGTTCTGTCACCTGAAAACATCATATCGTCAAAAGGGCCTTGATGGGTTTCACACGTTGAACGCCCTAGATCGGCCAGTTTGAATCCATCATTTTGACCAAAAGATAATATATTGGAGGGCTTTAAGTCTTGATGAGCCACCTTTTTGGAGTGAAGTTGATTTAACCCGACCGCAGCATGATGCATAGCTCTAAGCCACCATGAGCGTTTTAAATCTGGTTTAATCTCTTTGATTGTTTTTCGAACATCTCCTTCAGCCAGTTCGAATATGAGGTATGGAACTACATCTTTCAAGTCGGTGCTTAACCGCTCTTCGCCGCTGTCAATAGCTACGACAATTCGGTCCAGTTTAGCGCCAGAGCATATATTTAATATATCGACTTCAAATTTATGGTGCGTAAGCGCTTCCAATAGAGCATTAACAATATTGTCTGAACTTAGCGGACGCGTCAGATCTATTGCCTTTAAAAAGGCTTGTCTTCCATTTTTCTCTACAAGATATGCCTTTGAAAAATTTCCTCCGGTGCCATTGTAGATTTCTTTTGAAGCTCCCGTTTTAGGATCCCATCCGATGGCACGTATTACGGACCAACCACTGGCTAACGTTCTGCCCTCTAGCTTTAACGCGCCTGCAATACCTGTCGCTGCCCCGGGCTACCCCTCTTCGACTATGGCGTGTCGGCCGATATTAAAGAGCAAAAGGTGTACTGACTAGTGCTGTAGGCTTTCCGATATTTGCCCTATCGATTGCAAAATCATCTTGTTCAAATTCCAAAGCCAGTTTCCTGCTGAAGAAACGCCGGTGACCGGGCCCCCGAGTGTCCTCCGGTTATCGCTAGAGCCCGTGCATCGATTGACAGCTTACTGTGTGGAGATTGAGCCGATGGTACGCCGACTACGAGAACCACAAACACCGGACTTTGGAGCCCTTATCAATTTCCTAGACACGCCGGAATGCCGTGGCAGGCTCAAGGGCCGGGCAGGCTACGACGACCGATATCCGCACCTGTTGAGCACAGTTGCCGGTTTCAGTGATAGCGATGACGCCGATGACCTGGTCGCCCTGGCCCACATGGCCTACGGGTGGATGCCGACGTCATTGGAGCGCTGCAAGACCGATGGATGGGGCGTACCGAAGTCGAAAGTTCTTAGTAGGATCCGGGCATGTGGATCCGCCGCAGCTGCGGTCGAGTTCCTGGGAGGTATGGGATCAAATGCTCCACTCAGCGGAGGGAGTTCGAGTTCTGCGAGTTGGATTGGAACAAGCAAGGCCCTCCACTTCGTGAATCCGAAGATCTTTCCGATCTGGGACGAAAAGGTGGCTTCGCACTATGGCTGCAGCGCGGCCAAAGCCCGGGAACAGCGCACCAAGTATGAGGAATATCTCGTCCATCTGCACGAAAGCCTGCCGGCTCATGGTCGGAGAGCCTGCCTACTGGCGCAGAACGTGCTTGGGTATAAGGTTACCGGGATTCGCGCCCTGGAGAAGGTCCTTTTTGCAACAAATCTCCGCTGACTCGGCCGTAGGCTCTCTCATATTCAACGAGTTAAAACAGGCTGAGTTAGGCGACTTTAAGTACGATAGCTATGAATGGCGATGTCTATGTCCATCACAATCGCTTGTGACCTGAGCCCCGATTTTCCTCCGGCTATTGGTAGAGCCCTGGCATCGATTGATGGCTATTTGTTGATGGGATGGC
>PYGV01000061.1 GCA_003022385.1 filamentous cyanobacterium CCP3 | reverse complement strand
CGCGACTCATGTTTCTGCCGCCTTATTCGCCGGACTTCTCGCCCATTGAACCGTTTTGGTCAAAGGTCAAGACCATCTTAGATTCAGTTGGCGCACGGACTTATCAAGCCCTAAAAGAAGCGATTGAATCTGCTTATTCTCAAGTCACTTTAAAAGATATTCGCAGCTGGTTCACAAATGACTGTTACTGTACCTCATCCGAATGAGAACCGCTATAGAAATTATCTCTTGATCACAGACGAAAGGGCTGTTTGTAGGATGCCCAGTAGGAGTCCACTCGGTGAAGATACTGCCGCAGCACCTCTAGCGTGATCAGCAAGGCGTAAAAATGGGCGTAGGTTTCGGCCACGGGTTCACCGTCGGAGCTGGAATAGGTAGTGGCGGCCTGGGGCCAAAGGGCGGTCATGGGTGCCTCCGGGGAGAGGGGTTTATGGGTAGGATAACTTGCTGGGGAATTTTGGATTTTGAACTTGTAGTGAGCTTGTCGAACCATGGGCGATTTTGGATGGGGCAAGCCTAGTAGGGTTCTGAGCAGGGTGAATCCTTGCGGGCGTCTATTCTTTCAGATACGGCTGAGGATGGGCGGCATGAATTACTGGGCAGCGGTTTCGATCAGAACGACAGCGGCGGCTTTGGCCTGACCCGCCGCGTTGGGGCAGCCGTGCATCATGGCGACCACGGTGGCCCCCTGCATTAAAATCAAGAGCTGCTTGGCCAGGTCTTCGGGGTGGGGCAAGTTGGCGTCTTTGACCAGGGTGAGAATGTAGTCGGCGACGGCCTGCTGGTGGGCCAGGGTGATCTGATAGCCGGGGTGCGCGGCATCGACTAGCTCTACCGCTGAGTTGATGAAGGCACAGCCGCGAAAGTTGGGTGTCTCAATCCACTCGCGCAGGGCGTCAAAAATGGCGAGCAGCGGCGACTCGCCGGAGGCAGCGGCGTGGCGGGCGATCGCATCTTGAAACCACTCGCGCCAGCTGTGGTGCTGCTCGTCGAGCCAGGCGGCAATCAGGGCGTCTTTTGATTTGAAGTGGTTGTAGAGCGACATTTTGGCCACCCCCGACTCGGCAATGATGCGATCGATGCCGACGCTGTGGACGCCCTCGTTGTAAAACAGCTCAGAGGCCGCCGCCATAATGCGATCGCGGGCGCAGGGGCGAGAAGCAGTTGAGCGGGCCATGGCAGTGCGCAATATACAGGTCTGTCTGTATAGTATAGCGCTGGCAACAGCCCTCACCTTAACACCGTTACAGTGCTAAACCATCTGTTTTTACGCCTACAGAATCTCTCCAGTCAGTGCAGCAAGATAGTTGGCGGCCTTGCCGCGAGGCCTGTCATAGGCACCCTATTCAATTTTTTCCTGGACAGGGATTGACAATAGACAGACCTGTCTACATAATCATAGCTATACAGACCGTTCTACTCAGGCTTGTTTTGCAACATAGCCCGCATCGCAGCCTTTAAGGAGGCTCCAGCATGATTGCCCTTACTCCATCGTCCAGCTCAGAACGTTTGGCCGCCGTGCCCCAGAGATTGCCTTCCTTTAGCCCGTACCCAAGCCAACCGCCTTTCCCCGCGACAGAGGCCACCCCCCAAACCTCTGCCAACCTTGTGGATTGGGCTGCCAACACCTTTGACACCGGGTTGGTGATGAGCACTAGCTTTGGCATTCAGGCGGCGGTGATGCTGCACTTGGTAACCCAGGTGGTGCCCAAAATTCCCGTCATTTGGGTTGATACGGGCTATTTGCCCGATGAAACCTACCGTTTTGCCGACCAGCTCACCCAGCGGCTTAATCTCAACCTCAAGATTTACCAGTCGCCCCTCAGCCCGTCTCACATGGAGGCCCTCTACGGCAAACTCTGGGCTGAGGAGAGCGTTGAAGCGCTCAACCAGTACGACCAGATTCGCAAAGTCGAGCCGCTGCAGCGGGCACTGCGGGAGCTGGGGGCAACGGCCTGGCTGGCGGGGCTGCGATCGCAGCAAACCGACCACCGCAAGACCTTAAATGTTGTGGGCCAGCAGTATGGCATTCACAAAATTCTGCCGATTCTGCACTGGAATTCCAAGGACATCTACAACTACCTGCAAACCCACGACCTGCCCTACCACCCCTTCTTTGACCAGGGCTATGTCACCGTGGGCGACTGGCATTCGAGCCGTCCGCTGACGGCCAGCGATCTGGATGAGCGCGACACTCGCTTCCACGGGCTGAAGCAGGAGTGCGGCATTCACCTGGCGTAATGACGGCTGATTGGGTCGTTTGGATGTTTCTAAATTTCGCTATGCCGAGCAGAGCAAACCACCGTTTGCCCCTACGAGAGACTTTATTTTGGAATTACTCCCATGATTGACCTGTATACGTTTACGACCCCCAATGGGCGCAAACCGGCCATTTTGCTCGAAGAGCTAGAAATCCCCTACACCATTCACTCGGTGGACATTACTAAAAACGAGCAGTTTGACCCCGCTTTTTTGGCCATTAGCCCCAACAACAAAATTCCGGCCATTGTCGATCGCGACAATGACCTGGCGGTGTTTGAGTCGGGGGCAATCTTAATTTACCTGGCGGAGAAAGCGGGTCAGCTGCTGCCCACAGAAACCGGCGATCGCATTAGGGCGATCGAGTGGCTGATGTTTCAAATGGCGAGCGTCGGCCCTATGTTTGGCCAGCTCGGCCACTTTCGTAACTTTGCCCCCGAAAAGCTGCCCTACGCCATTACCCGCTACGAAAAAGAAGTGCAGCGGCTGCTGGGCGTGATGGAGGGTCAATTGGCTAAAACCCCCTACCTGGCGGGTGACTACTCCATTGCCGACATCGCCACCTACCCCTGGGTCAGTGCGGCTACCACCCCCTACATGGGGCTGACCTTCGATGAGTTCCCTAACGTGCAGCGCTGGGTGGAGGCGATCGCGGCTCGTCCGGCAGTGCAGGTTGGCATGGCTGTGCTGCAGCCTACCTTCAAGAGCCAGTTTGGCACTGTGGCTGCGGCAAACGCCTAGGGCGTCATCACTTGCCGCCGTAGAAATAGGCGATCTCTTTGTCTTTGAGGGGGGCAAAGTCGGCGGCCTGCAGCATGGCGTTGAGGTCGTCCTGAGAGAAGTGCTTGGCCCCAATGCGCACAATGCGCGATCGCATCGAGTTAGAGACTCCGCTGCGCTGGCGTCCGGCCTCCTTGGCCATCACCTGGTGGTAGAGGTCGAGCTTGGCGGCGGGAATGGGGGTGCCATCGAGATCAACGCCCGCTGCGATCGCGGCATCGACGGCATCGGCCCCGGTGGTGGGAGACTGAGACATGGTGGTGAATCCTGCTAACGTGGTGGCCTCAAAAATCCTACCAGAGTGCGATCCCCGTCGCTAAGCGGGGGCGGGGCCGCTAGGATTTGGCTACGGCCACCGGCTGGTTTTCCTCAATTTCTTTGACTACGCGAGTTTTGCTGGCGCGCAGGTGCTGGGTGATGGCGGTGACAGCCACACCGGGGTCGCGGGTGAGAATGGCCTCGTAGATCTGGCGGTGCTCCAGGCGAATGTCGAGCACGCTGGGGTTTTGCTGCAGAGTTTGAATCCGCAGCAGGGCCATGGCATCAAATAAACTATCCAACAGCGTTACCAGCCGTCGGTTGCCTGAGCTTTCGGCAATCAAATGGTGGAATTGGTAGTCCACATCCAGCAGGTTTTCGGGGGAGAGGCTGCCGTGGCTGTTGGCGGTGGCGCCTTCGGCCTTGGCCACACAGCTCGCGATCGCCTCTAGCTGCTCGGAGGTAGCGTGGGTGCAGGCCCCGGCTACCGCCAGCGCCTCCAGGGCCAGGCGGCAGTCGTAGAGGTCTTCGGCATCGGCGGCGGTAATGGTGGTCACCCGCAGCCCGCCGCTGACGTCGGCAGTCACCAGGCCGTCTTGCTGCAGCTGGCGCAGGGCCTCGCGCAGGGGGGTGCGGCTGACCTGTAGCCACTCGGCCAGCTGGGTCTCAACTAAGCGATCGCCCGGGGAAAGAGCCCCCGTCAAAATCGCCGATCGCAGGGCGTGGTACACCTGCTCATACAACGACTTGCTGCGGTTGATGGTAGGAGGAGACGATAAAATCACAGGGGGTTTAACCTCTGGCACAGATTGAGCACTGGCCCACTAAACTGCCGCGACGCGGATAGCTGCCACGACGGCAATACTCCCTCATCATACAAAGCTGGTCATTAAACCGGCCCGATAAAGTTGGCGAAGGGCAGAAATCCTGCCATAGAGCGGCATTAGCTAAAGAATTGTCTAAGCTATTTGGCACAAACACAGATGACTGTGTTTACCGCTAGTACTCGAAGGCTGAAATATCTCCACCGTTTTAGCTCCCCTACTCCCTAGCCCCCTACTCCCTAACTCCCCTACTCCCGTCAAACTTTTTAGCTGCAGACAAAAATACCCGGCAGAACCTGTCTTGGCAAGATCGTTAATCTTTATCAGCGCAATGAACCTGTCCCTCAAAAAGCTCTAGACTCTAGAGCTAAGCCAAGTCTTAAAACACGACTTTCACTCCCTGGCTTAGCCCTGTAGAGCGTGCCAAATAGACCCGTCTAAGAATGTTTATTTGGATTCAGTGACATGAATAGACCGGTGTTACTACAGTGGTTTAGGCGCTTTGCCGTGGCTGGTGTAGTTTGGTGCTGGGTGCTGTTGAGCGCAGGCTCCCCAGCCTGGGCAGAGGGCACCGCCGCCAACAATCTGACCGAACTCGACCACATCAAGCAAAAAGGCCGGCTTGAGGTGGTGATGTTTTTTGAGGACGTGCCACCTTTTTTCATGCACAATCGCCAGGGCGGCCTGGTGGGTATTGACCCCCAGCTCGCTCAAGATATTGCCGAAAAACTTGGGGTAGAGGTGAGCTTTAACCGCCAGCCCCAGACCTTTGACGCCGTCATCGACCGCTTAAGGCTGGGGGATGCCGATATCGCCATCAGCCTACTTAGCGACACCCTGAACCGGGCCCTGCAGGTCAACTTTTCAGAGGAGTATGTGGTGCTGCGGCAGACCCTGTTGGTCAACCGCCTGCAGCTAGCCCAACGCTTTCCCAAAGCCCAGACCAACGACGAAATTCGGGTTCAGCTCAACCAAGGCGGGCTAAAGATTGGGGTGATTGAGGGCACCTCCTACGTCGACTTTCTCAAGGCCGACTATCCCCTGGCCACGCCAGTGCTCTACTCCGACTTCAAGCGAATGATTCGTGATGTGGAGACAGGGGATCTGTTTGCCCTGCTGTACGACGAGCTAGAAGTCTTGAACTGGCGCTATGACCACCCCGATATCGGGCTACGGCTGAAGATGGTTTTGCTGGGCGATCGCAAAGACACCATCGCCATTGCCGTCAACCGCCAAGACAAAGAACTACTGGCCTGGCTCAATCTCTACCTGGCCAAAATTCGCAATGACGGCAGCCTCGATCGGCTGATCAAAACCTACCTGGAGAAAAGTGATTGGCGCACCCAATAGCCCCCCTTCCCCCTCTCGCTTATGAGTCGTAAACAGCTTTTGAACCTGGCCCTCAACCCCTGGCTCGTCATCGGCGGCATTGTCGCTGGCGCCTTTTTGGGCTGGCACTTTCCCCAGCTGGGGGCTCAGATCGCCCCGCTGGGCAGTCTTTACAGCAGCCTGCTGCAAATGTGTGTCATTCCCATTCTGCTGACCGCCGTCATTGGCAGCATTAGTCGGCTGTTTATTCACGGCGGCGCTCAAAACTATATTTTGCGGCTGTTTGGATTGATTACAGCGGGTTTGGTAGTGGCCAGCCTCGTCGGTATTGCGGTGGGGCTACTCTGGCATCCAGGGGCAAACCTGGCGCCCTCGGCGCGGGCCACGCTCGGAACCTTGATTTCAGACTACGAATTTAGCCTCTCGACCGGCCCAGCGGTAGAGACCAACCAGGTCGGCCTGCTGCTGTTTTTTGACCAGATGATTCCCGACAATATCTTTTTCTCCCTGAGCCAGGGAGAGCGACTGTCGGTGCTGTTTTTTTCCATTGTGGTGGGGGTCGCCCTGGGCTCTATTGGCAAGCGCAAGGCGGGTCCCGTGCTGGCGGTGTTAGAAGCCCTTTACGAAACCTTTCTCACCATCACCTCCTGGCTGATGTACCTGCTGCCCCTTGGTCTCTTTTGCCTCGCTGCCGGACAGATCGCCCAGATTGGCCTCAACATTGTGGGGGCCGTGCTCAAGCTGGTGATGCTGGTCTACCTTTGCTGCCTGATCTTGCTGGCCATCTACAGTCTGTTAATGTGGCTACGGCTGCGGGGCAACCCCCTCCACACGCTGGAGGCGCTGCGGGAAAGCATGGTTGTCGCGCTGGGGACAGCCAACAGTTTTGCTGCCATTCCGTCTGCGATGCGAGGGCTGCAAGATAAGCTGGGCATTAACAAAACAGTGACTGATCTAGTGCTGCCGCTGGGCATTACCCTCAACCCGCCGGGTTCGGTGTGCCATTTTGCCCTCTCTGCCATTTTTATTGCCGACATCTACGGTACTCATTTAGATTCGGGCAACTACGTCGTGATTTTTTTAGGTGCTATCTTCGCAGGCATTGCGGCGTCGGGGGCCCCTGGCGCAGTGGCCCTGGCGATGATCTCGATTATTCTGCAGCCCCTGGGGTTACCCGTAGATGTGGCTCTGATTCTGTTAATTGGCATTGACCCGCTTGTGGATCCGGTAATTACCCTGGTGAATGTGCAGGCCAACTGCGCCACCACCATCCTGATGAATGCGCCCCAGCAGTTACCTCAGCCGGTTATTCCGAAAGCCGCTTAGGGAAAGGCAATAGTATGCTGAAAGGGAATAACCATTGATAAAAAGCGTTTAAAATGCCGATGATACGCAGGCTGTTGCTGGGTCTACTGCTGCTCGCCGCCCTGGGGCTGATGTGGGATGCCCTGCCCTTCTACGCCACCGCCGACTCGATGCCCGAGGCAGCAGACGAGGTGAGCGATGCAAACCTGGCCACCGCCACCTTCGCGGGCGGCTGTTTTTGGTGTATGGAAGGCCCCTTTGACGAGCTAGACGGCGTGGTTTCGACCAACTCGGGCTATACCGGCGGGACCAAGGTCGACCCCACCTACTACGAGGTGTCTGCCGGAGACACCGGCCATGTGGAGGCCGTGCAGGTGGTCTACGACCCGGCCCAGGTGGACTACGCCACGCTACTGCAGGTCTTTTGGCAAAACGTGGATCCGGTGGATGACCGAGGCCAGTTTTGCGACAAGGGCAGTCAGTACCAGGCCAAAATCTTTGTCGATGGCGACGGGCAAAGGACGCTGGCAGAGCAGTCTAAACAAACCCTGAGCCGTCAGGCCAAGTTTCAGAAAACCCCGATTGTGACCGCGATCGAACCCGCCCAGACCTTTTACCCCGCCGAAGACTACCACCAGGACTACTACCTCAAGCACCCGCTGCGGTATAAGTACTACCGGACGGCCTGCGGACGCGATCGCCGCCTGGCCGAGGTATGGGGCACAGGAGAGTAGAGGATTAAAATCAGCATCGTGCAGGGTTTCCTCAATCTCTACAAGCCTCAGGGCATGAGTTCTCACGATTGCGTAGGGGCCGTGCGGCGGCTGTTGGGCGTCAAAAAAGTGGGCCACGGCGGCACGCTGGATCCTTTGGCCGAAGGTGTGCTGCCCGTAGCCGTAGGACGGGCCACGCGCCTGCTGCCCTACCTGCCCGAGGGCAAGGCCTACCGGGCGATCGTTCGCTTTGGCCTCACCACCACCACCGACGATCTCGAAGGCGACATTTTGACCCAGCAGGTTGCCGATCGCCTGTCGGTAGAAGACATTGCGGCTCACCTGCCCGAGTTTGAAGGCACCATTGACCAGGTTCCCCCCGCCTTTAGCGCCATTCAGGTGCAGGGGCAGCGCCTCTACGATCTGGCTCGTAAAGGTCGAGAGGTCACCGTCCCAACCCGCACTGTGGTCATTCACCACCTTACTCCCCAGCACTGGCAGCCGGGGAAGCAGCCGGAGCTAACGCTGGATATCGCCTGCGGCCCCGGCACCTACATTCGCGCGATCGCGCGGGATTTGGGCGATCGCGTGGGCACTGGCGCGACCCTGGCCCACCTCATCCGAACCCGCAGCGGCGGTTTTGACGTAACCCACAGCCTGTCGATAGAAACCGTGACGGATCTCGTCAAAACGCAGGGGTTGGAGCTGGTGGACCCAGCAGCGGCACTGGCGCATTTGCCTGCGATCGCCCTCGTCCCAGATTTAGCCCGCCGCTGGCAGCAGGGGCAGAAGTTTCCGCCCCCGGTAGAGATACCGCCCAACACGCCCTACCGAGTCCTCAACGACGCTAGCGATGAGTTTTTGGGCATTGCCCAGTTTGAGGAACGGGAGGAAGGCCCAATTTTGAAAGCAAAAATGGTGCTTTAGGGGTTTTTTCTGGGTCGAATTGCAGATTCACGTTGAACATTGACGCGGCCTTGACCGACACCGAGTTCACGCAAACACCGTAAAGCCTTTGGCTTGGCCATTTCTATGCCCCTATGCCAACGTCCTGTTTGAATATCGGGGTGAGGCGATTCGGAGTTCTCTAGCCGTGGCCGTCCCCTAGCCCCTTTGGGGCGGCTTCCCCTTTGACTTCGCTCAGGGGACGGCTGTGACTGTTTTTGTTGTCGAAAGTGCTGTGCTAGCGGTATGGGCGGTTGGTATGGCTTGCATTGGGCCAAAAGTGCGCCCTATCCGTTCGTTTAGCGCAAGCGCTCTGCCACCCATTCTGAAATACAGCAATCCGAATCGATTCATGCTGGTAGGGCGATCAAGATGCCCATGCAGGCGGGACGCCTGCCCTACGGGTTTTCACGATTCACGCAGGATTGCTATAGACTCGAAAACTGGCAAAACCCGGTAAACCTGCCGCAGGGAAGATACCAATTATCGCAGGGCAAATTTATTCTTAGAAAAACATCGTATTACTGCGCTTTGAAAAGCCCTGTAAGGCGTGCTTGAGATGGCCTTTAAAAGGATCGGTATGCAAAGTAATTGCAGAGAAGCAATTCCTGATTTTTGGCCAAGTGCGTCAGCTCTAACCCCCGTTTTTTCAGCACCTATTTTAATTCGCAAGCCGCCGCTACCGCAGAGTTTGGTATCTGTTGTTGTGCCTGTGCGTGACGAGGCTGCAACCTTAGATGAAACCCTGGCCGCCTTAGTCGATCAAGTTGATTTTGAGGGCCGTCCTATACCCCCAAGTCACTATGAAGTAATTGTTTTTACTAATAACTGCGTTGATGAATCGGCTGCGATCGTTCGACAATTTGCCCGCCAGCATCCTGAGCATCAGATTCACTTAATTGATCAAACTTTGCCACCTGAGGAAGCCTGCATTGGTCGAGTGCGTCAAATTTTAATGGATGAAGCCTACCGCCGTCGCTGTTGGGTCGCTCAGCCGCAAGGCATTATTGCCTCTACCGACGGCGACAGCAGGGTCGATCGCCAGTGGATTGCGGCTATGCTCCACGAGTTTGAGCGAGGGGCCGATGCCGTTGGGGGCCGCACGGTGACGCAGCGGGCGCAGCGCAATGCCCTGGACGCCCGGACGCGGGCTACCTACCTGCGGTTTGTGGGCTATCGCTATCTGATTAAGCAGCTAGAAGACTGTTTGGACCCTGACCCGTTCGATTGTCCACCCAGGCACTATCAGTTTTTTGGCGCCAATTTTGCCCTTACCCATGAGATGTACGCCCTGGTGGGGGGGCTGCCCCCTCTGCCTACCGGTGAGGACGTGGCCCTGCACCAGGCGCTTTTGGCGTTTGGGGCGAAAGTTCGCCACAGCTTTTTGATGAAAGTGACGACTTCGGCGCGCCAGCAGGGCCGGGCCAGCCTGGGTCTTGCCGATCGCCTGGCCCAGTTTCAGCAGCTCAGTCAGCACCAGCAGGTGTTTTTAGTTGAGCCGGGGGCGGCGGTGGAGGCAAAACTGCGGGCGCGGCGCGATCTCCGCCGCTACTGGCGACACTACTCAGCTGATCAACCGGCACTGCTGCGGCCGACCCTGGCGTCTCTGGCGACTCGGCTGGCCGTGCCCATCACGATGCTACAGCAGGCCATGGAGCAATCGTCTTCGCCGGGAGAGCTGTACCAGCAGATCGAGCAGCACCAGCAGGCGGCGGGCCTTTGGCAAGAGCAGTGGGGCACAGTTGCGATCGACAAGGCGATCGCCGACCTGCGGCTGCGACTGTATCGGCTGCGTCAGCAGACTCCCATCGCCACAAGCCTTCCCCTATTGCCGTAGACGCGCTTGAATCATTCACATAGGGCGCTCATACAGGTCGAGCCGATAGTCTGCGGTGCGTCCGTCGTGCAGATGCTGCAGCCGGGTGGCGGCAAAGTCGGCAAACGCATCGTGGACATCGTTGCCCCGTAGCGGATAGCTGGGGGCATCGTGCACCCAGTGCACCAGCAGCAAGTGACCGCCAGGCTTGAGAGAATCATAGATCCGCGCCTGGGCCAGGTGCAGGTCGGCCCAGCACCAGTAGTAGCCCACCTCAGACAGCAACACCAGGTCAAAGCGATCGCTGGGGTAGTCGTGAGGCACGTTCATAATCTCAAACTGCACCTGGGGCAGGTGTTGGCAGCGCTGAATGGCTTTGGCCTGCGCCACCGTAGATAGATCGACCGACAGCAGCGAGTCGCAGCGGGTGGCCAGTTGGGCGGTCAGCACCCCAATCGAGCCGCCAATTTCAAAGGCTGAGGCATAGCGGGGCCGGGATAGGGCGGCCAGAGTAGCGGCATATTTAGCCGCTTCGTAGGGGCTGGTTTCAAACTGCCAGGGGTCGGCGTCGGTCTGGTAGAGCTGCTCAAAAAAGTCGGCACCGAGGGAGGGTTTGGTCATGGGGCAGGCTCCAAAAAAACTTCCCAGGGGTTGAGAAAATGGGCAATCATTTCGGGCGACAGCCGAAAGCCGGTGGGGTCGTCGGAGATGAGGTCGGTGGTCTGGGAGCGGTAGCAGGCGATCGCCTGCCGCTTGAGATCCACAACTGCGGCGATATCCAGTCGCCAGGGTCGGTAGCGGGCATCCAAGGGCTGGCGCTGCTCAGGGTCCCAGTCCCAAACGGGGTACTCGATCGCGCGGGGCGGCTGCGGTAGGGTGGCAGTCGCCGTCTGCACCAGGCTCCAGGTGGCCCGGTGGTCGCGGTGGGGGTCGTAGCGATAGGGCAGAAATAGGGTGCGGGGAGCGACCTGAACCAGGTAGCGCTGGCACTGGGCTAGCGCCGACCGGGCCAGCGCAGTGGAGAGCGAGGCCGAGGGCACCGAACCGTCGGGCAGCCCCAAAAAGACCACCTGACTGGCCTCCACCCCCAGCTGGGCCAGAGCGGCCAGGGTTTCGGCCTGGCGCACCTGGCGCAGCCGAGGGGCCGGGTAGAGCCGCGATCGCGGGTGCGATCGGGTGCCGTCGCTGACCACCAGCACCGACACCGGCAGTCCCTGAGCGCGCAGAGCGGCAATCGCACCGCCACAGGCCAGCGTTTCGTCGTCGGGGTGGGGGGCCACCACCAGCACCGGGGCCTCGGTGGGCAGCGATCGCAGCGGCAGGGTTTCTGGATGGCTGAGGGGGGAGACGCTAGCTACCATAGGTGGTCGGCTGGGGTGGTTTGGGCCAGTACGTAGGCACCGACGCCTGCGATCGCGGCATCGTAGGCGGGCTGGCGCAGGTACAGGGTCAGATCGCGAATCACGCGCTCTATGGCGTAGCTGGGCAGCAGCCCCCGCGTGCCCACCGATCGCTCGCAGAGCTGCATGACCTCCATGCAAATTTGCTCGATCGCGGTGCGCATCATGTTGGCATAGGCCAACAGCTGTGCCTGTTGAGGGTGCTTGACCTGCGGGTCGCCGCCAAACTGGCGATCGTAGGCGACCATTTGCTCAGCTGCCCCGCGCAGCCAGAGCTGGCCCGTCTCCAGGGCGATCGCCATCTGCCCCAGCCGCTCCTGCTGGTAGGGGTGCTCGGTGCGCTGCTCGGCCTGCAGGTACTGCCGGGTCAGGTCAAAGAGTGCCTCCGCCCCACCCAGCTGCACCGCCGCAAACCTCACCACTCCGGCGGTGAGCCAGGGCTGCCGCAGATAATCGCCAGGCTGGCCAATTAAATCATCGGCCCCAATCTCCACGCCGGTAAAGTCGATCTTGTAGCTGGCGGTGGCTCGCATGCCCATCGGCTGCCACCAGTCGCGATCCCACCGGGTGCTGACCTCATCCATCGGCACAATCGCCATCTGCCAGGTGCCGTCAGGCAGCTTGCCGTTGACAAAGGGCCGTTCCACATAGCCCGCCCCCGAGCAAAACGTCTTAGCCCCCTCCAGCCGATAGCGATCGCCCCCCATAGGCACAATGCTCAGGCCTTCGGCATCCTCGGCATTCCACACGCCAAAGATCTTTTGGCGATCGCGCACCGCCCGCCCGTAGCGCTCAATCTGCTCTGCGGTGCCAAAGGTTTGAATAATTTGCAGCGCGTTGACGTGGCCTTCGTACACGCGCCCCACCGCCAGGTTGCCTCGGCCAATGTGCTTGAGCGATCGCAGCAGATCGTGGGTTGTCGCCGCATCAATACCCAAACCGCACCCCCCCAGCGGCTGGCGCAGCGGAGCCAGCAAAAACCCTGCCTCAGCCAGCCGCTCAAACGCCTCTACTGGAAACGCGCCAGGCTGGTCAACCTGGCCAGCCCGCTGCGCAAACCCCTCAGCCATCTGGGCCGCCAACCGCACCAGCGTAGCCGTCGAGGGTGACGTCGTTGGGGGCGGCGATACCGATGCGGTAGTGGCCAATCGAGGTAGAGACATGTCCATGTGCTCAAGGTTAGAGAAGGTTCATTCGGTTAGAGTGACTGTTTCTACATTTTGAGCAAAGACGATTTATAAGGTGGGTAGAAAAGGCGTCGCCCAGCTTGATGACCAAGACGAAAGCCCTGTCAGGCTAAAGCGATTGCGCTGGGCAAATGCCATTTACCCCTACCCGTTCACTCCCTTTCTCTCTAGGGGAGACCTTACCTTCGACTTCGCTCAGGGACCGCTTCCCATCCACCCCCGCTGACTTCGCTCGGTAGCAGTCCCTTCGACTCTGCTCAGGGACTGCTACCCACCTACCCATCTACCCGCCTACCCATCTACCCATCCACCCATCTACTCCTTCGGCACCCACACCGACACCGACCCGGCCTGACAGCTAAACTCGGCCCAGCCCTCATCATTGGTGGTGACGGGCTCGCTGACGTGCTCGGTGATGTCGTAGTAGGTGCGGTTGGGCTGGCCTACCTCCATCCACTTGCGGCCATCGTCGCCGTTGGTGAGCACTACGGCCATGCCGCCGGGGTTTTCTTCGCTGCCGAGCCGGGTCCAGCCGATGGTGCTGGGGTGGTCAAAGTAGTCGTACTGATCGCCAAAGGCGTAGGTGCTGCGGGCGTACAAGAACTTATCAATCAGCCACTTGTGGCTGTCGAGCCAGATCTCGTACTCGCCGCCATCGTTGCCCGTGTCTTTGTAGTGAGCACCGTAGTAGTCGGCGTAGAAAATGCAGGGGTAGCCATCCTGGCGCAGCAGAATGAGCGCGTAGGCCAGGGGCTTAAACCAGGGTTCAACTACCGATTCGAGCGATTGCAGCGGCTGTGAGTCATGGTTGTCAACCAGGGTAACAGCGAGGGCGGGCTGCTCTTTAACCAGGGTGTTGTCGAAGATGGTGGTGAGGTCGTAGTTGCCCCCCGCCTTGCTGGCCTCGCTGAAGTTGTAGTGCAGGGGCGCATCGAACAAATGCACATCGCCCCCGGTGACATCAATAAAGTGGTGCAGCGCCTCAATTTCGTAAGACCAGTACTCACCCACAGCAAACAGCCTGCGTCCGGCATGCCGCCGACAGTGCTGCAACCACTGTGGAAAGAAGCCCGCCCGCACGTGCTTCACCGCGTCAAAGCGAAAGCCATCGACATCGGTGGTATCGACATACCAGGCTCCCCAGTCTTGGAGGGCGTTGCGGACCTCATCTGACTCCATGTCGAGGTCGCAGCCCATCAGGTAGTCAAAGGCCCCTTTTTCGAGGTCTACGTGTTCGTCGAAAGATTTGCCTTTAAACAGGTAGACGGCGTCGTAGTCGGGGTCGTTGTCGTCGTGGTCGACCGCGTCAAAATGCCACCAGTGCCATTCCATATCGGAATATTTGCCCTGGCGACCGGGGAACTGGAAGTGGGTCCAAACCTTGACCGTGCGGGTTTCGCCAATTTGCTCATGGCGATTGTCGTGGCTCATGGGGGTGGCTTCGACCTCTTCGAGGGCATCGCCGCCCATCATGTGGTTAAATACCACGTCGGCATAGACGCGAACGCCAGATTCTTTGGCCGCTTTTACCGCCTGAATGTACTCGTCTTTAGTACCGTACTTAGTCCGAACGCTGTTTTTTTGGTCAAATTCACCCAGGTCATATAAGTCGTAAACGCTGTAGCCTACGTCGAGGCCACCGGCTGTGCCTTTGTAGGCAGGGGGCAGCCAAACAGCGGTAACGCCAGCCTCGGCCAGGTCTTTTACGTTTTTAGCAAATTCAGTCCACAGGGTGCCGTCAGGCTCATTGTACCAATGAAAATACTGCATCATCACGCCATTAGGCTCTGACATACCCGTAGAATCCTTTTAGGAAAATAATGGTGACTCCGGAATTATGGCAGGTCGCTTCAGATTTTTCGGTCTACCTTGAGGCATATTTCAACATAAGTAGGGTAGGCACTGGCCACTACCAAACCCTGGCACTTCCACGTTTAACTGCTTCTTCCCTAAATGACATTTCCTCTCCTTTAAGCCACCAAAAGAACAGTCTCAGGGTGAGCGAAAAAACACCGCAATGGGTGTAGGGGCGATAAGAGCTGGGTTATGACAAGGGCTAGGAGAGACAGGCTCAGGGTTTCGGTTGCTGACTGAGGAGAAGGGTGGCCACTGCCCACCCTTCTAAATCTCCCTTAAAAACGGGGGACTTTGAATGGGCATCACTCCCCTTTTTTAGAAGGTCAGGGGGATTAGAACGGTTTTAATACTAAAGTAGAACGTCTTTAAAGCACCTTCTTTGACCGCGTGAGAATGGCCTAAAGTTTTGGGCACTTTAGGAGGGTAAACCGTTAGGGAGCACTACCCGAATGTCTGTTAACAGCAGAGCAGTCGGGGCAGGCGCAGGCGATCGCGCCGATTGAGGCAAGTTAAGTTTCTACCGCGCTACTCTCCTGAAAAGGCTGGCTTTGGGTTAACCAAGCCAGCCTTTTTCTGGTTAGTTGGGTAGTTGTTTACATGCCCAGAGATGGGGAGGGCAAATGCCATTTGCCCCTACGGGATTCCCTATGTCTCTGGGGTTACGAGGCGACGGGTCATGACGCTGATGTATTCGCCGCTGCGCCCGGTGGGGATGGGCTCGATCCAGGCGACGCGATCGCAGTATCTAACCACTTCCATGCGGTTGATGGCCTCGATCACGGCGGCGTAGTCGCCCAGCAGAATGTGGGTGAGCCGGTCGGGCCGATAGGTGGGCAGGGCAAACGAAGCGGGCAGATTAGGCTGCCCCGAGGGTTGAAACGTCATGCGGTTGTCTCCGTTTTCGGGTGAAGGAAAACGGGGAACGCTCTAGCGCTGTCCCAAATCAAGGCAAACGGAGACGCTAGCTCCTAGAATGCACCTAGGGCATCCCACTTACCACGACTAAGTTGGGATGTCTTAGGGCGCAGGGAAAGCTGCTACTTTCCCTGCGCCCGTCCTAGATGACATTCCCCGCAAAAATACGGTACAGCAAGTGCCTTTGTAGAACAACCGTACAGGCGCAAAGAGACTAGAACGCTAATTGCCCCCCGACAAGATGCGGGTGATGACTACCGCCGATGCCGCAAAGATGGCTGTCCAGGCGGTGCCAATCAGCCCCAGGGTGAGCCCCCACAGCCGCCCATCCCACTTTTCAAAGCGGGTATTGCTAGCCTCCACGTCGGTGCTGAGGCGCTCCACGTCGCTTCTCAGGCGCTCATCGCTCTGCTGTAGACGGTCTAGCCGCTCTAGCACTTGGCGCTCAAAACTCTCCGGTGGTCGTGCCGATGACTCCACGTTATTTGCCCCTAAATATTCCTCCATCTTACTTCAGCGAGATAGCTCAGACTGTAGTGGTGCATTATGGCGCAGCAGTCGGTTTTGGGTGCTTGGTTATAGAATGAGCTGCCGCGAAGGTACTCTACGTTTGGAGCTGGTTTCTTAACGCCTGGCGATAGGCTTTAACCGCCTGGGTCTGGCTGGGGTGATTGACATAGCTAGCGAGAAGAGCGACATCGAGCTGGGGCAGGTATCGACTTGTTTCTAACGCTTGATAGCCGTTTTTTTCGTCAATCAGACCATAAATGCGCAGCTGCTGATTTTGCCAAAACCAAACCTCTGGAACCCTCAAACCCTTGTAAACCTCTAGCTTGTCGATGCCACCGCTGGTGATGACAATTTCTAGGGCAATGTCGGGCACATCGTGCAGCTCGCCCAGACAGTAACATTCATCGGGTTCTAGACCACGAGCAGCGGCTTCTTTGCGGAAGGTGGCAGAGCCATAACCATTGAGGTCTAGGTCTAGCTCTTCAGCAAAGGCTTCGATCAGGCGGGCGATCGCTTTCTTCAGGCGTTCGTGCTCGGGGGAGGTGGTCATGAGTTCGAGGGTGCCCTCCAGGTAGGTCAGGCGCAGGGCGGGCAACTGGTTGATAAAGAGAGCGACCAGGGCATCGTACTGCTGCCAGGAAATGCCTTCTAGCACCAGACGTTGTTCGGCAGGTGGGGCGTTAGATAGATCGAGGAGGGATGCCGTCACGGTGGTCTCGATGCCTCTCTGCTAAGGGTGGCACATCGCGAAATGCTTTGATTGTAGCGACTTAGCGCTCAGAGATAGGTGACGCAGCAGAGTCCGGATTGCCTACTGCACTGGGCTTAGCTGACCTAGCTCGACGCTGACGGTGTCAAAACGGTTATCGCCAGGGTGGTATGAGAGAATTTCGACGCCAATGGGTTCACCAGTGGTGGAGTCTTTGATCAAGATCACGCCATCGCCTAGCTCGGTACTGATCTGGTCTTTGCGGGGCGGTTGCCAAAAGACGGTCAGCAATTCTGTTTCGGGTTCGTAGAAGACTTTTACCTGTGCCACACTGACTCTCCTTCTTTAATTGCGTCGGTTTGGTAGGCCGTAATGAGAAACCCATCTCCATTTAAGCGCCGTGCTACAGCGACTACCCAACGTTTCTCGCTGCGTGCTAGGTAAAACAGGAGCACGCCATCGTCTCGACTGCTGCTGCGAACTTCATCGGGGTCAGCGAGGGCCTGCTGAACCAGCTCTTCCAAATCGGCAATATCGGGATGTTTGACAATCAAGCGCTGCCAGTAGCTTTCGGAGGTTCTGACGGTAAATCCAAGCGGGGTAAGGATTTCAAATTTCATTTATCTTTACTCCGCCAAGGCTTTTGGATGACTTTAGGTTGGGCGGCGTTAGTCATTGCGGAGTTCGTCGGCGATCTGGTCGTCGTCTAGGTTAATGACGGGTATTTGCAGCCGCCCCAGCTCGTATATAAAGCGGAGCTTGTCCATGCCGCAAAAGGTGGCGGCTTTGCCCAGAGAGAGGCGGTGCAGCTCGAAGAGTTTGACGGCAAGCAAAAGAGCTAGCTCAGCCTCAAGCGCCTGGGGCGATTTGCCCGAGGTGATGAGCAAGTCGTCGGGGTAGGGGATGGAAAGGCTGTGCATAGGGCTACCAGGTGCCTGAGATCGAATGGAAAGTGCTGAGAGCTAATAATCGCTATGATACCGCCGCTGGAACTTGCCCCGCCTACCGATGACCTTTGGTAGGGGCGCGGAGCGATCACTCGATGCAGGGTCTGTGGCGTTGCGATCGGAAGCCTATTTTTTGAAGGAATTACGGAAACTCTTTGTAGAAGCCTTCACGGCTGCCCACCTTCAATATTTCGACATCGCCACCGTCGTAGTAAATGCCTATGCGATAGCGATAGTCAAATTTGATTCTGTAGTAGTTCGGGAAACCCTGCAAAGGCTCTAGTGCAGGTATATCTTGTAACGCAGCCGCTTCACTAATTTGCTCGATGGTTTTCCTGATCTTTGCCAAGATTTTGGGGTCCTTAATCTTAGCCGTCTGCTTTGTAAAGGCTTTCGCAATCTTATACTTCATTGCGGCAGGTTAGCGACAAACTCCTGCGCTTCTTCATCAGATAAGAAGCCGTCTTCTTTGGCAGCTTTGCAATCTTGGTAAAACAAAAGGTCTTCAATCTCTTGGCGATTGTGGGTAATCAGGGTCGCCAGAAAACCCTGCTTAGCGTCGTCGGGTAGGGCCTGGAAGAGGTTGTAGAAGTGGTGAGACAGCTGAAGCGATTGAGTAGTCATTAACGCAGCTCTGGGATAGTTGCTCTAGCCAGTGGCCGATTATTAACATGATAGCGCTGGTTGAGGGGGTTAAGCCTGAGGGTTGATCGAATGTAGGGGCCACGGCGATCGCCCCCTGTCGGGCTGTGCGCTGCGATCGCGATCGTGGGCAGGGCCAAATCTTGTGAGGACGGCCGGGGATGGGGCCGGACAAATGCCATTTGTCCCTATAGACGCTTACTCCCCCTCCAACAACGCCTGAAAGCGATCGTCGGTGCGGATGGGGTCGAAGTCGGTGTCGGTTTTGGCCATATCGCGACATTTGGGGGCTAGGGCAATGGCGGCTTGCAATGCTGGGAGAGCGCTGTCGGTATCGCCCTGAAGACCGTAGCAGCAGGCTTTGTTGTAGACCGCTTCGTGATAGTCGGGTTTGATAGCTAAGGCGGCATCGTAGCTGGCGATTCCTTCGGATAGCTTCGCTAACGCCGCCTTTTCAAGACCTTCTTTTCTTAGCTTCTGCCCCAAGTTCCCCAGCGCAATCCCTTTGTTATAGAGTGCTTCGTGATAGTCGGGTTTGATGACTAAGGCGACGTTGTAGCAGTCTACTGAAGCCTCATATTGACCTAAATTAGCCAGTGCCATTCCTTTGCCTATAAGCGCTCCGTAGTTGTCCGGCTTGACTTCTAATGCAGCACTATAGCAGGCGATCGCGGCTTCATATTTACCCAAATTGTGCAGCGCAAGCCCTTTGTTGTTAAGCGCTTTTTGCAAGTCGGGTTTGATTGCTAAGGCAGCATCCAAACAGGTGATCGCAGCCTCATGTTGGCCCAAGTCCCTCAGCGCAAGCCCTTTATTGCTAAGCGCTTTGTAATCATCGGGATTAATGGCTAAGACGACATCGAAGCAGGCGATTGCAGCCTCGTGCTGGCCCAATGTTCCTAGCACATTCCCTTTGTTGCCAAGCGCTTCCTGATAGTTAGGCTTAATGACCAAAGCAGCATCGAAGCAGGCCATCGCAGCTTCATATTGGCCCAAACTTTTCAGGGCAATCCCCTTGCCACAGAGCGCTTCATGTAAGTCAGACCTAATAGCTAAAGCAGCATCATAGCTTGCGATTGCTGCCTCATACTGGCCCAGTTTTCCCAGCGTATTCCCTTTATTGACTAACGCTTCGTGAAAATCGGGTTTTGCGACTAAGGCAGCATCATAGCAGGCAATAGCCGCTTCATATTGACCTAAGCTTGCCAGCGCATTTCCTTTGTTGTTGAGCGATACAGGGTCGTCGGGTTCACTTTCTAAGGCAGCATCGTAGCAGGCGATCGCCCCTTCATAATCACCAGCTTCGTATTTGGCATTGCCTTCAAAGAAGTGAATCAATTGCCAATCTATATTTTCAATCACCTCAATCTCAGGAATTTGGGTTTGAATCTGGCGTTCTTCTGAATGGGCATCAGCAAAGGTAAAGATAGCCGATCGCCAGTCGAAAAAATCGGCGGCGCGGCGGATCATATATTTAAGGGCAAATGGCGACACCACAAACACAAAGCACAGGTGGCCAAAGTGGTCGCGGAAATTATCGCGCTGTTGGTTAAGGTGGTTCAACAGTGGCGGCACCGTGTCGAGGTTATAGTAGTCGCCTTCGCCGCCATAGCCCGGTTTAATGTCGGCCTCTAAAGACTTTTCAATGCCTTGAATAAACAGAATATTTAGATCGGCCAGGTCGGGGCGCTGAGCCACCAAATCGTAAAGGTTGGTGATCGGCTGATCGAGCACCAGAGTGCCGATGTTCTTTTGGGGTAAATCTTTTTGTAACCGCTGTAAAATTTCGGTGGCTTTGGCCGGAGTCGCCTGCACAAACAGCAGCCCAAACCCCTTACGTCGCCGCAAAGATCGTTGCAAAGCCTGGTACTGGGCTTCGGGGTCAGCGGCAATTTGTTTGGCTATGTTTGCCAGAGTCATGGTGTGGGTGTTGAGTTACACGTTGTTCTATCCAACCTATGGCTGAGGAAAGGTGTTTTGGGTCATGGCTCGTTGAAAAGCGGGGAGATCTTCAATCAAGGGATGCACATTGTGCCAGCGTTGTAGCTTACCTTGCTCATCATAGTAGCGGTATTCCAGCAGGCAGCGGTTTAGCAATAACCGTAGACATTGAGGGTCGTTGTCGGCAGACCCGCTGCGGCAAACCTGGGCCAACAGCGTCCATTGGTTGGCCTGGATGGTGTTGAGGTAGGTTTCCCTCGTCTCTTCGATAGCAATTTGCACCGATTGAGCCGTAATCGGTAGGCGATCTGTCCAGTCGATCGCCCTTTGGATGAGCTGCATCAAAATCCGCAGGTGGCCACCGCTCATCAGGCAAAGGTGCTCTAGGGTGGCTAGACAGTCGAAAAGTTGGGTGTCTAGGTGTTCTGCCAGGTCGGCATCAATCAGCGCCACCCGTTTTTGAATAATTTCCCGAAACTTATACCAATCCAGTATGATGTTGAGCATAATGGAGGGTGGTGTATAGATGCTGAAGCAGCGATGGCACGCCCTTTT
>PYGV01000325.1 GCA_003022385.1 filamentous cyanobacterium CCP3 | reverse complement strand
AGATGTGTATAAGAGACAGCTTCAGCACCGACGCATTTACTCCCTGCTCGCGCTTGAGTTTGGCGTCTTTTTCAAACCACTGGGTAATCTGTACGGCGGTTAGGGCCTCGATGGGGGTATGGGTGTCGGCGGCGATGACGCGCAGCAGCTTGCTGGTGGAGATCGTCAGCCGGGTCAGAAATTTTTCGGGGGAACTCAGCAGAGCTTTGTCAACTTCCGCTGATTCTTCGGGGGTCAGAAACTGAAGCGATTGGTCAAGCATGGCAGGGCAGGGGTTGAACATCTAGGGAGCGACTGTCATCGCCACTGTCTTCATAGTGTCAGACCCGACGGAGGTTGGCAAAGGCTGGGGAAACAAGAGAAAAGCGGTTTCCTGCTCTGCCTGTCAAGCCGCCTTAACAGCCTGAATAAGCCGCTGCAGAAGCGATTATTTTTTTGCTGCGAGCTAAGCCAGAGGGGACGGTATGTCGGTAGCTAGCCTCGCCCCTGCACCAGGTAGCCGCAGCGGTGCTCGCCCTTGACCAGCCAGTGGGTGCGTTGTATTGCGCAGTCGGCCAGCGCCACCTGAAACATCTCTAGCTCGTGGCCGCACACGCTAGGAAATGACTCGGCAATGTGAGATATGGCGCAGTTGTATTCGGTAATGATGTAGCAGGGGCCGCTCTGACACAGCTCGCCGTCGGGCTCAACCTCGTGCCACTCGGCCATATAGCCCTCGTCCTGGCGCAGCTGCACCAGCCGCGCCACCCGTTCTGCGATCGTGCCATTGCCTACCTGGTTGCGATACTCCAGCGCTTTGCGCTCCCACTGCTTGCGCAGGACGGTACCCACCTCCTCCTGGCCCAGGGTGGCGGTCAGGGTATCGAGCAGCGAAATAGCAAATTCGTCGTACTTGGCCGGGAAGCGATCGCGCCCCTTGGGGCTGAGCTGGTAAAGGTGGTTGGGCCGCCCCATCCCCTCCTGCACGGCCCGATGCTCAATCAGCGCCTCCGCCTCCAGATCTTTCAGGTGACGGCGAATCGCCTGAGTACTCACCTCAAAGTGGTCGGCTATGGCGTGGGCCGTAGCTTCGCCCTGCCTGAGCAGGTAAATCAGAATGTCGTCTTTTGTAGATGTAGAGGGTTGCTGCACAGAGGTCATGGCGTTGGCCCACCGAGACATTAGGAGAACGTACACAGGTTGCCCCACAGACCATTCCCATTTGGGTCAGGTATTAGACCAACCCATCGAGAGATAATCTACTTTGACAACCTTTATGTTGCTAAACTAGTCTAAAATCTAGTTAGGCAACTTAAATGTTGCTTTAATTGTATAAAATTATTGGGCTGTGTACTGTACCAATCTCGTAATGACTGACACCAAGACCACCCAGGCCACCGACAAAAACCTAGAGCTGATGCGCAACTTTGCCCAGAGCTATGCCAAGCGCACCGGTACCTACTTCTGCTCTGACCCTGGCGTAACCGCTGTGGTGCTGGAAGGTTTGGCTAAGCATAAAGATGACTTTGGTTCGCCGCTGTGCCCCTGCCGCCACTACGAAGACAAAGAGGCCGAGGTCAAAACCATCTATTGGAACTGCCCCTGCGTGCCCATGCAGGAGCGCAAAGAGTGCCACTGCATGCTATTTCTCACCCCCGACAACCCCTTCGCCGGCGAGCAGCAAGATATCTCCTTTGACACCATTCGTACCGAAACCAGCAAGTATTAGAGGCCTGGGCTTCCAGATCAGCCTTTCCGCCCCGCTCCGTTTATTCCCTATGCCGCCCGTTCAGAGAGTCGCATCATGAGTGCTTCCGTTCAGTCCCTTGTTAGCCAGCCCTATAAGTACGGCTTTACCACCAACATTGAGGCCGACGTCATCCCTCGCGGCCTCAGTGAAGACGTGGTGCGCATGATTTCGGCCAAAAAGAATGAGCCGGAGTTCATGCTGGAGTTTCGCCTGCGGGCCTACCGCAAGTGGCTCACCATGGCCGAGCCGGTCTGGCCCAATGTCACCTACCCGCCCATCGACTACCAAAACATCGTCTACTACTCGGCCCCCAAGACCCAGGCCAAAAAGCTGGGCAGTCTGGACGAAGTCGATCCGACCATGCTGGAAACCTTTGAGAAGCTGGGCATTCCGCTCTCAGAGCAAAAGCGGCTGGCCAACGTCGCCGTAGATGCCATCTTTGACAGCGTTTCGATCGCGACCACCTACAAAGAAAAGCTGGCCGAGTCCGGCGTCATCTTCTGCTCGATTTCCGAGGCGCTGCAAGAGCACCCTGAGCTGGTGGAAAAGTACCTGGGCACCGTCATCCCCATTGGCGACAACTACTTTGCAGCGCTGAACTCAGCGGTGTTTAGCGACGGGTCGTTTGTCTACATTCCCAAAGACACCCAGTGTCCGATGGATCTCTCCACCTACTTCCGCATCAACAACGGCGACTCGGGCCAGTTCGAGCGCACCCTGATCGTGGCCGAAGCGGGCAGTTCCGTCACCTACCTGGAGGGCTGCACCGCCCCCATGTACGACAGCAACCAGCTCCACGCCGCCATTGTGGAGCTGGTCGCCATGGATGACGCCACGATCAACTACTCCACCGTGCAAAACTGGTACGCGGGCGACGAAAACGGCAAGGGCGGCATCTACAACTTCGTCACCAAGCGCGGCCTCTGCGCCGGGAAAAACTCGAAAATCTCCTGGACCCAGGTGGAAACTGGCTCGGCCATCACCTGGAAGTACCCCAGCTGCGTGCTGGTGGGCGACAACTCCGTGGGCGAGTTCTACTCGGTGGCACTGACCAATAACCACCAGCAGGCCGACACCGGCACCAAGATGGTGCACGTGGGCAAAAACACCCGCAGCACAATCATCTCCAAGGGCATTTCGGCGGCGAAGTCCAAAAATAGCTACCGGGGCCTGGTGAAAATGGGGCCAAAAGCCACCGGGGCGCGCAACTACTCCCAGTGCGACTCGATGCTGATTGGCGACACCTCCAGCGCCAACACCTTCCCCTATATCCAGGTGCAGAACAGCACCGCCCAGGTGGAGCACGAAGCGTCCACCTCCAAGATTGGCGAAGACCAGCTCTTCTACTTTGCCCAGCGGGGGATTTCTCCCGAAGATGCCGTGTCGATGATCATCAGCGGCTTCTGTCGCGACGTGTTTAACAAGCTGCCCATGGAGTTTGCCGCCGAGGCCGACAAGCTGCTGGCGCTGAAGTTGGAGAACACGGTGGGGTAGAGGTGTGGATGGGTAGATGGGTGGATGGGTAGATGACCTGTAGGGTTCATTAGCGAAGCAATGCACCGCCCTCAGATCTTCGTTTGCTTTAGCCCCTCTCCCCGAGAAAGAGGGGAACCAGGAAAGCCTCGGCAAACATCTAAAATTTCAACGCGTAGTTAGGAGCATGGTGGGCGGTGCCCACCCTACGGGAAAAGAGCCATGATTAACGACAACAGCGACATTATTCTCTCGGTGCGCAATCTGCACGCCAGGGTGGAGGGCGCAGACATTCTTAAGGGTCTCGACCTAGAGGTGAGGGCCGGAGAAGTTCACGCCATTATGGGCCTCAACGGCTCGGGTAAGAGTACCTTCTCGAAGGTGCTGGCAGGCCATCCCGACTACGAGGTGACCGCCGGGGAAATTCACTTCAAAGGGCAAGATCTGCTGGAGCTAGATCCCCACGATCGCGCCACCGCCGGTATTTTTCTCGCCTTTCAGTACCCGCTGGAGATTCCTGGGGTGAGCAACCGCGACTTTCTGCGGGTGGCTTTTAACGCCCACCGCAAGGCGCGGGGCGAAGACGAAATCGACGTGTTCGACTTCGACGACCTGATCGAAGAAAAGCTGGACGTGGTCAAAATGGACGCCTCGTTTCTCGATCGCAGCGTCAACGAGGGCTTTTCGGGCGGCGAGAAAAAGCGCAACGAGATCCTGCAAATGGCGCTGCTGGAGCCAGCCCTGGCCATTCTCGACGAAACCGACTCGGGCCTGGATATCGACGCGCTGAAAACCGTGGCGGGCGGGGTGAATCAGCTGGCCACCCCCGACAATGCCGTGGTACTGATTACCCACTACCAGCGCATGCTCGACTACATCGTGCCCGACTACGTGCACGTGATGGCCGATGGCCGGATTATTACCACCGGCGGCAAAGACCTGGCCAAAGAGCTGGAGTCGCGCGGCTACGAGTGGGTTCTGGATGCCTACCGGACGGGGGTGACGGCGTAATGGCGAGGTCTATGGCTGACGTGCAATCGAGAGTGACGGCTGACCAGCGGGACGCCTACCTGAAGGGGCTGGTGCAGCGAGTACAGACGGCGGTACCTGCCGAACTGGAGCTTGGCGAGCTGCGATCGCGCGCCGAAGCCCTGCTCAACGAGCAGACCTTTCCCTCTACCCGGGACGAAGACTGGCGCTTTACCGACCTGTCGGCCATGCTCTCTCTCGAGTTTACGGGCGCGGGGGAAGCGGCTGTCGATGAGGCCGCGATCGCCGACCTGCGCCTGCCCGAAACCGCCGGGGCTCAGATTGTGGTGGTCAACGGGCGGGTCAGCGCCGCGCTATCTCAGCTAGAAAACCTGCCGTCGGATGTTGTGGTTGGTTCTCTGCTTAGCCATCCCGATCTGTTGTCTAAGCTGGGTGAACGCCTAGCCCAATCTAGCGGCAGTCATGAAGTGTTTACCGCGCTCAATACCGTGGGCTTTCAGGATGCAGTGGTAGTTTGGCTGCCCCGCAATGTCGTAGTTAAGTCGCCCATTCAAATTATCTATATCTCAAAGCCCCAGGAAAACCCTGTAATCGTTCAACCCCGCTGCCTGGTCGTAGCCGAGTCGGGCAGCGCTGCTACTCTGGTCGAAGACTTCTGGGGCAACACTTCAGAGTCCCAATTCACCAACTCTGTCACCGAGCTGTGGCTCGACGCCAACGCCCATCTCACCCACAGCCGCATCCAGCGGGAGGGGGCAGGCACCTTTCACATTGGCAAAACCGCTGTGACCCAGGCCCGCGACAGCCAGTACATCGGCACCGCCGTAGATTTTGGGGCCAGACTGGCTCGCCATAACTGGGAGATTTACCAGACGGGTGAGCAAACCACCACCAAGATTTATGGATTGGGCGCGATCGCTGCTAACCAGCACATTGACACCCACAGCCTCGTGGCCCTCAGCCATCCCTATGGCGTAGTCGAGCAGCAGCACAAAGTCATCGTCGATGACCACGCCCACAGCGTCTTCAACGGCCGCGTTGCCGTGGCTCAAAAAGCCCAGCTCACCAACGCCAGTCAGCTCAACCGCAACCTGCTGCTCTCTGACAAAGCGCGGGTCGATACCAAGCCCCAGCTCGAAATTGTTGCTGACAACGTCAAGTGCGCCCACGGCGCCACCGTTAGCCAGCTCCAGGCCGACGAGATTTTCTACCTGCAGAGTCGCGGCATTAGCGCCCCCCAGGCTCAGCGCCTGCTGATCTACGCCTTTGCCATGGAAATGCTGGAGAAAATTCCGGTAGAGTCGCTGCGATCGCGCCTCGCTGAAACCATTGCCCAATGGACGTAGCACGACATCATCCCCTCCTGGGAGGGGTAGGGG
>PYGV01000324.1 GCA_003022385.1 filamentous cyanobacterium CCP3 | reverse complement strand
CCCGTGCCCAGCACCGCCCCTCTGGGTCAGGTGGTGCCGTTCAACACGCTGCAGCAGGCCGTCACTCGCAATATGATGGCCAGCCTGGCGGTGCCGACCTTCCACGTGGGCTACACCATTACTACCGACAACCTGGACTCCCTCTACAAGCAGATCAAGTCCAAGGGCGTCACTATGACCGGGCTGCTGGCCAAGGCCGTCGCCGTCACCCTGCAAAAGCATCCGCTGCTCAACGCGGGCTATACCGACCAGGGCATTCAGTACCGAGCGGGCATCAATATCGCGGTGGCCGTGGCAATGGAAGGGGGCGGCCTGATTACCCCCGTGCTCAAAAATGCTGACCAGTACGACATTTACTCGCTCTCGCGCACCTGGGCTGATCTGGTGGCCCGATCGCGCTCTAAGCAGCTTCAGCCCGACGAGTACAACTCGGGCACCTTTACCCTGTCTAACCTGGGCATGTTTGGCGTCGATCGCTTTGACGCCATTTTGCCCCCGGGCCAGGGGTCGATTTTGGCGATCGGGGCCTCACGCCCCACGGTAGTGGCCACCGCCGATGGTCTCATGGGCGTCAAGCGCCAAATGCAGGTCAATATCACCTGCGATCACCGCGTTATTTATGGAGCCGATGCCGCCGCCTTCCTGAAGGATCTGGCCCATGTGATTGAAAACAATCCTCAGTCCTTAACTCTCTAGGCCGCATCGCAGGAGGGTTTTGCCGCAGGATTTTGCTTTCAGCAAATTGCCCTCGGCATTCCCGTCGCTTGATATTCTGAAGGCAGCCTGCCCTCAGTACGGACTGTCTATGAATTCAGTCGATCTTGCCTTCCTGCCCGCCCTTGAACAGGCTCGGCTGATTCGCGCTAAAGAAATTTCTCCCCTAGAGCTGACAGAGATTTACCTCAGCCGCATTGAGCGTCTCAACCCAGCCCTGGGGGCCTACGTGACGGTCGTGGCAGAACAGGCGCTAGCCGATGCCAAGGCCAAAACCGAACATCTGGCCAGCAATCCCGACGATTTGCCCCCTCTGTTTGGGGTAACGGTGTCGGTCAAAGATCTCAACCCAGTAGAAGGCGTGGCCTGCGCCTACGGAATCAAAGCGGCCTGCGATCGCATCGCCAGCCACGACGACTACATTGTCGGCAAGCTGCGCCAGGCCGGGATGGTGATTTTAGGAAAAACCGCCACCTCTCAACTCGGCTCACTGCCCTACACCGAGCCGCCGGGCTTTCCCCCGGCCCGCAACCCGTGGAATTTAGACTACACGCCAGGTGGATCCAGCGGGGGTGGTGCGGCGGCGCTGGCGGCGGGGCTATGCGCCATTTCCCAGGGGTCGGACGGCGGTGGGTCGCTTAGGGGGCCGGCCTTTTGCTGCGGCCTGGTGGGGATGAAGGCCGCTCGCGGCCGGATTAGCTTTTCGCCTGTGGGAGAACGGCTGAACGGACTGGCCATCAATGGCCCGCTGGGGCGCACCGTGGCCGACGCCGCGGCACTGTTAGATGCACTCAGCGGCTACGAATTGGGCGACCCCTACTGGCTACCGGACCCCAATCCATCATTTTTGGCGGGGTTAAAGACACCACCTCAACCCCTGCGCATTGGCTACGCCACCCGTCTCGACCCCATTGGTGATACTGACCCCGTGTGCCGTCAGGCCATCTACGAGACCGTGCAGCAGGTCGAAGATTTGGGCCATACCGCCGAAGAAGTCACGTTTCCCAATCTAGAAGACCTGATTGAGCCCTTTGTAGTGGTTTGGGAATGCGTGCTGGCCGAAGTGGGCGTGCCCTGGATTGTGATGGAAAAAATGAATCGCTGGCTCTACTGGCGGGCCTGGCGCACCAACAGCGGCGCTTACCTGCGGGCAGTGGCCAAGCTGCAGCAGGTGGCCCGCCAAATCGTGCGGTTTTGCCACCCTTATGACGTGCTGATTCTGCCGGTGTATATGCATCCAGCCATCCGGGTGGGGGAGTGGAAACATCTGCGATCGCCCCAAATTCTCGAAAACGTGATCAACTGGGTGGCCCCCTGTCCCCCGTTTAACGCTAGCGGCCAGCCAGCGCTGGCCATACCTCAGGGGTTTGACGCCAACGGAGTGCCCGTGGGCGTGCAACTGGTGGGGCGACCCGCCGATGAAGCCACGCTGCTGGCGCTGGCCGCTCAGCTTGAGCAAGCCAACCCCTGGAGCCACCAGCGTCCTACTTTTGCGGATCAGGATGATAGCTAGCCCAGCAGGTACCATTGGGAATATGGCGAAGCTCCGATCGTTGCACTCCGCAACGACAAGCTAGATCGCAGGTGTTTGCCTACCGCCGCTACTAAAATGGGCAGGGTTCGAAATCTGTTTTAATTGCAAGTAGATTGCATGCCAGTCGTTTTTTGCTAAGGCTTAATTATGTAAACTGTTTGGGAGCGATCGCCCTTGAGGTAATCTGCTGAGCAGTCTCTTTGGCTCCTCCTGTAGAATCGCTAACGTCATTGGCTAAATTTGGTCAACACTCTAGTCAAACCCCACCATATTCAGGGCAGTGCCCCCGATCGACTTTATGGAATCCGATCCGCTTCAAGATAGGCAGCGATTCAACACTTTTTCAGCCCCAAACAAAGTTCGAAAGTATGCTCTGGTGGTGGCGGTGGCGGTGGGTTTAGCCATCTTGATGGGGGCTGCCCTGGCCCTGGGGTTGGTATCGCTGTCTGGTCCGCTTACCTGGGCTGGCTGGCTAACGATAACCATTACCCTGGCCGCTTTTTCGCTCAACGCCCTAACGCCTCTGCCAGCAGAGGCCATTTTTTTGGCGGCCCTGGCCACGCTACTGCTGTTTGGGGTGCTCGATACCACCACCGCGCTGTCCGGGTTTAGCAACCCCGGCATGGTCACGGTGGGCGTGCTGTATGTGGTCGTGGCGGGGCTACAGCAAACCGGCGGGCTGGATATTATTTCGCGATCGCTGCTGGGTCTGCCCAAGAGCCAAACGGCTGCCCTGCTGCGGCTGGTCGTGCCGGTCCTGGGGCTGAGCGCCTTTCTCAACAACACACCGCTAGTCGCCATGTTCATCCCCGTGGTGAGCGACTGGTGCCGTAAGCTGCGCATTAGCCCCTCTAAGCTGATGATTCCGCTCAGCTACGCGGCGATCATGGGCGGCATGTGTACGCTAATTGGCACCAGCACCAACCTGGTGGTCAACGGGCTGCTGGTGTCCGAAACCGACTACCCTAGCCTCAAGCTGTTTGATCTGGTGCCGGTGGGGGTGCCCTGCGCGATCGCCGGTACGCTCATGCTGGTGTTAGCCCAGCGCTGGCTCTTGCCCCAGCGTAAACCCGCCATTACCGATGCCGACGACCCGCGCGAATATACCGTCGAAATGGTGGTCGCAGACCACAGCCCCCTGGCGGGTAAAACCGTTGAGCAAGCCGGCCTGCGCCATCTGCCAGGGCTCTACCTCACCGAGATTCAGCGCCAGGGGCGACTGCTGACCGCCATTGGTCCCCAGGAGATGCTACAAGAGCAGGATCAGCTAGTGTTTGTGGGCATGGTTGACTCCATCGTCGATCTCAACCAAATTCGCGGTCTGCAGCCCGCTACCGACCAGGTTTTTAAGCTCGACACTCCTCGCACTGAGCGCACCTTGATTGAGGCCGTCGTCTCCAACACTTGCCCGCTGGTGGGTATCACCATTCGCCAGGGTAAATTTCGCAGCCGCTATGGTGCGGTGGTGCTGGCCGTGGGTCGCAACGGCGAACGTCTCAGCGGCAAAATTGGTGACATTCGCCTGCAAACCGGCGATACTCTGCTGCTAGAGACTAACCACTCATTTTTAGAAGAGCGTCGTGCCTCCCGCGATTTTTACCTAGTCAGCGAAATCCCCAATTCTGACCCGCTGCGCCACGATCGCGCCCCTGTCGCCCTAGTCATTCTGGTGCTGATGGTAGCCCTGGCCACCTCCGGCTGGATGGATATGCTCAACGCCGCCACCCTGGCGGCCCTGCTGATGATCATCACCGGCTGCTGCTCATTTCGACAGGGCTTTCGCACCGTCGATTGGTCAGTTTTGCTGGTGGTGGCTGCCGCTCTGGGCCTGGGCAAAGCCCTAGAGGTGACTGGGGCGGCGGCGGTGCTGGCGGGCGGCATGCTGGGTCTGGGCGGCGACAACCCCTGGATTGCTCTGGCCATTGTCTACGGCGTCACCACCGTGCTGACCGAAGTGATTACCAATAATGCGGCGGCGGCGGTGGTGTTTCCGATCGCGCTGTCGCTGTCTGAGAGCCTGGGGGTAAGTTTTATTCCCTTTGTTGTATCGATTATGATTGCCGCCTCGGCCAGCTTTAGCACCCCAATTGGCTACCAGACTAACCTCATGGTCTACGGCCCCGGTGGCTACAAGTTCATCGACTTTTTGCGGGTGGGTATTCCCTTTAATCTGGCCTTCTGGCTGCTTACGGTGCTGATTGCTCCCCGGGTGTATCCGTTCTAATTCACCCGTAAAAAAACAGGGCCTCGATCCGGCCAAACGGCTAAATCAAGACCCTGCTGCTAGTAAAGCATTGCGAATTTTGCAGGCTTGAGCGGCTCTAGGGCGATCGTCGGTTGAGCGATCGCTAGACCTTCGAGGCTGGCTCAAACTTGTGGGCGTGGTCTTGCAGCAGCGAGCTGACCTGGTTGAGCACGTTGTCGCCGCCCTTTTTCTGAATGGTGTGGCGCTCAGGATAAAAGTCGGGCTGGTCGAGGTTGCGAGAGATGGCCTGCTGCACCTGCTCGGCAATCAGGGCCGATAGGTCACCACGGGCGTTTTCCCGCTGGAAGTTGGCCCCTTCTTCGGTCGTCGCGTAGAGGGGCGGCAGCCGGTTGAGGGCATAGGCCGCAATATCGCCCAGATCCAGGGTTTTGTCAGAAGTAGACTCGATTTCGGCCACCCGCGAAATGGCTTCGGTCAGCACCAGTTCTTCCATCACGTTGATGAACTGCTTGCGGGGTACGGCTACCACTTCGCCGGTTAGCAGAGCGCCCATCAGGCGATCGAGAGCCATATACTCTTCGATCGAAAGCTCGGCGGCAGTATCGCAAATGCGACCTACTTCGGCTTCCATGGCGGGGGTGAGGTAGCCGTCTTGTAGGGCTTGCTCAACAATTTTTTCGATAGTCATTTGGTCAAAAGCTCCATAAAACGGGTGGATTAACGGCTTTACTACAATCAGGGCACCGGCATATCAGCGAGGGTAGGTCTCCACCTGGGGTTATTGTGCCCTAATCAATTTGGTCGGCTACAAAGACACATAAAGACTGTTTAGGAACAGAGTGACGAATTAAGAATATTTGAGGAAGCCAATGGCTTGCTTCCAAATCTGGTGCTTGCTCTGGTCGCTAGTTTCTATACAGATACACTGCGGGTCTTGCCACAGGACACGACCAGAAATGACATCGCCAGTGATGAGTTTGACTTCAACAGAGGCTTTATCGCGAATCACGTTTTGAACCTGGCGCACGCTTGGCAACCCGGCGGCAAACTCTTGAGACATGGTGCTACGCCACTGAACTTATGCTGGTCTTACGGTACCCCGTTTGCCCTATGGAGGTGACAGGGGTTGGCAATTTGTTAGGGAAAGCGGTTGTGGGTGGATGGGTAGGTGGGTGGATGG
>PYGV01000323.1 GCA_003022385.1 filamentous cyanobacterium CCP3 | reverse complement strand
GTGCACGCCCCATCAGGATTCTGCTGAGTTGGGTACCTCCTTAGGCTGAGGTTTGAGCTTAAACCTCTAACGACACCAGGTTGATGCGAATGGCGTAGCGCACCAAGCCAGCAATATCGTGAATATTGAGCCGATCCATCAGCTGCGATCGATGGGTTTCAACGGTTTTAGTGCTGATGTAGAGTAGATCGGCAATCTCTTTGGTGCCTTTGCCCTCAGCGATCAGCTGAAGGATTTCTCGCTGGCGGGGGGTGAGCTGATCGAGGGGATCGGTTTCGGCCTCCAATCGACGTACGTAGTCTGTGACGACATACTTTGACACCACTGGGCTCAGGTAGGTCTCTCCACGAGCGATCGCTCGAATCGCCAGATCTAGTTCCTCAATGCCGCTGTCTTTGAGCAGATAGCCCATGGCTCCAGAGCGCAACGCCTGGTAGACATATTCTTCATTAGCATGCATAGATAGAATTAATACCCGCACCCCAGGGCATTCGTGGACAATGCGGGCCGTCGCCTCCAGACCATTCATTTCGGGCATAGCGATATCCATCAAAATCAGGTCTGGTTTGAGGTTTGCCGCCAGCTGAATCACATCTCGACCGTTATCGGCTTCCCCAACCACCTCAACCCCGGTAAGCTCCTCCACTAGGGCGCGGAACCCGGCCCGCACCAGGGTATGGTTATCCGCAAGCACTAGTTTAATCATGGCATGGTCCCTCTCTGTAGGTGTTGAGGCACCCCTTTGGCTTGGGCCGCCAGAGGTGCCGTTAGGTAAATAGTCGTGCCTTGTTCAGGGGCTGACGCGATCGTCACCTGCCCGTCTGCTAAAATGCCCCGCTCCTGCATGCCCAGCAGGCCCAGGCTAGAGCCCTGCGCTATCGATTGATGAACCCGCTGCATATCAAACCCAATGCCGTCATCCTCAATGCTCAGCTCAAGGGTGTCGGCGGTAGCCGCCAGCGTGACGGTCACCGTTGTCGCTTGGGCATGGCGAACAATATTGGTAAGGGCCTCCTGCACAATTCGAAAGCAGGCCGTCTCTAGATTAGTCGAGAGGGCAGGCAGTGAGGTTTTGCATACCAGGGTTTCGGTTAACCCCGTACGCTCCTGATGCCGGTGAATATACCAGCGCAGGGCAGGCAGCAGGCCCAAATCGTCTAGCATTGAGGGGCGCAGGTCGAGGGAGAGGTTGCGCACCTGCTGTAGTGCGGTTTCGGTAATGTGCAGGCAATCCGCTAGCACGGGGTGGTGGGCGGGGAGTTCTGCCAGCCGTTCCAGGCGATGCAGATTGAGCTTGACGGCGGTCAGGGCCTGACCAATTTCGTCGTGGAGTTCGTGGGCCAGTCGACGGCGCTCGGTTTCCTGGGTTTCTAACATGCGGCTGGAGAGGGCCTGCAGCCGTTCGCGGTGTTGCTGTACCCGCTCTAGCAGAGAGGCGGTTTGTAGGGCGATCGCCAGGTGGTTGGCAATTTCCTGAGCGGTTTCGTCGTGGTCGGGCTGAAAGTGACTGACCCTAGGGTCGGCCAGGATCACTTCGCCAATGGTACGGCCATCGACCACGAGGGGAATGGCCATGGCCGAACGAATCTTGATGGCCAAAAAGCACTGAAAAATCAGAGGGGGGCGCTTTAGCCGCGCCAGGTTGCACACCCGCTTAATCTTGGGCCGCTGGGGCGAGGCCGGGAAAAAGACAAAATCGTTCAGGGGCAGGCAAGCACCGGCGGGAAAGAGCAGGTTGTCGCCGCTGTTGTCGGCAATCACAAAGCCGCTTTGGGCGTCTTCATTCAGCAGCGCCACGATGCCCTGGTCACAATCCAGGAGTTGGCAGAGCAGGGTCAGCGCCGATCGCGCAATATCTCGCGGGCGAAACTGGGTGAGAATCGCTCGGTCCATCTGGTGTAGCCCCTGGAGCCGCCGGGTGTACTGCTGCAGCGTAGCGGCGGCCCGTTTAGCCTCTGTAATGTCTTGAATGGTGGCCACAAAGAAATCGACCTGGCCGTTGTCTTTGCGGATGCACTTCATGTTGACGGTGGCGTAGACAATGTTGCCATCGTGGCGAAGGAAGCGTTTGTCAACGGCGTAGCCCTGGGTTTCGCCTCGCATTACCCGGTCAAATTCCTCCACATCTTTTTTCAGATCGTCGGGATGGGTGATTTCCGTCCAGGTCATGTGTTGCAGGTCCTGGCGGGCATACCCCAAAATTTCGCAGAGGCGGTCGTTTAGCTGTACCCACTGCCGGGTCGTTGGGCTGATAATCGCCATGCCGATAAACGGCAGGTCGTAAAACAGGCGCAGGGTGGCTTCGTCTTGTTTGCGATCGCTGATATCCAAGCAGGTGCCAATGTAGCCGAGAAACTCGCCATCGGTGGCGTAGCGGGGTTGGCCACTGTCCAACAGCCAGCGATAGTCGCCATCGTGGCGGCGGAGGCGATACTCCATCGAAAAAGGGCGACGGGCGGCAAAGGCCGAGGTGTAAATGCTCAGGCAGTAATCGACATCCTGGGGGTGTACCCCCTCGACCCAACCGTCGTCCAGTTCTTGCTCGAGCGCGTGTCCACGGAAGTCAAGCCAGGGTTTATTAAAGTAAACGCACCGGCCATCGGTATCCGACATCCACACCAGGGCCGGAGAGGCATTGGCAATGGTGGAAAACAAATGCTCTGATTCCTGCAGCGCCTGCTTGGCCCGCCGCAGCTGGGCTGACTCCTGCTGCAGCCTTTGGTTGGTTGCCTGCAAGTCTTCAAGACGCTGCTGAGACTCGGTTTTGAGCCCCTGATTTTTAAACCGCAGGGCTACTTCGCTGCGGTAGCGATGGCTGATGTCGTACAGACTGATGCTGGCCCCCACGATTTGCCCCCCTGGCCCCAGCAGCGGATGACCGCTCAGCAGCACAATGTACCGCCTGCCGGTGGGATGGGCGATCGCCAGTTCCAGGTCAGAGAAGGAGGTTCCCGCCAGGATCTGCCACAGGGGAAACTGCTCCGGGGGCAGGGGGGTACGGTTGCCCGGCTGGTAAAAATCCGCCGTGGTGGAGATCTTGGCCCAGTCCTGATCGCCCCCTGGGGGCAGCAGCAGGCGGCGGGCGGCCAGGTTGGCGGCTGTGATGGTGCGATCGCGATCGCACACCACTACCCCTACCTCCAGGCTGTTGAGCACCGCCCCCCAATCGGTCGCCGCCGGGGGCGACTGCAGGGCAGCATATCCTCCCTCAATCGAACCGTCTACCGGATCGGGAAGCGAGGGCAATAGGCCGCTTTCACCCTGGACTAACGAGATATAGGGCATCTTAAAGCTGGCCTCCTAGCCATGGAACCCTGGATTAGCACCGCTACGGTTAGAGTTCCTGATTTAAACAAGTTGTTAATTTTTTCGTCGCAAACCGTTACCAATCTTGACAGTAATTCACGGGTTTCTTTCCGGATTAGGTAAGTCAGTCGCCACGGTTGACTTCGACATTTCCTAATAAAAGGAAAATAGCGTTCTAGGCCTGAAATGCGATCAATCTCGGGTTGCGGCTGGGTCAGAGACATAAATTCAGGGGCTGCAGTTGCTAAAATCAGGAAATTCCTGACGGCGTTAGGAGCGATCAATTTTTATTCTAAAGCTAGAGAGAGGATCAAAGAAAGGGCTGGCTCGGCCGGGGGGAGGCTAATGCCTTAAACCCACCTTTAGGTTCAGCCAGCCCCACTTTCGATAGCTCTGCTTGGTTCCCAGCCCCAGTTTTCTGTGCTGGCTCTACCCCCGCTTTCTCTCAACCGCAGTGGGCCAACGTCTTTCCTGAAGGTGTCCTAAATCTATGCAACCTGCGCTCCTCCCCGCCAATGAACAGTGCCGACTACAGGCCCTGACTCGGTATGGCATCCTGGATACCCCACCCTCTGCAGGGATTGACAACCTCACCCGGCTGGCGGCTTTGCTGTGCAATACGCCCATGGCCCTGGTCAGCCTCGTGGACGAACACCGGCAGTGGTTTAAGTCGCGGGTGGGGCTAACGGCTACAGAAAGCCCCCGAGAACTTGCATTTTGCGCCCACGCCATTCTCCAGTCGGATCTGTTCGTAGTGCCCGACACGTTGCATGACGACCGCTTCTTCGATCATCCGGCTGTGGTTGGTGAGCCCCATATTCGTTTCTATGCCGGCATGCCGCTGCTGACCGCAGATGGGTTTGCCCTGGGCACCCTGTGCGTAGCCGATACGGTCCCCCGAACCCTGACGGCCGTTCAAACAGAAAGCCTGGAGATTCTGGCCCAAGAGGTGGTCGCTCAACTCGAGCTGCACCGCCACGTCAGCAGCCTGAAGCAGGCCGACCAGATTCAGCGCCGCACCCGCAAGCAGCTAGAGTATCAAACCTTTGCCCTCAACCAGGCCGCCATTGTCGCCATTACGGATCACAAGGGGGTGATTACCTATGTCAACGATGGTTTCTGCCAACTTTCCCAATACAGCCGAGAAGAGCTGATTGGTCAGACCCACCGGCTGATCAATTCTGGCCACCATTCTCCCCAGTTCTTTCGCCAGCTGTGGGCCACTATTAGTCAGGGTAAGGTGTGGAAGGGAGAAATTAAAAACCGAGCTAAGGATGGCAGTGTGTACTGGGTTGACAGCACCATTGTGCCCCTGTCCGGTGACGATGGCCGCCCGGCCCAGTATTTGGCTATTCGTTTTGATATCACCGAGCGCAAGCAGCTGGCAGAAACCCTGCACCTGCAAGAACGGGCGATCGCCGCCAGCCAAAACGGCATCGTCATTACCGATGCCCGTCAGCATGACAACCCGATCATCTATGTCAACCCGGCCTTTGAGCGCATCACGGGCTACACCGCCGCCGATACTCTGGGGCGCAACAGCCGCTTTCTACAGGGCGACAACCAGGACCAACCGGCCCTGCCGGACCTGCGGCGGGCGATCGCTGAGGGCAATAACTGTACGGTTGAACTGGTTAACTACCGCAAAGACGGCCAGCCCTTCTGGAATCATCTCAGCATTTCTCCCATCTACGACGATGAGGGCATTCTGACCCACTTCATCGGTATTCAGATCGATATCAGCGATCGCAAAGCCGTCGAAGCCCAGCTCCACCAGCACCTGCATGAGCTGGAGCAGGCCCGCCGCGCCGCCGATGCCGCCAACCAGGCCAAAAGCGAATTTTTGGCCATGATGAGCCATGAAATTCGCACCCCCATGAATGCGGTGATCGGCATGACCGGGCTGTTGCTCGACACCCCCCTCACCGACCAGCAGCGCGACTTTGTCGAAACCACCCGCAATGCCAGCGATGCCCTGCTGACCATCATCAACGACATCCTCGACTTTTCAAAAATTGAGTCGGGCAAGCTTGACCTCGAAACCCATCCCTTCAACCTGCGCACCTGCCTGGAAGAGGCTCTGGATCTACTCGCCGCCAAAGCAGAAGAGAAAGGGTTGGAGCTGGCCTACCTGCTTCCCTCGGACCTACCGCTCAACCTGGTGGGGGATGTCAGTCGGCTACGGCAGGTGCTGGTGAACCTGGTAAACAATGCGATCAAGTTTACGCCCGCTGGGGAGGTAATTGTCTCCCTGTCGGCAAAGTCGTTGGGAGCTTATCCTCACCCTAAAATCGAGCTACAGGTTGCGGTCAAAGACACAGGCATTGGTATTCCCCCCGATCGCCTGCACCGGTTGTTTCAGCCCTTCAG
>PYGV01000060.1 GCA_003022385.1 filamentous cyanobacterium CCP3 | reverse complement strand
ATCGCCCCCCGTCTCAACAGCCCCTGCCCGAGGTCGTCCCTGAGCTGCCCCCCGCTGATGAATTACTGCGGCCCCCAGACCAACCCGGATTGCCCATGCCTGAGCCTGAACGGACGGGCGATCGCCTCTGCATCACAGGCTTTGCGGTAGTCGGCAGCACTGTTTTTAGCGAGGCCACCCTGGCTGAGGTGGCTCGCGCTGGTCTGCCAGCAGACACCGAGAACTGTGACCTTTCCCTCAGCCCGGCTGAGACGCCCGCGCCCGGTCAGCTGCTGACCTTTGGCCAGCTGCAGCAGGCCCGCGACGCCGTGACCCAGTACTACATTGACGCGGGCTACATCACCTCGGGAGCCTATCTGCCGCCCCAGGACCTCGTCACCGGCCTCGTCACGCTGCGGGTGGTGGAGGGCACGGTGGAGGAGATTGAGGTCAGCGGTCTCGATCGCCTCAACCCCAGCTATGTGCGCGATCGCATCTCGCGATCGGCCCAAACGCCGCTCAATACCGAGCGGCTGCTGCAGGGGCTGCAAATTCTGCAGCTCGATCCGCTGATTGAGACGATTCAAACCGAGCTGACCGCTGGTACCTACCCCGGCACCAATCGGCTGCTGGTCACGGTTTCTGAGGCCAGCCCCTACCGTCTGGCCCTGGTGCTCGACAACGCCCGGACGCCGCTGGTCGGCAGGGTGCAGCGGCGGGTGCGGGCCGGGCACTTGAACCTGCTGGGCCAGGGCGATCGCTTTTTTGTCGACTACGCCAACACCGACGGCAGCAACAGCGTAAACTTGTCGTACACCTACCCCATCAACGCCGCCAACGGTACCCTCAGCGTCAGCCACGGCCGCACCCGCAGCTGGGTGATTGAAGAGCCCTTTGACTTCCTCAACATCCGGTCCAGCTCTCGCTACACCGAACTCACCTACCGCCAGCCCGTTTATCAAACCCCGACCCAGGAGCTGGCCCTCAGCGTCACCGCCGCGCGGGCAGAAAGCGAATCGCGCTTCAACCCTGGCGGCTTTGGCGAACTGCCTTTTCCAGTGCGGGGGGCCGATGCCCAGGGGCGCACTCGCATTACCGTGCTGCGGTTTTCCCAGGAATGGCTGAGCCGCGACAGTCAGCAGGTGCTGGCGCTGCGATCGCAGTTTAACCTCGGCATCGACGCCCTCGGCACCACCGTCAACCCGGTGCCTCCGGATGGCCGCTTCTTTAGCTGGCGCGGCCAGGGTCAGTGGGTATGGCTGATGGCCCCCGACACCCTGCTGCAGCTGCGGGGCGATATTCAGCTGGCCGACCGCCCCCTGCTGCCCCTGGAGCAAATCGGCATCGGCGGCGTTGGCACCGTGCGCGGCTACCGCCAGGACGCCATCCTGACCGACAGCGGGGTGACGGCCTCGGCTGAGGTCCGCATTCCCATCGCCCGCGTGCCCGAAGTCGATGGCCTACTGCAGCTGGTTCCCTTCCTCGACTTTGGCCTGGGCTGGAACGCCGACGGCCGCAGCCCCAATCCCAACACGCTGCTCTCGGCTGGCCTGGGGATTAGCTGGCAAATGTACAACAGCTTCAGCGCTCGCCTGGACTACGGCCTTCCCATTGTCAACGCGGGCACCAACGGCAGCACCCTACAGGAGGAGGGGCTAAGCTTCTCCTTCAGCTATGAACCCTTTTAGCGAGCGTTCCGTTTAGCGCTGCAGCCGCTGAGCGCTGGTTTCATTTGGCACGGGATCGTTTTGAGTCTGGCTCCTGGTCTGAACCCGCAAAATAGCGATCCCCGAGTTTGCAGAAAACCCGTTCGTTTCCCCGATAGCTCTTTAGAGAGGGCAAACACCCAATGTTTAGCACGCTACTCACCCCCATCAGCGACATGACGCCATCTGTCCAAGATCTGATTGCTGAGGCCTGTGGTTATCCCCCTGGACACCCCCAGCGCCAGCGTCGTCTGACGCTGGTTATCCGGCGCATTGCCGGTCAACTGTGGCGGGAGAATTCTCCCTACTATCAGGATGCCCTGCAACAAACCTGGATGTATTTTTGCCAAAACCTGTGCGAAGGAGTCACCGGTCGGGCCTACGACCCAGCTAAAGCCAGCGTTGTCACCTGGCTCAACGCCTACCTCAAACGCCGTCTGCAGGACGGCTACCTGGCCTTGAAAAAGCAGCGAGACACAACCGTCTCGCCCGCTCCTCCACCGCCTGGTGCCGACCCCATGCCAGACCCCGTCGACCGACTCCCGGCCCGGCCCGATGTGCCGCCGCTGCTGGAGGAGGTCAGAGCCTGGGCCGAGCAGGGCGAGGATGCTCGTCTGGTGTGCACCCACATCGCTAATCACCCCCATATCACCTGTCAACTCCTGATTTTGAAGCGATTGCCCCCAGAAACACCCTGGAAGGACCTCGCCGCCGAGCTACAGGTGTCGGTGGGCACCCTCAGCAGCTTTTACCAGCGCCAGTGCCTGCCTCTGTTGCGTGATTTTGGCCGATCCCAGGGCTACTTGTAAACCTTTTCCGGCACTCGCAGGAGACGTGCACCATGACACCCTTAAGCCGAAATATTCACCCCCTGGCGGTCCCACTGCCGATCACCACCGCCGCCCGCGAAACGGCCGCCGCCTTTGCCCGCGAGCAGGCGACTCCGGAGAAGGCCGAGGCCGTGCGGCTCAACACTCTGGCGGTTTTAGTCACCTACAACTATTGCCGAATGATGGATATTCCGGTCGATCTGTCCGGCAGCGACAGCTGGAATCCGCTGATTCGGCTGACCGCCGATGTGGCCGATTTGCGGCTGCCCGATCTGGGCCAGCTCGAATGTCGCCCGCTGCGGGAGGGCGACACCGAATGCTCGGTGCCGCCCGAGGTGTGGGATCTGCGGGTGGGGTATGTAGTGGTGGCGATCGCCCCCGATTTGCAAACCGCGCAGCTGCTCGGCTTTACGCCCCAGGTCCAGGGCGAAACCCTTCTCTTAAGTCAGATGCAGGCTCCCGAGGCACTGCTAGATCACCTGCATGCCCTCCGGCAGCCGGCCACAGCATCAGCGGTGGGCGGAGCGATCGTCAACCTAGGCCAGTGGCTCAACGGCGTGTTTGAGCAGGGGTGGCAGGCGGTCGATGCGCTGCTGGCTGCGCCCTCCCCTGCCTTTAGCTTTCGCTGGGGGGGAGACGATCCGCCATCAGATTTCCCAGGCCTAGCCGCTGATGCCAGCCGCGCCAAACTGATTGACCTGGCTCTGCAGCTCGGCCCCCGGCAGGTCGTGCTGCTGGTTGACCTCCAGGCGGAGGTCACCGACACCCGGCAGGTCAGCCTGCAGGTGCACGGGGCGGGGCAGTCCCCCTATCTGCCGCCGGGTTTAGAACTGGCGGTTTTAGAATCCGACGGTACGGCCTTTATGCAGGCCCAGTCCCGCGATGCAGACAACTACATTCAGCTGCAGTTTAGCGGCCAGCCGGGCGAACGATTTCGGGTGCAGATTCAGCTAGACACCGCCACCTATGGCGAAGACTTTGTAATTTGATCGGGCAATGGGGTTATGGAAAAGGTAGTCACGCTCAAACTTGGCACCGGCAGCCTGGAGGTCGGCTATGCCGTGACCTTGCAGATTGGTGACGAGCGGTCTCGCCCCACCGTAGAAATGGTGGGCAGCCTGCCCCCCGACCCAACCCTGGGGCACACCTACCACCGCTGGCAGACCGCCTATCGCCGCCTGGGCCTGCCCTTTCGCCTGGAGGCCCGCACTAGCTTTGCCACCAACGTGTCGCTGGTCGGCGACTGTCGGGAGGTCTCTCAGCAGCTCAGTCAGCAGTTTAATCAGTGGCTAGAGGCCGAGTCGTTTCGCCCCCTGCAGGACAAGCTGCTAGAACGCCTCGACCCCAAAGACACCGTGCGTCTGATTGTGCAGACCCAGGACCCGGCCCTACAGCGGCTGCCGTGGTCAGCCTGGAGCTTCTGCGATCGCTACCCCAGAGCCGAAATTGCCTTTAGCGCTCCGGCCTTTGAGCAGGTCGATCGCCAGCCCTTCAGCCGCCCCTCGGTGCGGGTGTTGGCGATTTTGGGCCACAGTCAGGGCATCGATGTCGACACCGACCGGCGACTGTTGAACCATCTGCCCAAGGCCCACATTGAGGTGCTCGAACAGCCCTCTCGCCAGCAGCTCAATGACCATCTCTGGGACCCCCAGGGCTGGGATATTCTCTTTTTTGCCGGCCACAGTACCAGCCAGGGGCAGGAGTCGGAGCTGGCGGGTCGGTTATTCATTAACCCGACCGAAAGCCTGACCCTTCCAGAGCTGAAACACGCCCTCAAAAAAGCCCTGGAGCGGGGCCTGCAGATCGCCATCTTTAACTCCTGCGACGGTCTAGGGCTGGCCCAAGCGCTGGTCGACTTGCACATTCCCCAGGTGTTGGTAATGCGCGAGCCGGTGCCCGATCGCATTGCCCACGAGTTTCTCAAAGCCTTTTTAGCCGCCTTTGCCCGAGGCGAGACCTTTTACCTGGCGGTACGAGAAGCGCGGGAAAAACTGCAGGGGTTAGAACACCAGTTTCCCTGCGCCACCTGGCTAGCCGCCATCTTCCAAAACCCGGCTGAGCCGCCGCCCACCTGGGCGGCTCTGGCCCAGCCGCCATCGGCGATCGCTGCCCCTGCCCCCCAGGCCAAGCGATCGCGGCGGCGGTGGGAAACAGTGATGACGACGATTGCGGTGACCGCGTTTATCCTTGGGCTGCGCCAGGTTGGGCTGCTGCAAAGCCTAGAACTTCAGGGCTTTGACCGCCTGATGCAGTGGCGACCCGCGGCCCACCCTGACCCGCGCCTGCTGGTGGTCACCATCACCGAAGCCGACGTGCAGGCTCAGGACCCAGACGATCGGCGGGGGTCTCTGTCGGATCAGGCCCTGTCTGAGCTGCTGGCGACCCTGCAACCCATGGAGCCCCGGCTGATTGGGCTCGATCTTTACCGCGATTTTCCAGTGCGAGATCAGCAGCCTGATCTGGCCCGACAGATGCGATTGGCAGAGAATTTTCTGGCCGTGTGCAAGAGCAGCTTCGATGGCGACCTGGGCATTGCCCCACCGCCCGAACTCCCCCCCGATCGCCTCGGGTTCAGCGATTTTGTCAAAGACCCAGACAATGTCCTGCGCCGTCAGCTGCTGTACATGCTGCCTGAACCCAACTCCCTCTGCCAGGCAGACTACGCCTTCGCTACCCGGCTAGCGCTACGGTACCTGGCCCAGGAGGGTTTGCCCGAGCAAAAGTCAGAGGAGGACTTTTTGCAGGTCGGCGACGTGGTCTTTCGCTCCCTGGAGAAGGATTTTGGCGGCTACCAGGGACTTGACGCGGGCGGTCATCAAATCATGCTGAACTACCGCCCGCTCAGCGCCCCAGGGCAGATTGCCGAACGGGTCACCCTGGGGGATGTGCTGGAGGGCCGGGTCAGCGCGGCCTCAGTGCGCGATCGCATCGTCTTAATCGGCACCACCGCCCGCAGCTTTGGCGACTACTGGCAAACGCCCTACGGCGGTCAATCCGCTGCCGATCGCGAAGCGGCGGGGGTGTTCATGCAGGCGCATATGGTCAGCCACCTGCTCAGCACTGTGCTCGACGGCCACCCCCTGATCAAAGCCTGGCCCGCTGGTGTTGAAATGCTGTGGATTGGAGGCTGGGCCGCTTCGGGAGGGCTGATCGCCTACTGGGCCACCGCAGCAGGCTCGGCTCGCGCCCTCAGACTCAAAATGTTGCTGGGCACCCTGACGGCTGAAGCCGGGCTGCTGGGCCTGAGCTGGCTGCTGTTGGTGCAGACGGGCTACTGGGTACCGCTGGTGCCTGCCGCCCTGGCCCTGGCCGCCACCGCTGCGGTCGCCGTCCTGATTCTGCCTGCCCCCGTCCGTAAAACCAGTTAAGTCCCGTGTGGCTTTAAAGAGAGAGCGATGTGCGGCCTGCACAGCGTGCTCGTTCCCAACGGTAACCCGGCAAGGAGGTGCCATTTTCAGAATGACTTGGCTTTTAAGCACGACTGCCCAACCCGTCAAACCATCAGGAGGAATCACAATGCAACATTGCAAATGGAACCCTGTCACTGCGGGGCTGAGTATCGGCCTAGCCGGAGCTCTACTGGTCCTAGGCTCGTACCGCTCGGCAGCTGAGGCTACCGTCCAGCCGGTGACGATCGCCGATGCCATCGGTGCATCCAGCCGCCAGCGGGTTGAGGGGCAGCGCGTTAGCCAAGCCAATGTGCTGGTGGAGTACATCGAACCCAGCTGGGCCAATCGCAACCGCCCGGGCGGCAGGCGTGACGGCGGGGCCAGTCGTAGTGGTCCCTGCGCCCCCGCCACCGGACAGCCCAACCTGACGGCCCTGGTCCCCATCACCCTGCAAAGGGCTGAGTCTGAAGGCACTCAGTTCGATGAAGGCACTCAGTTCGATACCGATCTTAATTCCTCGCTTAGCACCTACACCTCGGTGCTGACGTCCACCACCGAGGCTCAGCCAGTGCTCTGGTTCTACTTCCCCTATGAACAGAGTGAGCTGTTTACCCTAGAGCTAATCCTGCAGGATGAGGACGGCAACACCCTGGCTCAAACGAATTTTGTTCCGACAGAGCAAGGACCTGGCATTGTCCAAATTTCAGTGTCGTCAACGGTTTCTCTGGTAGAGGGCGAGCGATACCAGTGGTACCTGTATGCCCATTGCTCAGCCAATAAACCCGATGAGCCTCCGGTCGGCACCCAGGGGTGGATCGAACGGGTATCCCCTCCGGCGGCGCTGGAGCCTCTGCTGCCCGGAGCCTCTGAACGACAGCGGGCCGCGCTCTACGCAGCCAACGGCATCTGGCAAGATGCCCTGGCGATCGTGGCCAAACGCTATCGCGAGCATCCCCAAGACCCCGAAGCCCGAGCCGACTGGGTGAGTCTGCTGTCTTCGATCGACTTTGCTCCAGATACCCTCAGCGCAATTGTTGAGGCTCCCTGGCTAGAAGTGGTCACACCGAATGCCATCGCACCGGAGCCTTAAACTAGTTGGCTCAGTCGCTCAACGCTCTGCTGCTCAGCCATTAGGCCCTAGCGCCAGTTTTCGCGGCGCTGGAGGGGGTTCATGAGTTCGTTCAGCCCTTCGCCCACCAGCGACAGCCCGGTCACCATCAGAGTGAGCGCCAGTCCGGGAAACAGCGCTGTCCACCAGATGCCCGTGGGCAGCGCGTCGAGGGCCTGGCGAATGTCGGCCCCCCACTCGGGCACCTGCTCGGGCAGACCCAGACCGAGGAATCCGAGCCCTCCCAGCACCAAAATCGCGTCGGCGGCGTTGAGGGTAAACAGCACCGGCACGCTCTGAATCACGTTGAGAAACAGGTAGCGAGTCAGCACTGTCCAGGGGTCGGCCCCCATGGCCTGGGCCGCTTCGACAAACAGCTCGGTCTTAACGCTAACGGTGTGGTTGCGCACCACCCGGTAGTACTGGGGAATGTAGGCAATACTGAGGGCGATCGCCGCATTCACCACCCCTCGGCCCACCACAAAAGCCAGCGTGACCGAGAGCAGCAGCCCCGGCAGCGTGTAGATTGTGTCCATAAAAAAGAGCAGGGCGCGATCGAGCCAGCCGCCCAGGTAGCCGCTGACCATGCCCAGGGGCACCCCAATCGCGACGCTCAGCAGCGTCGCCAGCAGCACCACCTGCCAGGCGGCACGGGTACCAAACAGAGTGCGGGCAAACACGTCGTAGCCCTGGCGGGTGGTGCCAAACCAGTGCTCATCGCTGGGGGGCTGGTGAATGGGGTTTTGCAGCGCCGTGGTGGGGTCGAGCAGCCAGCCCCAGCTCTGCATCAGGGGCGCCAGCAGGGCAATCAGAATAAAGGCAAGCGTAATAGCGAGCCCTACCCACATCAGCACCCCAGACACGGTGGCGGCAGACTTGCCCCCCAACGTGCCGAAGGGGCTGCGCAGCAGAGGCGATCGCGGCGTGGTAGCCATAGCGGCACCGGGAATGAACAGGCTCTATTATGCCAGAGCCAGGCGCAAAGGCCGGGACGAGGGGCGATCGTTCTCCCCGGTCGGTGGCCTTGCCTGGGCATAATATATTGAGGCAGACCGCAGCATACTGTCCCGCGAACCCGGCCACTGGGTCAGAGGACATCGGCGACAGTCTAGCTTTAATCAACCCTGGAGACGTCATGACGGCCACCGATAGCGCCCTCGCCCTACCCACCCCCGAAGCCCTAGAGGCTGTTGCTGGGGGGATGCGACTAGACGGCAGGCAAGTCACGGCCGCGCTGCTCAAGGCAGAGCAGCAGAGCAAGCGGCAGCGACAGCCGCTGGCGATCGAGGCCCTACTGGGTACCTGGCGGCTGCGGTTTACGGCCCCCAACAAGCCCATTCACAAGCCAGGTCAGCCCACCAGCAAGGGCTTTTATATGCCGGGGCTGGCGATCGCCACTATCAGCTTTAGCCAGGCCGACGACGAGCAGCTATCCATTCAAAACCAGCTCCAGGTTGGCCCCCTGCGGCTGCGGTTTACAGGACCGGCTAAATTTTTGGCTAAGAAAAATTTGCTGGCCTTCGACTTTGTTCGCCTGCAGGTACTGGTGGGTGGCTTTAGCTTGATCAGTCTGCCCCTGCGCAGCAAGGCTGCCAAAGTCGGCGACTTTGCCACCGCGTCAGTGGCTAAGCTGCCATTCTTCTCTTTTTTTGCGGCCCAAGAGAACTACATCGCGGCCCGGGGCCGCAGTGGTGGACTGGCTCTGTGGGTTAAGCAGGCCTAGCTTTGCGTTAGCAGCTGTCCTACTATCAGCGCCAGGACAAAGGCTAAAAAACCCATCAGCAGGTTGTCAAACCCGCTCCAGTGCGGCGCCGACAAATCGCGGCGAAAGTCGCAGTTGAGGCAAACGTATTCGCTTTCGCCGTGCTTGACAATGCTGTGCCGCCGACAATGGGGGCACTCAATATGGGGATCGTGCTGCTGGTGATAGGGAACAAGCATGGGTAACCTCTGGGGAGATGTATTTTGTATATTAAACGTATTTCTCTGACGTGTGCTGAAGTCTAACCGCTGGAGTTAAACGACGCAGGCTCCTAGCTATTTGTGCGCCAGGGGAAAGGTTTGTGACATCCTGCAGCTCAGCAATTCTGGGCTGGTTCACCCAAAATTGGCGCAATCTTTGCGGCACCTTTGTATTTCATTTGGGTATTCTATGTATATTGTTCTTGGGCGACGTGCTGTATCCCAAGCGGGTGTAAGGAGAACCTATGTCCAGGAAGCTGGTTAGCTATCGGTTGGCAGACGATCTACAACAGGCCCTCAAGGCGCGGGCGGGTAGTGAAGGTATTTCTGCCACCGAGTTGGTCAATCGCCTGCTCCGCAAGGGGTTGGCAGAGGGCGAGACGGGCAATGCTGTGCAGCAGCGGGTGTCACAGTTAGAGCAGTTATTGCACCAGTTAGAGAAGCGCATTTCAGATCAGTCTGGGGATCAATCTATGGCGCGATCGGTGGGCGATCGCGCTGAGGGTGGGTTGGCAGCCCCAGTATCCGACGCCTTGGGCGTGCGTTTGCTGGCTCTAGAGCAGAAGCTCGATGCGTTGATGACAGGTGTAGAAGAGGGCTGCCGCAGCCTTGAGCAGCTGTCGTTAACGGTTCACAATATGGTCGCTAGCAGGCCGTCTGATCGCCAGGGCCAGCCTGGTCCCTACTTGTCTACCCCAGAGCCAAATGCCTATTCTCCAGAGCTGTCGCAAGAGGTGGTGCAAATGCCGCTGGCTGCCCTCCGCAAGCTACTCGGTTCTGACCCCGACGATTAGGTGCATTGGCAACCCTGGGAGGTTTTCTCACAGGAGTTATGCATGGCAATACGGCGCGTTTTGGTAGATGAGGGGCTGCTGCTAGAACTGTTGTTTGGTCGGCCGCTGCCGCTCTGCCAGGGCGATCGCCTGTGGGAGTTGTTTTTGCAGGGCCAGCTGCAGGGGTACGTGACCGATTTCGCCCTGCAGCTGGTAGGGCGTTACGCAATGCGAGTCCACAACTCGACCACGATCGCAGCGACGTTGACCCAGGTGGGCACCCTACTGCGCTGTTGTCCCGTAGACCAGACCATGCTGCACGCAGCCCAGCGATCGCAGCTCGGTTTACCTTTTGCGCTGCAGGCGGCGGTGGTAGCCCAGCTGGGGCTAGACGGCATTGTCACCCATCGCCCTCTCGACTATGTGACCGATACTGGCGAGGGAGAGGTGCTTGTCTACACCCCTGGTCACCTGTTAGGGGAATATGCTGTCGGCGGTTTAGACGCGCGGCGAAGCAGCCTCGAAACCCTATACCAAGACGATCCTGCGCTGGATCAGCGCTCCTGGTTGGGCCGTCTGGAGTCTGTCGAGGTCTGCTGCGGCCAAGATCGCCCCACCGCCACCGTGCGGCTACAGTCGCCCCTGGGCTACATCCACCAGGAGACGGCCTCTGGAGTCGGGCCAGTGGATGCTGCGTTGCGAGCCCTTAACCTGGCGGTGAGTCACTACATTCCGGTCGCCGATGTGCAAATGGTGTATTACCGCTGCCTGGCCACCACGGCAGATTCTCCGGTGTCGGCTATGGTGCTGCTGGAGCGACAGATGGCTCTGTTTCCGGGGCGCGGCTTTCATCTGGATGTGGTGATGGCCTCAATTGAGGCCTACCTCGATGCGCTGGGCTATTTGATTGTCTGCGATCGCCTCTAAGCCAGATCGAGCATTGAGCGAAGTCGAAATGCGTCTTATCGATAATCAGACCTGCTTACTTAGCCGCTGAAAAATCGCCAAAAAAATAGGGTAGGTTCCCCTACCCCATACGAGATATGTCTTTGAGACAAGGCTCTGCGAGTCTTAGGCCAGCGTTTCGGGGCAGTAGCCCAGACCCATAACAAACTGACGGCGAAAGGCTTCGATCTCTTCGCGATCGGGCTTGCCGTGGGAGACGATCGCCACCTGGTAGCGGCGCATCACGTCGATGGGCGACTGCCCGGTTTCTAAGCCCCACAGCGCCATGCGCACGCGAATGCCGGGGTCGTAGGCGATGCCCAGTTCGTTCATGTAGGCGCGAAAATCTTCGGCATCGGGAACGCCGATGTTGTCAGCCATTTTGACGCGAATGACCCATCCATCAATTTGATGAATCACCGTCATAAACTCCAGGGGCAATCTCGGGGTGCCTAGCAGGTGTTCAACCACACGGAGGGTTAAACTGGCGTTGGCGAGATAGTAGGTGTATTCCATCATTGACCTTGAGACAGGTGCTACAGTTCTTATTGTCTTGGACTGGCCCTGAAAGGGTTAGGGTTAAGTCCCCCTACCTCGCCTGGGTGTATCCCCCCAACCTGATCAGGCTGTGCACAATCTTTAAACCCTGGCCTCAGAGATGTCACCAGAGATCCCCAGCTCCTCGTCTGAATATTCCCTGGCGGCCTATCAATATTCTTTACCGCCCGAAAAAATTGCCCAAACCCCTGTTACCCCCCGCGATGCCTCGCGCCTTTTGGTTGTAGACAGCGCCACTACCCACCACCATCATCACTTTCGCGACCTACCCACCCTGCTGCAGCCCGGCGACCTGCTCGTCCTCAACGACACCCGCGTTATTCCGGCCCGCCTGTTGGGGCACAAGCCCAGCGGTGCTCAGGTCGAAGTGTTTCTGCTCGAAGACCAGGGCGACAGCCGGTGGCTGGCCCTGGTGCGCCCCGGTCGCCGCCTCAAGCCAGGGTCCACCGTACATTTTGGCCCCAACCCCGACCAGCCCGACCTGGTGGCCCAGGTGCTAGACACCGACCCCGACACCAGCGGTCGTCTGCTCAAGTTTGAGCCCCAGAGCAGTGAATCTCTCTTTGCCCTGTTTGAGCGTTTGGGGGAAGTTCCCCTGCCGCCCTACATCACCGATAGGGCTGCGTCGCCTGACCAGTACCAAACGGTCTATGCGGCGGCCCCTGGGGCGGTGGCAGCCCCCACAGCGGGGCTGCACTTTACACCCGATCTGTTTGAGCGGCTAGAAGAAAAGGGCGTGGAGCGATCGCGCCTTACCCTCCACGTCGGCGTCGGTACCTTTCGCCCCGTCGAGACCGAAAACATTCTCGACCACAAAATGCACGGCGAATGGATCGATGTCTCGGCGGAAACCGTGGCGCAGATCGCCGCCACCAAAGCCCGAGGCGGTCGCGTGATTGCCGTCGGCACAACGGTGGTGCGGGCCCTGGAGGGCGCGGCCCAGGGCGGCGAGCTACAGCCCTACCAGGGCAAGGTCAACCTATTTATCTACCCCGGCTACCAGTACCGGGCGATCGATGGGCTGATTACCAACTTTCACCTACCTGGCTCTAGCCTGATGATGCTGGTCAGCGCGTTGATTGGCCGCGAGCGTCTGCTGGCCCTCTACGAAACCGCCATTGAGCAAGACTATCGCTTTTATTCCTTCGGCGATGCCATGCTGATTTTGCCCGAGGCGGTGCAGGGGCGTTAGGGTTGTCAGAACGACTTCGCTCAGCCCTCGGGCATGTTCAGGGCAGGCGTTTAATCGTGGATCGAGCCGTCGGGCATGATCGCCCCGGTGAGAATGGTGCCGGTGAGCTTGACCATCGTGCGGCCCCCCACGGCTACCTTCGCGCCGCTGAGGTCGGCCCCGCTGAGGTCGGCCCCGCTAAAGTCGGCGCCGATCAGGTCGGCTTCGCGCAGGTTGGCATGGCTGAGGTCGGCCTGGAGCAGGTTGGCGCGAAACAGCTTGGCCTTGCTGAGGTTGGCCCGATTGAGGTTAACCTTGTGCAAAAAGGCGTCGCTGAGGTCGGCCCCGCTCAGGTTGGCCTCGCTCAGGTTGCGGCCCCCAAAGTCTTTTTCGCGTAGGTTGGCCCCGCTCATGTCGGTGCCGCTCAGGTCTGGGCTTTGGCGCGATCGGTGGGTGCTAGAGGCCCCGTTGCGGGTGTGGGCGTTGTAGCTGTTGTAAGAGTCGTTGGGCTTGCTGCTAGATGAGCCGTTGGCTGTCGCGCTGCCGCTGTCTGCTTTGCTGCCGGTAGAACTGGCCTGACTTTGGGCGCTGGAGCTGCTGGAGCTGCCGTTGGTGCTGGTGGCCTTGTTGCCCCCCACCCCAGCTGCGGCATCGCGCCGCTGGCGGTAGGTCTGTGACTGGCCGGTGCTGGCGGATGCAGAGCCACTCGGGCTGGTGCTGTCGCTACTTTGACCAGTAGTGCCACTACCTGACCCGCTGCCGTAGTAGCTGCCGCCGTAGGTGCTGCGCTGATAGCGGTAGTAGCGATTGTGGGAGGCCGATCGCTGCTCATCATCAGGATCGTCGTTGGCCTGGGAACGGGCACTGCTGTAGCCTTTGCTGGTGTAGCCGCTGCCGTAGGTCGAGCGATAGTCGCTGGTGCCGTAGCTGGCGGTGGAGGCCTGATAGCCGCTGGCGGTGCCGTAGCGGCTGCTGCTGGTACTGGTAGTACTGCGGCCACTGCGGTTGTGCGATCGCAGCAAGTCGCGCGCGTGGTTGAGCGCCTTAATCTTGTCCTGAGCCTTTTGGTACAGCCGCTCGTTGTCTTGGGGAATGCGATCGGGGTGCCACACAAACACCAGATCTTTGTAAGCCTGGTTGATATCCTCCAGGGAGGCACCAGGCTCTAGCTCCAGAATTCGATAGGCGTTGTCCAGCTCACGCATGTAGAGGCTATCTCGCGTAGGGTGCTGAGGCCGGTGCTCAACTCATAACATTTTAGGCGGCTTCCCCCCGTAGCGTAAGGCCTGAGCGGTTATCTACCGTTTTGCTTAACGGGTTTACGGGCGAATCCCTTGATTTTTCGATAGATCGTCGGGGATCAGCGCAGCTTAATATACATACATTAAGTTCAGTGCGCCTTTCAGCAGGTCTTGGGGTCGCTGGTTAGCAGGAGAGAGAGGCAATGCGTGTACTGGTTATGGGTGGCACCCGGTTTATTGGGGTGTATTTGACCCAGCTATTGATTGAGCAGGGGCATGAGGTGGTGTTGTTCAACCGGGGTAACCGGCCCGCTCCGGTGGAGGGCGTGCCGACGATCGTGGGCGATCGCACCGACCCCAGCAGCCTCAACCAGCTGGCGGGCGAAACCTTCGACGCCATCTTCGACAACAACGGGCGCGAGCTGAGCGACACCCGGCCCCTCATTGAAATCTTTGGCGGCAAGCTCCAGCACTTTGTCTACGTCAGCTCGGCGGGGGTCTACCTCAAGTCGGATCAGATGCCGCACATCGAAGGCGATGCGGTGGACCCGAAAAGCCGCCACAAGGGCAAGTTTGAAACCGAGGCCTACCTGCAAGCCCAGGGGGTGCCGTTTACCTCGGTGCGGCCCGTCTATATCTATGGCCCGCAGAACTATAACCCGTTGGAGCAATGGTTCTTTGACCGGGTGGTGCGCGATCGCCCCATCCCAATTCCGGGCAACGGCATGCACCTGACGCAGCTGGGCCATGTGCAAGACCTGGCGGCGGCAATGGCGGCGGTGCTGGGCAACGAAACGGCGATCGGCCAGATTTACAACATCTCTGGCGAGAAGGCGGTCACCTTCGACGGGCTGGCCCGCGCCTGCGCCACGGCGGCAGGGAAGGATGCTGACAGCCTCAAGATTGTGCACTACGACCCGAAGAATTTTGACTTTGGCAAGGCCAAGGCCTTTCCGATGCGGGTGCAGCACTTCTTCACCGCCACGGATAAAGCCCAGGCCGAGTTGGGCTGGGCACCGACCTACGATTTGGTGGCGGGGCTAAAGGATTCGTTCCAGAACGATTACCTGGCCGCTGGCCATGACAAGGCCGAGGTCGATTTTGCCCTGGATGACAAGATTCTGGCGGCTTAGGCGATTGGTAGCTGGGCCGGGGCGATCGCAGCTCAACCATGCCCCAGCCCAGTAGGGTGGGCACTGCCCACCACCCATCTCAGCACCTAACACCACTACTCTAGCCAGGGCAAACCTTCTCACATCGCACGATCGCCCTGTCTGCCTACTGGCCTGCAATGCCAGGGCAAGATGGGGAGAAGGCATTTTGCCTGTGATACTCGGAAAAGTTGGTGGTGGCAGGGTTGTGGGCGGCGAAATTTTTGTGGTGGGGAGCCAGATTTGCTGCTGGGGGCTTTTCGATCGCCCCCAGACCCCGTCGACCAGGGCCGTGCCGCCGCCCTGGACCCAACGGAAGGGTTGGCTTGTTGGTTAGCCCATCGCGCTTCGCATCGGTCGTGGCATGTAGGTGATCGGGGGGCGATCGCTTCTTAGCCAAGATTTTGCACTGGCTGAATGCTCAAACGCAACGACCTGCGTAGGGTGCATTAGCGGCCCACAAATCGACGCAAAGCCCTTACAGACTCTCCTTTAGGCCGCAATGCACCGCTTACGACATCGAGCTTTTCTGTAATGCCATATCATCGGCTGGATTTTCGATGTCATTGACCTGCAATGCGATGACCACCCTTTGCATTGCAATATCCACGGCTCGCATTGCAATATCCATCCTTGGTCTTGCGATATCCACGGCTCGCATTACGATATCCACGGCTTGCAATGCGATAATCACAGTCTGCAATGCGATGTTAGTAGCCTGCATTGCAATATCAACCCATCGCATTCCTTAACGCCTGTACGGATGTCCCACCGGATAACTTGCTGTACTGTACTCAGTGCGGGGAATGTATTCTAGGACGGGCGTAAGGGAAGTTGCAGCTTCCCCTACGCCCTGAGACATCCCAACTTAACGCAGGTAAGTGAGATGCCCTAGGTGCATTCTAGGAGCTAGCGTCTTCGTTTACCGTTCTTTGGGACAGCGCTAGAGCGTTCCCCGTTTTCCTTCACCCGAAAACGGAGACAACCGCATGACTTTTCAACCCTCGGGGCAGCCGAATCTGCCTGCATCGTTTGCCCTGCCCACCTATCGGCCCGATCGCCTGACGCACATTCTGCTGGGCGACTACGCTGCTGTGGTCGAGGCGATCAATAGGATGGAATTGCTGAGGTATTGCGTTGGCGGAGCCTGCCCAGAGGGCGATCGCTTGGCGTGGATCGAGCCCATCCCCACCGGACGCAGCGGCGAATTCATTAGCGTGATGACCCGCCGCCTGGTGGTTACTGACGAATAGATTGCACCGCCAATCTCCCCCTAAAATCTGGGGGGAGAGAACTCTCTACAGCAAAGCGATTCTCATGGTCAGCTTTCTTCAAGCTATTGCGACAGGTTAATTCCTGATTCAATTCGATACAGAGGTATTACCCAGCGGAATCGACTTCTGCTATTCTTTCGTTTAGAAAGCACCGAAAGTTGTGAAATATCAATAAAGTCATTCGTTAACATATCGGATCTTCGGGGAACTCTCCTGTAATGAGAGTAAAGCCACTTGAGCAGTAATGAACCTCGAAGAAGTCTTACAGTCTCTACCTGCCGATGCCTCTGAGGCTATCGTAGAGCATAATTTCTCTCAGCCCTTTCTTAAGGCGCTAGGCTTTGACTTTCAGGAAATAGTGCCTCAATTTCCTGTCAGCAGGCGAGCTGTTGACCATGCTGCTCGCAAGAACACCGATGAAGATGCTTTCTTAACAAGCCATAAGAACCCGTTCTTATACATGGAAGTTAAGGGACGAACTGAGAATCTGTCCGATAAAAATCATCCAGACTATCGGCGGGCTGTATTGCAGCTAAAGCATTATTTAATGTCGCCAGAGTCTAAAACCGTTAGGTGGGGAATTCTAACTAATTCTCATCATGTGCAGTTATTTCGCAAGCATGGCAAAGTTGTTCACCCTGTAACGCCATGCATGGCGCTCTCAGGTGATTGCAGGCGCTTAATCAAAGATATTAAAAGGCGTATCGAAGAACCTAATCGAGCATTGATTATTGCTGTCTACAACAACAAAGGTGGTGTCGGCAAAACTACTACTACGCTTAATGTAGCGGCTACTCTTGCTATGCTCAAAAAGCGAGTACTCATCATTGACTTCGATCCAAACCAAAGTGATTTGGGGGATGCTCTAAATCTGAAACCGCTACAAGGAAAAATTCTTGATGTTTTGAAAAGCAAAGACCCCAGCATTCGAGACGTAATCAAGCCCTACAAATTTGAGCATCCCAGGCTAAAAGAGCCTCTTAGCTTTGATATTGTCTTAGCGGATGAAGACCTGGTCAGCGAACTAGATGAGACTAGGCTCAAGCAGCAAGTCAAGTTTCACGCATTACGACGCTCTTTAGAAGCAGTACAGGCTGACTATGATTATATTCTGATAGACTCACCGCCTAACTGGCGTATTTTTGCCCAAAAAGCTCTCTATGCCGCTGATGTCGTGCTTGTACCTGCTCGGCACGACAATCTTCATTCTCTACAAAATGCTGGCACAGCGATCACTCAATTTATTCCAGAAGCTCAAGCCAAGCGTCAAGAGGCTGGTGAAGCTGGCCCCATTGCGCTACCAATCTTTATGAATAATGCCTTCCGTGAGACTGGGCCTCAAATTCAATTAATGCATCAGGCCATTACCAGAATCATCAAAGAAGCAAGACGCAATGCTAACGGCTTTGATTTAACTCCCTACTTCTATCCAAAATCTCGAAAAGGCCATGAAAATCGCAAAATGATTGCAATTCCTTACATGGCTTATATTTCACGGGCTGACTTTATGCATGTTCCCGCTGCATTTGCCTTCAAACCAGCGCGTGAGCAATATCTAAACCTTGTCAAGGAGTACTTTGTCTAATGAGTCTTTCTGACGTTGGCAACTTGATGTGTCTGCCCTTTGATGAAATTGAGCCTGGTCAGCCTACCGAAGCGCACGAGTATTTAATTCAGTTTGCCGCCAGCCAGCTAGGGCCAGAGGGGCGCAACTGGATTCCGCTAATTGTCAAAGAAACCGGCCCCGATCAGTACCAGGTGATTGGCAACAGCTTTGTCTACGCCGTCGCCGCTGAGGCTGATCTGAACGAAGTCTGGTGCATCATCGCCGAAGATACTCCCGAGGCCGTGGCGATCACGCGAGCGCTGGCCCAGGAGACCCAGCCCAAAACCAATCTTTCGATTGCTAGCCGCGACGAAATTTCCGCCGCGATCGATTACCTCATGGCGCTGCCCAACACGGCCCTAAAAGGTGTCAGCCATGCTTCCCTGGTAGCCCGCCTCGACGAAGCCCCTCGCCAGTATTGGAAAACTCTGCAACCTATTACCAAGCTGGGCTGTCGCATTACCGCAGGCAAAAAACTCAAAGCCTTGCAAGAGGTCTTTTACCTGACCCCCGAACCCATGCCCGAAGTCGTGACCGATCGCGCCCTGCTGGAGTCGCTAACCACCACTCAGCTCAAAGACATGGCCAAAAAGCGCAATATTGCAGGCCTCTCCAAGCTCAAAAAGGCTGATTTAGTGAATTTACTAGCTGCCGCCTAGAGCGCTGTCCACCTGCGTAAGAGTTACCTTTAGGAGGCGGCCTCTGGTTCAGAGTCGTCGAACCGAACCTGGCCGTAAATATTGCGCAGCGAGATCTCACACTCCAGCACCGTCGCGATCGCTGACAATAGCAACAGCTCAAACGGCACCCAATCTCTAACCCCAGGTTCAGACAATTGAGAACGGTGCTGTTTAGGATGGAATCTATGCCCTGTTGACTCGTTGGCTAAACCCCATGGCTGCACGCCCCGATATTCTCTTTCTCGTGCTCGATACCCAGCGGGCCGATCGCCTCTCCTGCTACGGCTACGACCAGCCGACCTCGCCGAATCTGGATGCGATCGCAGCCAATGCCACCCGCTTCACCCAGGCCGTCTCCGCCGCCCAGTGGACGGTGCCCTCCCACGCCTCCATGTTCACGGGGCTCTACCCCTCCGAGCACACCATGGTGCAGTCCTACTCGGTGCTCCCCAGCGATTTGCCGACCCTGGCCGAGCGCCTTGAGGCCAGCGGCTACTACACCGCCGGGTTTTGCAACAATCCCTTAGTCGGCGTCATCAACAACGGGCTGCGGCGCGGGTTCACTAGCTTTCTCAACTACAGCGGCCTGCTCACCTCGAAACCCAACCAGGCAGGCAGCCATCCTGGCTTGGTGAGCCGCTATCGCCAGTGGTTTAAGCGGCAGGTTGCGGGTGTTCTCAACCGCATTCAGGATGCGTTTGCGCGATCGGATGCGCTGTTGGCCCTATCGTTTACGCCGCTGATGGTGCCCCTGTGGCAGACGGCGCTCAGCTTTAAGGGCAACACGCAAAAGTCGCTCGAAGACACCGCCAACCTGTTGATCAACCGCGCGGGCGCAGCGGCAGACCAACCCGTCTTTGCCTTTGTAAATTTGATGGGCACCCACATGCCCTACCACCCGCCCCGCCGCTACATCGAGCAGTTTGCCCCCCACGTGCTGGCCGATCGCAAAGCGCAAACCTTTTTGCAACGGTTCAATGGCGATGTCTACGGCTGGCTGGCCCCGCTAACCGGGGCGCTAGACGACCACCAAAAGCAGACCCTCGACGGCATGTACGACGCCGAGGTCGCCTACCAGGATGCGCTGCTGGGTCAGTTCTTTGAGCGCCTGGAGAATTCTGGCCAGCTCGACAATACCCTGGTGATCATCTGCGCCGACCACGGCGAACACCTGGGCGAAAAGCAGTACATGGGCCACAGCCTGTCGATCTACAACGAGCTAGTGCGAGTGCCGCTGATTATTCGAGATCCTCAACATCGCCTGAAGCAGGGCACCACGGTGGATGCGGTCGTGTCTACCCGCCGACTGTTCCACACGGTGCTAGCCGCCGCTGGCATCGCCAACGAGAAGGAATTGGTTCTCGATCTGGCCCACAGCCAGGGAGAACTCAAGGAACGCGACTACGTGTTTGCCGAGGCGATTCCGCCGCAGAACGTGGTCAACCTGATGCAAAAGCGCCAGCCCGAGCTGGTGAAGACTATGGGGTGCGATCGCGTCCGCCGCGCCGTCTGGATGGGCCAGCACAAGCTGATCGAAACCGAAGGCTCCGTCGCCGAACTCTACGACGTGCTCGAAGACCCCACCGAAGCCCTCGACCTCAGCGCCATCCTGCCCGAAAATGTGGAAGCGCTGCAAGACTGCCTGCAAGCCTTCGCCGATCGCTCTGATCAGCACCTGGCCCAGGCTGCTATCACCCGCGCCACCGACTACGACGACCCCGAAGTCCGCCGCCGCCTGGAAGAATTGGGCTACCTGGAGGATTAATCTATGATGAGCTAGGCAGGGCATGAATAGGCCAGTCCCAGACGCATTTCCCCGCCATCCTTTTCCAAAAGGAGACTGTTCATGACAGTGCAAGATTTGCTCAAAGAAGCCACTCAGCTATCCCTCAAAGAACAGCTGCAGCTTGCGACTCAGCTGCTACAACTTGTCAATCAGCAGCTAGAACACCCTTCAGACACTGACAACCCAACGGTAGAAACCTCAACAGACAGCAACCCAGCCGCTATCAACCTTGATCATGAAGAGGGGAGTATCAGCTACCTTTTAGCTCATCCCATTTCGGTTCGAAGCTTTAAACCCTTGAGCCGAGACGAGATCTATGACCGCTACTAATCGCTGTTTTGTCGATTCCAATATCTGGATCTGCGCTGCTACCGAATCTGAGGATATACCTTCAGATCCTCGTCATGAAGCCGCTAGAACCCTGATAAATCAGACTAAGCCTCATCTCTCCGTGCAGGTTATGAACGAAGTCTCCGTCAACCTGCTCCGAAAGTTTAAATTTACTGAGGGCGCGATTCAGACCTTGGTTAGGTCGTTTTATCAAAAGTACGTTGTTTGCCCATTGGACGAAGCGACTCTCCTGGCAGCATCCGTGGTGAGACAACGCTACAACCTGTCATTTTGGGATTCCATGATTGTCAGCACAGCCCTTCAGCACCAATGCCCAATTCTCTACACAGAAGATATGGCGCATGGTCTGCTCATCCACGATGTATTAACCATCGTTAATCCCTTCAAATCACTCACGTAATAACCACCCATCCACCCATCTACTCGCCCACCCACCTACC
>PYGV01000001.1 GCA_003022385.1 filamentous cyanobacterium CCP3 | reverse complement strand
AGGTAGCGGGTCAGGGCAACCCCTGCACCAAACAGAATGGCAGCCGCCAAGATGACCCCAAAAAAGAATTTACTAACGCCAGACAAACTCATAGGACAAACCTGCACCATTCAGTTTGAGACTACTCATTGTAAGGACTGTTGCTGAATTCGGCTACCTAACCCACCCTGGCGAGAAGCCATTCGTACTCGGCCAGCCGCAGCCCAGTCTTGCAGCAGTTGAATTTGATCTTGAGCCGTTCGAGCTAGGGGAATAATTTGGCTGGCTGCTTCCACAATGTCATCGGTTGTGAAATCCCGATTTTGACTAAAGCCAATGTGCATGGCTTCTACAATAATTTGTTCAATTTCTGCACCGGAAAAATCGGGGGTTTCGTAGGCAAGGCGATCGAGATCATAGCTTTGCAAGTTGTGAGGACGCAACCGAGAGAGATGCACCGCAAAAATGGCGCGGCGTTCATCTTGATTGGGTAATCCGACAAAGAAAATTTCGTCAAAACGGCCCCGCCGCAGCATCTCGGGCGGCAGCGCCTGAATATTGTTGGCCGTAGCGACTACAAACACCGGAGAAGTTTTCTCCGCCATCCAGGTAATAAAGGTGCCAAAAACCCGGCTGGCAGTGCCTGCATCGCCGCGACCGTCCATGCCCGCAAAGGCCTTATCGATCTCGTCGATCCACAGCACGCAGGGGGCCAGGGCCTCGGCCAGCTGAATCATCTGGCGGGTGCGGGCCTCAGACTCGCCCACCAGCCCGCCAAACAGTCGCCCCACGTCGAGCCTGAGCAAAGGCAGGTGCCAGTGGTGGGCGATCGCCTTAGCAGTCAGCGACTTGCCCGTACCCTGAATGCCCAGCAGCAGCAGCCCGCGCGGGTGGGGCAGGCCGTACTGACGGGCCTTTTCTGAGAACGCCGCTCCCCGCTTCAGCAGCCAGTCTTTGAGGTTGTCCAGGCCGCCGATATCAGAGATTTGCTCCTTAGCGGGGTAGTAATCCAAAATTTGGGTCTGGCGGATGCTCTGACGCTTTTCGTCGAGAATCAGGTCGAGGTCGTTGGGATCAAAGGCCCCGTGGTAGGCGATCGCCCGGGCCAGCACCCGTCGAATTCGCTCCAGCGATAGCCCCTGACAGGTGCGCACAACCTCTTCCAGCATGGCCGGCGGCAGGTTAGTGCTGGTGGCGCTCAAGAGCTGCTGCACCTCTTGGCGAATGGCGGCGGCATCGGGCAGCGTAAACTCCAGCACCGTCACCGTTTCGCTTAGCTCGTCGGGAATGGTGAGCTGAGCTGAGAGAATGATCAGTGTCTTAGGCTGGGCCTTGAGGCGGCGGGCCAGGTTGCGCAGCTGGCGAGAAATGGCCACATCATCTAAGAAGCGATGAAAATCGCGCAGCACAAACACCGCTGGAGCCGTAGTGGGCAGCTTTTCGACCAGCTCCAGCGCCTGCAGCGGGTTGCGCTTGCCAAAGCCAGCGTCGTTGAGGTTGCCCTGGTAGCCATCGACAAAATCCCAGGCGTAGAGGGCACGGTTGCCCTGGGCCGCTGCACAGGCGGCAATGTCGGTCTCGGCCCGCTCCTCTTCGGCGGTGGCAATGTAGATGATCGGGTAGCGGGCGCGAATCAGCAGCCCCAGTTCTTCGGTGAAACCCATATCAGCGCGGCGCGGGTATCCTACAACTCTCTGGTGTCGTCTCCAGCCTATCGAACTTTAGAGAAGTCGCTGCGTAGAGAGCTAAAAAGTTATCTCCTAGACTCACCCCCACAGGCTTCTCCTGGTGGTAAAAGTCGCCCGTAGTGAGCCTTTAGGTGAAAAGGGGTGACTCTAAGCGTCTGGTAGATTGAGCTGCTGCTGAAGCTGAGCCAGGGCGGCCCAGCGGTGGTCTACGGGCTCGGCAGTAGCAGTGCCCTGATGACGAGTTGCAATGCCGGGGCAGTCTTCGTCGCAGATCTGCGGCTGGGGTAGGGCCAGACAAATCTGTTCGTAGATCCAAGTTTCGGGGTAAAAGTGGCCGCTGGGGGGCAGGGTTTCAAACAGGTCATCTACCGACACCTCGCGCTCCAGGGGCAGGGTGGCAGGGTCAGGCTCGTCCTCCAGCCAGATCAGCTCCTGGGCAACTACGGCTACACGATGGTTGTAGGCCTGCAGGCAGCGATCGCAGGTCAGAGTAACAATCGTGTCGGCTTTGGCCTTGACCTCAAGGTAGGTGCCCTGGTGAGTTACCGTTAGCTCCCCCCGTACCGGAGTCAGAGTCTCTAAATCGGCTAGGTGGGTGTCTAGCTCAACGGTAAGGGTTTTCTCAGGCCGCTGCAACAGGTGGGGTATATACACTCGCTCCATTGTTCATCCCTCCGGTTCATACCCGCTAAGACTGGCGCCATCCTTATAGTCTTGGCAAAGAGCTACTCAGCCGCCTCACCCGCTAGACAGACTACCAGACGGCGATCGGGTTCGCGGCCCCGACTAAAGGTGGCCACCCCCTCATGGGCCGCCAAAAAGTGGTGCATCTGGCGGCGCTCAGCGGAAGATAGCCCCTGCATTTCGTACTCCTCACCGCTGGCCAGCACCCGCTCGGCGGCATCTGCGGCCATGGTCTTGAGTTCCTCCAGGCGCTTGGCCCGGTAGCCCGCCAGCTCGATCGTAAAGGCCTGCTGCTCGTCCTGACTCTTGCCCAAATTGAGGGTGGTATTGGCCAGATACTGAATCGAGTCAAGCACCGCGCCGCCCTCGCCAATTAGGGCCTGCACCTGCTCCGCTGTCAGCGGCTCTTCAGCAATGGTGAGCCAGCAGCTCTCCCCCGACTCATCTTCGACTGGATGGGCGGTGACAGTCGAGGCCAACCCCTGCATTGTCAGCAGGTTGGTTAACCAGTTCACGCCAGCGGCAGCAGCATCAATGACCATGGTTTACGCCTTTTTCTTTTTGCTGCGCCCTGGCTCAAAGGGCAGGGTTTTGCGATCGTCTTCAGCCTTGGTTTTGGTTTCGGCATCGACAATTTTTTGCAGGTTCTCAGGCAGCGGCTCTCGCGACAGAATGAAGGTTTGCAGGGTCTGGAAGATGTTGGCAATCAGCATGTACATCAGCACCCCAGCGGGCAGCGGGAAGAACAGGAACATGCCAGAGAAGATGATCGGCGTGAACTTGTTCACCGCCGCCTGCTGGGGGTTGTCGCTGGAGGTCGAGCCCTGCCCTGAGAGCACCTGGTTGAGGTAAAGGCTGGCCCCAAAGCCCAGGATCATAATCAAAATATCCCAGTGGATAGCGCCGTCGTCGCCGGTTACGCCAATGCGACCCAGGGCTTTGATAAAGAGAAAGCCCTTGTTGGCAGCCAGGCCTGGGGCCTGCACCCGCACGGTGGCTTCACCAGGGGCCAGGGCGGTAATGTTGCCCGCCTCATCCACCGAAATGACATCGTCGCCCTTAGTGACTTCCCAGCGGGGCTTAAAGCTGTCGATGTCGTCGTTGTACTGGGTGACTAAAGACTGAATTGTTTCGCCCTCGGCGGTTTGCAGGCGTACATCGGTCTTTTCGCCCACGACGAGCTTGTTGCCGCCGGGCACGACCGCCGAGATGGGAAAGTGCGAGCCGTCAGAGACGTAGATCGCCTTAGGCGGAGTGGTAAACACCTGGGGCTGAATCTGCTCAATCTTTTCTTGGGGAAAGACTTGAACGTTGACGTCGTAGTTGATGTCGGCGAACGGCGACCCCCGCAGGGTGGCAAACAGGGCAAAGAGAATGGGCATTTGCAGCAGCACCGGGAAGCAGCCCGCCAGCGGGTTACCAAACTCTTTGTAGACCCCACTCATCTCTTCTTGGAGCTTGGTGGGGTTGTCCTTGTAGCGCTCCTGGATTTCTTTGACGCGCTTTTGCATCAGAGGCTGGGCCACCTTCATGCGTCGCATGTTGCGAATCGAGCCTGCGTTGAGGGGGTACAGCGCAAACCGAATCACCAGGGTGAGGGCAACAATGGCCAACCCATAGCTGGGCACGATCCCGTAGAAAAAATCCAGGATCGGCAACATGATGTTGTTGGTCAGAAATCCAATTCCAAAATCCATGGGCACTAGAACCCTGCTACAGGGGATACGACGTTAACTGCTCAGTTACCTAATCTACCCCATAGTCGGGGCGGCAAGCCGCCCGGTCACTGACGGATTGCCGTAGTTTTACGTTGGTTTAAACCTCGCCGACGGCACCGCTGACGGCCTTGGCCGAAGGAGAAATGCGCTCGTTGATGTAGTCGTAAACCTCACGGAAGCGAGGCATAGAGCGCAGTTCTAGGCGACTGCCGTCTTTGAGGGTGACGACCATGTCACCCCAAAGGCCGATGCCCCGAGGTACTGTGACAATTTTACTGATTTCGTTGTAAATCAGGTCGGTGCGATCGCGCCCCATCCAGCCCCCTGTGACCGAAATGCGTCGATTTGTGATGCGGTAGCGCAGCCACAGGGCGCGGGTGATAGCCCCGACCGTGAGGGGAAGGCAAATGATCGTAAACCCCAGCAGCAGGTTGACGATTAAATCGCCAATGTGGGGACCGCCCTCGTAGTACACATCCTCACGAATGCCCATGGATGACCTCTAGCTTGGTAAACAACTGCTCTAATTCTCGCAAAAATTCGCCATATTCGCACTGGGTGGCCTCGGGCTTGAGGTTAATCACAATCCAAAGGGAGGGCTTGAGACGGGGCAGCAGAGTTCTGAGGGCAGCGCGCACCTGGCGCTTGAGGCGGTTGCGCACCACCGCCCGCTTGTGCACTTTTTGGCTGATGACAATACCAATGCAGGGGCTCTCGCTGGGGGCAGCAGGCAGCGGCAGCACCCGCATGATCAGGTGGGCTGAGACAGCTTTTTTGCCCTGCCGATAGACCTGGGAAAACTGCCGCGACCGCCGCAGTCGATTGTGTTTGGGTAGCACGGCCTAACCCCTAGGATTCCAACAGTATTTTCACAAACAGCAATAGCCCTGGAGCTTTTGATAGCCCCAGGGCCAAAATGCTTGACACCTACGGTTCGAACTAACCCCTGGCGGGGCTAGACAGCGAGCTTAGCGCGTCCCTTGCGGCGACGAGCTTTGATCACGTTTTGGCCGGTGTGGGAGCGCATACGAGCGCGAAACCCGGACGTTCGCTTTTGCTTACGGTTGGTGCCCTCTAGGGTGCGCTTACTCATGGCGTTGCCTGTTGCTGATAAAAAGTCACAGTCTACTATAGTAGCACCAGGTGGCGATTAGCGAGTGCGTTGATTGTTGTCGGCAGCGACTTCCAGAGGCCAGGTGCCGGTGTACTGATTGATCACATCGCCCTGGTACATCATCCGCAGGTTGAAGTAGTGGTAGCCGTAGCGACGGGGGTTGCGCACGTCAGAGAGCACTACTACCAGGTTGGTATTGGCAGGAATGGGCTCTTCGGGAATGATTTCAATGCGGTTTTCATCTTCGTAGAGATCGACCACCTTCAGTGGAATGGTCTCGCCGCCGCGCCAGTCGCCGCTGCGCAGCTCAATTTTGTTTGGGTCGATGCGGCCGCCAATTTCAGTGAAGGTGTCGGGGTAGTCAATTTCCATAGAAATGACGTCGCGGGGCAGCTTGGTCCGCATGATGTTGAGGTAGTAGCGGGCGTTGGTGCTGTACGGGGTGTTGAAATCGATCAGATAGCCAAGGCGAAATTCGGGTTCGACACCACCAAAAATGGTCAGTCCGGTTTGGGCCTGGGTGGGCTGGGGTAGCGCTGTGCTAAGGCCTACGGCAGCTGCTACGGCGGCCAACCCCAGGGCGGCAAATTTCAGCGATTGCTTTAGGGATGTCATGGTGTACCTCCAATGAAAACTATCTGGCCGGGTAGCTTGGGGCAACCAATCTAGGCCACCCACTACAATACTCCCGGCGACCCAGCGTAGCACTCAGGTCTGTGACAGTGGTGCAACCGGGCTGCGCCGTGCCGTGAGCGATCGCACCCTGCCTACCGCTGACAGGTTCACCGCAAGAGCGCTTCCGCGGGCTATGAACCGTCGCTGCAGGTCGATTCTACCACTCAGGCTGGGTTCACCTGGAGGCCCCTATTCACCATCGTCGTCGATGATGGCATTGCGATCGAGCAGCAGCAGGTTGCGCAGCTGGTCGGTGTCGAACTCGGTCAGCCAGCCTTCGCCCGCGCTGACCACCTGCTCGGAGAGCACCTTTTTGCTCTCAATCATCTCGTGGATGCGCTCCTCTAGGGTGCCAGTGGTGACAAACTTGTGCACCTGCACATTGCGGGTTTGGCCAATGCGAAAGGCGCGGTCGGTGGCCTGGTTTTCGATCGCCGGGTTCCACCAGCGATCGTAGTGGAAGACGTGGTTGGCGCGGGTGAGGTTGAGGCCTACCCCCCCGGCCTTCAGCGAGAGGATGAACAGGCGCGGCGCGGCGGGGTCATTCTGGAAGCGATCGACCATGACCTCGCGCTGGGTTTTGGTGGTGGTGCCGTAGAGAAACATTGCCTCCTGCCCCAGGTACGACTGCAGGTGCCGCTGCAGCAGCTTGCCCCACTCGGCAAACTGGGTAAAGATCAGGGCGCGATCGCCCTCGGCAATCACTTCTTCGAGCATTTCGTCGAGCCGCTGCAGCTTGCCCGATCGCCCCTTCAGCCCCAGGCTGGGCTCCTGCAAAAACTGGGCTGGGTGGTTGCAAATTTGCTTTAGCTTGGTCAGCAGCGCCAGAATCTGGCCCTTGCGCTGCACCCCGGTGGCGTCATCCAGAGTTTCTAACGCCTTATCGACGGTCTGCTGGTAGAGGTTGGCCTGCTCCGCCGAGAGGCCGCAGTAGACGCTCATTTCCTGCTTGTCGGGCAGGTCTTGAATAATGGTGCGATCGGTCTTGAGCCGCCGCAGAATAAAGGGCTGCACCAGCCCCTTCAGCGCCCGCAGCGAAGCCGTATCGCCGTAGCGCTCGATCGGGGTGGCAAAGCGGCGCTGAAAGAAGTTCTTGGGCCCCAGGTAGCCGGGGTTGAGAAAGTCCATAATCGACCACAGCTCACCCAGGCGGTTTTCGACCGGGGTGCCGGTGAGGGCCACGCGAAACTGCGCCTCGATCTGGCGGGCCGCTTTCGACTGTTTGGCGTCGGAGTTTTTGATGTTCTGGGCTTCGTCAAGCACCAGGCACTGCCAGTTCACCGACTGCAAAGGCTTGAGATCGCGGTAGATCAGGGCGTAGCTAGTGATCACCAGGTGCTTGTCCTGCACGGCTTTGGCCAGGGCGCTGCCGCGAGGCCTGCGATCGCCGTGGTGTACCAGGGTGTTGAGCTTAGGCGCAAACCGTTTGACTTCCTTCTCCCAGTTGCCCAGCACCGAGGTGGGGCAGACCAGCAGCACCGGGCTTTCCAGCCAGCCGTTGTCCTGCAGGTAGAGCAAAAAGGCAATCAGCTGAATGGTTTTGCCCAGGCCCATATCGTCGGCCAGACAGGCCCCTAGGCCCCACTGTTCCAAAAAGGCTAGCCACGAGACTCCCCTGGCCTGGTAGGGCCGCAGCGTGCCTTTAAAGCCGCTGGGAGCCTCGATTTCCTCCAGGGTTTGGTTGCCCGTGGTCAGGGTTTCGATCAGCGTTTGCAGTGCTCCGGTGGCCTCAAAGCTCACCACGGGCAGCTTGTCGATCAGCTGGGTGTCGCCTGTACTAATCCGCAGGGCATCTTCCACCGACAGCGGAGTCGCGGTTTTTTGACCAGCCAAAAACTGCCGCGCCGCCTTCACATCCTGAGGTTTGAGCTCGACCCAGCGGCCGTTGATTTCAACCAGCGGTGAACCCTGGTTGATCAACTGCTCAAACTCGGCAGCCGAGAGGGTTTCGTCTGCGATCGAGAGCTCCCAGCGAAAGTTGAGCAGGCTCTTGAGGCCGAGGCGCTGCCGCTGTTTCTGGGGCGGCACCTCCGCCTGCACCTTCAGGCCGAGCCGTCCGCTGCCATTCTCGGCGGTTTGGGTCAGGCCGGGGGGCAGCTCGACCTCAACGCCGTTGTCTTGCAGCTGCCAGGCCGAGGCCTTGATGAATTGGTAGGCCTGAATCGGGTCGAGGTCGCAGTGGGTGGGGTGCTGCTGACGCAGGCTCTCGCGGATCGGATCGTAGAGGCGGGCGGCTCGGCCCAGGGCACCCAGCAGAGTTTCCTGCGGGGCTTTAAGAATGGCCCCCTGGTGGTGCAGCTCGGCCACTGGATGCTGCCAGATCAGGTCGGCCCCCAGCAGCCAGTCGGGGTTGGCAGCTGACTGGAGCTGGTAGCGCAGCTGCCAGGGCTGGTCGAGATCTGGAGGGGGCTGCAGCACCAGCCGCAGGCGAAACTGGCGGGATGGGTCTTCGGCCAGGGTTTGCAGGGGCGTAGTCCAGGTGGTCAGCGCCTCTTGAAGGCGGGCGGCGGCGGCGGCGGCGGCGTCTAGGGTGCCTACCGGCTGGCTCAGGGCCTGCAGCCAGGGCTGCAGCGGCAGCTCTTTGCCCAGGTTGGCCAAGCCGTTGAGGGGCTGTGCCTGGGCCACCTGGCGCACCTGGTAGTCGACTAACGCGGTTAAAAACTTCAGCAGCAGCGGCTGGGGGTCGAGCAAAGGAAACCCGCAGGCCAGCGGTAGCGATCCCTTAGCGGCGGCAGGCAAATGGGTCCGGCAGGCCAGCGGCATGGTCAGGGCAAAATGGCGCAGACGCTCCTGGTCGGGGGCGCTGTCGAGCAGGGGGTGCCAGCCAGCGGCCAGGGTTTGGCTGGTGAGTTCTAGATCGGGTAAAAACTTGCCTCGGGCCAGCAAATTCAGGCCCCAGCGGGCAATGTGGCCCCAGTAGCGCAGGTCGGCCCCGATGTCGCCGGGGCCAGTGGGGGTGTGCTGCCCCAGGGGCAGAGCCAGCAAAATGGGCAAGAAATCGGCCATGCCTAGGTGCCAGCCCTGCACTCGCCAGGGATGCAGCACCGTTTCAGCATCAGCGTCAGACTCTGACTGGGCATCTAGCTTGGCCGAATGCACGGGCGCTAGCGCAGTGGCCAGCAGACGGGCCGGTAGCGGCAGGGTGATCTCGCCCCAGACTGGGCCAGCGGCCCCACGGGCACCTGATTTTGCGGTGCGCGATCGCCGACTTCCTCCGGCAGCCTTGGTTGCCCCTTTCCCAGCGACGATCGCGGCCTCGGTCAGCACCGCCGGAAACACATCCCCCGCCGAGCTAGCCCGTCCCGCCAGCTGTTTTTGCATGCCGACTAGCACCTGGGCCAAATCGGCCTGACCCAGGGCATAGGGGTGAAGATGCAGCCCCTCCCACAGGGCTAACCCATCCGCTGGCAGCGGCTGCCAGGCCTCACCCCAGAGAAAAAACTGCTGCGCCTGGGGAACCCAACTGACGTGTAGTATTGCCATTGCCCTGTGTCTACGACTCGCTCAAAGGATGGGATGCGTTGGGAGCAGGTAGATAGGGCCTTTCACACCCGAACTGCGGGTAACACTTCAGGGCACGCCCCGGTGGGTAAACCCTTCCCTGAAGCCCGGCTACTCCTGGTGTGCAGAAAACCTGCTTAATGTGCTTATCTTACTCTCTCAGGAAAGCTCTGGCAGGGGACCGGCCCCAAGCCTTACGCATACTCCATCGTAACCGGGGTGTGGTCGCTGGGTTTCTCCCAGCGGCGGGGTTCGAGGTCAATGGTGCAGCCCAGGGCGCGATCGCTCAGTCCCACCGACAGGTAGTGGTGGTCGATGCGCCAGCCCATGTTGCGCTGAAAGGCGGCAGTGCGGTAGTCCCACCAGCTAAAGTGACCGCCCTCGTCGTTGAACAGGCGAAAGCCATCCTTCAAGCCTACCGCCATTACCTCCCGCAGGGCCTCCCGCTCAGTGGGTGAGGACATAATGTGCTTCTCTTTGCCCTCGGCGTTGTAAATATCTTTGTCCTCTAGCGCGATATTAAAATCGCCGCAGACGTTGAGATTGGGATACTCCTCCAGGAGGGCGGTGAGGTACTCCTTAAGGCAGGCCAGCCAGCGCAGCTTGTACTCATACTTCTCGCTGCCTATAGAACTGCCGTTGGGCACGTAGAGATTCACAATATAGATATCGTCCCATAGCCCGGCGATCACCCGCTTTTGGTCATCTAAATCGCCGACGCGCTCCTCCCCGAGCACTGGGGCAAAGCCGTACTGAACGTTTTCTAGCGGCTGTCGGCTCAGCAACGCCACCCCGTTGTAGGACTTTTGCCCGTGAATGTAGGCGGTGTAGCCCAGCTCTGAAAAGGCCGCCGTGGGAAACGTCTCGTTCACCACTTTGGTCTCTTGCAGGCACAGCACGTCCACAGGGTTGGTTCGCAGCCACTGGGTCGCATGGTCGAGGCGCGATCGAATGGAGTTGACGTTCCAGGTGGCAACTTTCATAGACGGAGTTAAGCTAAACGGGTAGGGTCACAACGTTCTAGCTTAAGGGGTTGACCGCCCAAACGGATCGCGCCCAAGGATCACAACCATGTCGCCAAAGCCAGCCCCAGAATCGCCCCTAGAAGGCAATGCCCTGGTTAAGGAAGTCTGCCGCCGCATTCGCTTGGCCCGCAGTTATTGGGATGCCCACAACAACGCCGCTTGTCGGGGCGAACGAGAAAAGGCCCTGGCGCTCTACAACACGCTGACCAAGGATCAAAAAGACCAGATTCCCCAGACCCTACGGGTGTGGCTGCGCTACCGCAGCGAGAAGTATTTTGGCGCACATCAGACTCAGCCGGGTAATAAGGGGCGATCTGCTAGAGGACGGAAGCGGTAGCAGGGATTCTGTTTTTGGTAAGATACTGGCAGTCTAAGGGGGAGTTAGCTCAGTTGGTAGAGCGCTGCGTTCCCGCAGGGTGGCCAAAGGCCAATCGCACCGTAGCGGTGCATCGCACAGCAAGATAAGGGGAATTAGCTCAGTTGGTAGAGCGCTGCGATCGCACCGCAGAGGTCAGGAGTTCGAATCTCCTATTCTCCATTCTCAAAACCACCTCAAATCACTACGCAGCAAGGATTACAGCCTTTGTTGCGGTTTTTGTATTTTGGCCATTTTGGGATCATTTGGGCCGTTTTAAGGCAGTTTGGGCACTCTTGGAAACCCTTGTGGTTAAGTGTTTTGGAGACTGTTCTGAAAGGATAGGACAAAAGACCGGTACTGTATCTGGGATTGCCCGATACACGCTCCAGTCGTAAGAAGGCAGAACTGCTGGCCAAGCAGATTGAGATTGACCTTACCAATGGTAGCTACGACTCCACGCTGGAGAAGTCCCGGGTCCGAGTTCGCCCAATGGATGTAAATGAGCAGGTGAAATCCCAGGGCGAATCTGTGGTGGATTACTTTCATCAATTCGTAGGGCACAAAGCGAAAGACGTAGATCCAAAACCCTGGAAAAGTACAGCGCTCTGGAGACAAGACTGAATCAGTTTTTCAAAGACCAGCGGGTAGATTTTATCGGGACTGAAAAAGCGAAGGAGTTTGTGGAGTTTCTCCGGCAGTATCAAAAGCCTCAGACTATTCGCGATCGCTTGTCCACTTTGTCAAAATTCTGGAAATGAGGACATCAGGATCTGGATCCCTGGAAGCTGGTGAAGGTGAAGAGCGACCTGTAGTCACGGTCATTGAAGTTATGGGCGCTAGGGGGTAGATGGGTGGATCGCCAATCAGCCCGGTGACGTACTGGGTGTCCTGGCGGCTGGCGCGGCAGTTAGCGTGTCGGCCTGAATACTGCTAGGCGAGACCTCCAGAATTCAGGCCGCTCAACGGCTGCTGGCCGCCCACCCGTCCCAAGATGAGTAGTTACAGATGTATAGCGATGGCAGTTTATCAAATCCGCCAGCTATAGCTGGCGGTCAGTACCCACCGGCCATTGGTTCTAATCTAGAGAACGCTTAGCTCGGGGCTGGCTTTGCCGCTGACAATCGCATCCTCTACCCCATAGTCTTCGGCGACCAGGCGAGCGGTCATTTTGGCTGACATCATTACGCTGGGGGTACCAGCGCCGGGCTGGGTACCGGCTCCAACCAGGTACAGACCGTTGATGTCTTCACTGCGGTTGTGGGGCCGGAAGAAGGCCGACTGCACCAGCAGAGGCTCTAGGCCAAAGGCGTTGCCCGCGTAGGCGTCGAGGGTGCTTTCAAAGTAGTCGGGGGTGATATAGCTATGGCAGACCAGGCGATCGCGCAGGTTGGGCAGGTAGCCGCGCTCGTCGAGGAAGTCAAAGACGATGTCGCGCAGGCGATCGCCCACCTCACTCCAGTCAAGGCCCGACTTGTTGTTGGGCATGGGCACCAGGGTGTAGGCGGCATGGTGCCCAGGGGGGGCCAGCGACGGGTCGGTGAGCGTCGGCAGGTGCAGGTACTGGGAGAAATCTTTGGGAAAAATCTTGCGACCAAAGATGTCTTTCAGCAGTTCCTCGTAGCGGGGGCCAAGAATAATGGTGTGGTGGCGCAGCTTATCGGTTTCGTTACCGTCGGCCTTAAAGCCAAAGTAGATGACAAACACCGACATCGACTGCTGGGCCAGCTTCACTCGCAGGTCGCTGTTCCAGAAGCGGTACTGAGGCTCGATCAGCTTGCCGTAGGTGGTGGCCCAGTCAGCGTTGGAGACCACGACGTCGGCCTCCATCGTCAGACCGTCGCCCAGGGTAACGCCGGTCGTGACTTTCTTACCCCCCTGGCGGGTGACGTTGATTTTGGTTACCGGAGCGTTGTACTTGATCTGGCCGCCTAGGTCCTCAAATTTTTTAACAAAGCCCTGCACCAGCGCTCCGGTGCCGCCCATGGCAAAGTGGATGCCCCAGGTTTTTTCAACAAAGTGAATCATGGCGTAGATGGCGGGCACCGACAACGGGTTACCGCCCACCAGCAGCGGCTCGAAGGTGAACACCTGGCGCAGCTTGTCGCTCTTGAAGTAGCGGCTGCTAAAGCGAAACAGGTTGCGCACGGCGTCGAGCTTGAGCAGGTCGGGGGCGACCTTGAGCATGGTGCCGACATCGCCAAAGTGGGTGTAGCCCAGTTCTAAAAAGCCCCGCTCGAAGATCGCGCGGGCCTGCTCGTGGAAGCGCTGGTAGCCCTCCAGGTCGCCGGGCTCGCCCAGGGCGAGAATTTGCTCGTGGGTGTGGGCTTCGTCGCCGTCGTAGTCGAAGAAGGTGCCGTCGTCAAAGTAGATGCGGTAAAAGGGCAGAATGGGCACAATCTTCACGTAGCGGCTGGTGTTGGGGCCACCCGAAACGCCCTCTTTGATGCGCTTATTTTCATCGACGATGGTGGAGGGGAAGTCTTCGGCGGTCAGGTTGGCGCGATCGCGCTCTAGCGAAAACAGTTCTTCAATAAAGTGGGGTACTGTAATCACCGTCGGCCCCATATCAAAGGTAAAGCCCTGCTCGCGACGCACATAGGCCCGCCCACCGGGGGCATCTAGCGCCTCGACAATAGTGGTGTCAAACCCCAGGCTCTGTAGGCGAATGCCCATGGCCAACCCGCCAATGCCCGCCCCAATCACAATCGCCTGCTTCCGGCCCATGCTTGACTCCTGAGAGAACTGTTACAAACGTTAATAACTTGTCTGTATTCTACTACTGCTGGTTAACCTCGCGCTGCAAACAGGCGAGCTACCCCGCAGGCAAATCCTGGCAGCAGGTCTGAGGTAATCGTGTCTTGGGCTAGAAGGGTTGTAGTCAACGTCAGCTGAGCTTGCTCGCGGCGATAGACCTCAATGCGCTGGGCGGTGCGATCGACAATCCAGTATTCTTGCACGCCCTGAACGGAATAGAGTTTGAGCTTGGCAGATCGGTCGCGGTCTTCGTTGGCTTTGCCCGGCGAGAGCACTTCTACTACTAACTCTGGAGCACCCTGGAAGTGACCAGCCTCGTCTTGAATTTGGGTAATACGTCCATCGCTAGCCCACACCACATCAGGGGACACATTATCTGAGTCAGAAAAAATTAGCCCCGGCATAATGGACGCCTCACCTTGGCCGGAACTGAACGCCCAATCATCCAGCGCGGCAAAAATACGGCCAGCCAGTTGCTGATGCTTGTGGTGAGGCGATCGCGTTACAAACAGCTCTCCATCAATGATTTCGTAGCGAACCCACTCGTTCTCAGGCAGCGCTTCGATGTCCTTCGTGGTCCAGCGCACTGGGCTTTTGGCGACGCTCATGATTGAGAACCCTGGAAAAGCTGTGTCTCTAAATTGTAGTATTCAAACCAATTTGTCAGGAGAATGCCCCTCTCTAAGCCATCGCTGGCACCGGCAGCGACACCAAGAAATTTCGCAGAATCTGCATGCCCGCATCGGTCAAAATGCTCTCGGGGTGAAACTGCACCCCTTGCAGGTGAGGGTACTCGCGGTGTTGCACGCCCATAATGGTGCCGTCTTCCACCCAGGCGGTGATTTCCAGCACCTCGGGGCAGGTGGGGCGATCGATCACCAGGCTGTGGTAGCGAGTGGCCTGGAAGGGGTTGTCTAGGCCCGCAAACACGCCCTGGCCGGTGTGGAACACGGGTGACGTCTTGCCGTGCATGAGTTCAGCGGCGCGCACCACGTTGCCGCCAAACACCTGGCCCAGGCTCTGGTGCCCCAGGCACACGCCCAAAATAGGTACCGTGGGGCCAAGCTGCTCAATAATTTCCAGCGAAACCCCAGAATCATCGGGGGTGCCGGGGCCGGGCGAGATCACGATGCCGTTGGGTTTGAGGGCGGTGATCTCATCCACCGTAATTTCGTCGTTGCGAAACACGAGCAGCTCGCTTGCCACCGGCAGTTCGGTCCCTAGCTCGCCCAGGTACTGCACCAGGTTGTAGGTAAAGCTGTCGTAGTTGTCGATGACTAAAATCATAGGGGCAGGCAGAATAAGGGCTAAAGCAGCTGAACCAGCCACTGCTGCCACAGGGGCGGCAGCAGCAAACAGGCGGCCACCGAGACAGAAATCAGCGCTGAAATGAGCACGGCGGCGGCGGCACAGTCTTTGGCGATCTTAGCGAGTTCGTGGTAAGTCTGCTGCACCGTGAGGTCGACTACCGATTCTAGAGCGGTGTTGATCAGCTCCAGGGTGAGCACCACACCGCAGGTGAGGATAATCACGGCTAGCTCTACCAGGGCCAAATGCAGGGCGATCGCCAGACTCACCGCCAGACTGCCAACTACCACGTGAATGCGAAAATTGCGCTGGGTGCGAAAGGCGTAGGCTACCCCCTGCCAGGCATACTTAAAGCTCACCAGCAGATTGGTGGCCACGCGCCAGGAGAGCGATCGGCTGACCGAATCGAGGTTGCCCTCGGGCGCCGGCACCACCGACTCAGAATTTTCGCTGTAGAGAGTCATAGACACTATCTAATAGAGGCGATCGGGCAATATGCCCCTATACCGTACCGTGGAGAACGAATCAGGGCCAATTTAGCCTACTTTTTCAGACGTTAACCCAGCAGCGGTGAGCAATTCGCTCTGTTTATTCAGCATAGTGACCAGGTTGGTCTCGTCAGGATGATCCCAGCCGAGCAGGTGCAAAAAACCGTGGGCAGCGAGCCACGCGATTTCCCAGCGCAGCGAGTGCCCCGCCTCGGCGGCCTGACGGGCGGCGGTATCGAGCGAGATAATAATGTCGCCCAGGTACAGCGGCTCTGCATCTAAAAGTTCATCTGCCAGCGGAAAGTCGTTCTCCAGGGCTGCAAAAGAGAGCACGTCGGTAGGCTGATCGAGCTGGCGAAACTGTCGGTTGAGGGCGGCAATTTCAGCGTCGGTGGTCAGCTTGAGCGCCAGTTCGTAGGCCCCAATGGGTGACCCTTGCAGCGCCATCTGCTGGCCCCACTGAGTAAACCAGCGCTCCCACTCGTCGTTAGTGACTACCCCAGCATCGGGGTGTTCGGTCTCTAGGGCTACCTCAAGGGTCGGCGGGGTTGGAGTTGCCATCGACTAACGGGTCAGGTAGGCCAAGCCGACCAGCAGGCTCAGCAGCGCGGTCACAGTCAGCGAAAAGTGGAACAGCGACTTGCTGCCCTTTTTGACCATGTTGCGCATGGCCAGTTTGACAAAGCTGGGGGGTGCTTCGGCAGGTGCGGGAGAGGGTTGATCGGTCGAGGCGGTGTCTAGGGTCGTTTGGTCTGGGCTCATAGGAGACGCTCCAAGGCGAGATAGCTCTAATGTACCGGGTTTTTGGGGTCGGTAGGGTAAGGGCGATCGCCCCCCTCTGCATTACTTCTCTGCCTCAATAGGTAGCCTGCAACCGGCTTAGCAGGTAGTCTCCAGCAGCAATCGGCGGGTACCGGGGCGGCTGCCCCGGCCCCTGGCAGGTGGGCAGACAGCTAATTGTGGCATCGGCATTGGGCTCACAGAAAAAGGCTATGGAGTAGCGGTCTCGCTGAGCCTTTTCGCCCTGGGGCAGGCTCACCCGATGCCTGGTCGAGCGAAACACGCCGTTGCTCCAGCGTTCGGTCAGGTCGCCAGTATTGATCAACACGGCACCGGGGATCGCTGGGGCCGAGATCCAGTTGTCCTGGGCGTTGAGCACTTCGAGACCGCCGATATCATCCTGAAATAGCAACGTCAGGGTGCCGTAGTCGGAGTGCGCCCCAGCCCGAATTTGCCCTGGTTTGAGAGATGTGGGCAGGGGCGGGTAGTGCAGTAGCCGCAGGGTATAGTTTTGAGCTGTGTGGTGGGCCGCGATGAAGTCCTCTGGCATGTCTAGCGCCAGGGCAAAAGCGCGGAAGATCTTGGCCGCTGCCGTGGCGCAGGCGTCAAAAAACACAGTCAGGGTGGTGCGAAAATCGGCGGGTTGGGCGGGCCAGCGGTTCTGCACCAGGGCCGCGTCTTCAGTGTCGATCGCGGTAAGGTCCGTCTCTCGGCCCAGGTTAAAGGCTTCTTTGAGATCGCCGGGCTGGGTTTCGTCGAGCCGCTCTCGCTCCAGGCCAATGTAGCCCCGGTTGCTGACCTCGCTCGCCCAGGCGATCGCCTGTTTCTCAGCCAGAGGCAGGGCAAAAAACCGCTGCGACTGGGCAAAGGCCGCCGCGATCGCCCCCTCAGGAATGCCGTGGTTGGTCAGGTAGAGAAAGCCTACCTCATGACAGGCGTGATAGATATCAGCTGCCACCTGAATCTTGCCCACCGGGTCGTCGCTGAGAAAGGGCGAAAAATTGACTAGGGGAATTTCAGTTTGCATAATTGCGGCTTTGCCACCTGACGGCATAACGTCCCCTTTGTAGAGGGATGCTCTGGTGGTGGGCGGTGCTACGGTGGCTCTAGGGTACCGGCTGGAACTTAAACGGTCTGCTCCTGGAGAACCTGATTTTCCTGGCGCAGGTAAGCCTGAATAAAGGCTTCCAGATCCCCGGCCATCACGTCGTCGATCGCGGTGGTTTCAACCCCGGTGCGCAGGTCTTTGACCAGCTGGTAGGGGTGAAACACGTAGTTGCGAATCTGGGCACCCCAGCTCGCCTCTACCATGTCGCCGCGAATTTCGGCGATCGCCTGGGCCTGCTGCTCTTGAGCGATAATCAGCAGCTTGGCCTTGAGAATGATCATGGCCTTTTCGCGGTTTTGCAGCTGCGATCGCTCCTGGGTACAGCGCACTGAGATCCCTGTCGGCAGGTGGGTAATGCGCACCGCCGTCTCCACTTTGTTGACGTTCTGACCGCCCGCCCCGCCCGATCGCGAGGTTTTGATCTCCAGGTCTTTTTCAGGAATCTCCAGCTCGATATTTTGATCGAGAATCGGCATCACCTCCACCCCGGCAAAGCTGGTCTGCCGCTTGCCGTTGGCGTTAAAGGGCGAAATGCGCACCAGCCGATGGGTGCCCTTCTCTGACTTCAAATAACCGTAGGCGTAGCGCCCGGCAATCTCCAGCGTGGCCGACTTCAGCCCCGCTTCCTCACCCTCCGATATTTCCACCAGGTGCACCTGATAGCCCTGGCGCTCGGCCCAGCGGGTGTACATGCGCAGCAGCATTTCGCCCCAGTCCTGGGCATCGGTGCCGCCCGCCCCGGCGTTGATGGTGAGTACCGCACCTTTCTTGTCGTAGGGGCCAGCCAGCAGCTGCTGGAGTTCCCACTGGTCAAGTTCTTGACTCAGGCGGGTGACGGTGCCCTGAGCTTCCTGAAAGAGGGCTTCGTCGTTGTCCTCCTGTAGTAACTCAAGAATGGCGGCGGTGTCGTCGAGGTGGGCTTGCCAGGTGGTGAGCTGAGCCAGGTTGGCCTTGTAGTCGCTCAGCTCTTGCAGGGTGTCCTGGGCTTTGCTCTGGTCATCCCAAAAGTCGGGCTGGGCCGCCAGCTGCTCCAGGTCCTGAATTTTCGCTTCGAGGGCAGGAATGTCAAAGATAGTCCTGGGTCTTACCCAGGCGATCGGTGAGCGTCTCAAGTTCACGCTTGAGGTCGGTAGTATCTAGCATGGTGTGCCGTGGTGGACTGGAAGATCACTATAGCGGATGTTGGCGGGGGGTGGCGGAGGGCATTCAAGGTTGGGGCGTTCAAAATTCAAAATTCAAGGTTCAAAATGGTTCAAATGGCGAGGCCGATTACGGAGCGAACGTTCGAGTTTGCGGTGTGAATTGTCAAGCTCTGTCAGGTACTGAGCCGTTCAGCAGAAGTGAATCAAACTTTGGTCAGGCAATTGATTCGGTCGGGTACGTCGGTCGGGGCGAATGTGAAGGAAGCCCAGGCGGCCCAAAGCAGGGCAGATTTTGTTCACAAGATGCAGGTTGCTTTGAAGGAGCTGCGAGAGACTCGCTACTGGCTGCGTTTGCTGGTGGCGACGGAGTTAGTGGCTGAGACGAGATTGAAGGGGTTACTTGATGAGGCGGAGGAGTTGGTGAGGGTGATGTCGAAGATCGTGGTGAGTGCTAAGGGGAGAGGGAAGAGTTCAAAATGAAAAATTGAAAATTCAAAATTGTGGATCAAGTCCCTAATTTTTGAACTTATAATTTTACACTTTGAACTAACAAGCTAACCTGGCAAACACTCAGCCCTTCCACTCTCTACGCCGCTTTGAAAAAGCGAATAATTTCGCGAACGTGCTCTAGGAACTGGCCATCGGCACTGAGCTGGGCGATCGCCTGCTGCCCCTCCAGCGCCAGCCGCTGATGCTCGGCCTGGTTGGTTGCCACCAGAGTCGTAACTTCCGTAGCGAGAACGGTGAGATCCTGCCGCAGGGCCTGGCGCTGGCGCTGTTCGGTGGCGGCCCAGGAGGCGGGGTCGTCGGTATTGAGCTGGGCGGTGAGCTGCTCTAGTTTGGTTTCGGCCTGGGTGAGGCGATCGCGCAGCCAGACCACATCTTCGCGCGGATACTGAAACTGCTGCTGAAGGTTGGCAATGCGGGCGGCGAAGTACTGGTAGGTGCGCAGGGCGGGGCGCAGGCCGCTGAGCAGTAGGGCGGCGGCTGAGCCCCAGTAGCCTAGCTGGCTAACGCCTGTGCTGGCGAGCAGGTAGAGTCCCAGGGCGGTGAGCAGGTGGAGGGCTAGCACCAGGCGCAGCGACCAGCGGGCCAGCGATCGCACGTAGTCAACCTGGCGATCGTCTACGGCAATGCCCTTTTCCTGGGAGAGATCGGCTTCGCTCAGCGCGGCTTTGGCCTCAAAGTAAATGTTCCAGGGCACGGTGGTCAGGGTTAGCAGCCAGCCAAAGCTGGCCAGCCCCACCACCCAGTCAGCGAAGTTGCCCACCGGAATCTGCCACCACTGAGCCAGGCCAAAAATCACCACCAGCAACAGCACCAAACCCAGACTTAAAACGCTCGCCACCATACTGAAGTGCTCCAAAGCTAAGGGACAGCCAGAACTGATGAAAGTCCTTAGCTGCCCCTATGGTGGCTGTGATGGCTGGCTCCTGCGATCGCGCTGGGCCGATTTTTGAGCTGTTCGTGCTGGGGTTAAGCGGCCAGGTGCTGGGTGACGGCCTGCACAATGTGCTGGGTCCAGCGATCGACTAGGGCTGCGTCGATCGCTTCGACCATGACGCGCAGGACGGGCTCGGTACCGGAGGGGCGCACCAGCACCCGGCCCTCGCTCCCCATCGCCTGCTCGGCGGCGGTCACAGCCTGGCCAACGGGGGCGCAGTCTTGCCAGTTGAGGCGGCGATCGCGATCGGTCACCTGCACGTTCTGCAGCTTTTGGGGGTAGGTTGTAAAGCTGTCATCGACTAGGGCGGCCAGAGACCCGCCCAGAGTTTGCACCAGCGCCGCCAGGTGCAGCGCCGTGAGAATGCCGTCGCCCGTGAGGCTGTAGTGGTGGCAGAGAATGTGGCCCGACTGCTCGCCGCCGAGCTTGGCTCCCCGGCTCACCATTTCGCTGTAGACGTGCTGGTCGCCCACATTGGTTCGCACCAGGGTGCCGCCCAGCTTTTCCCAGGCCCGCTCAAAGCCCAGGTTGGCCATCACCGTCGAGATCACGGTGTGGTTGGGCAGCCGTCCCTGCTCTTGCAGCCGCTTGCCCCAAAAATAGAGAATATAGTCGCCATCGACGACGCGGCCCTGGGCATCGACCGCCATTACCCGGTCGGCATCGCCATCGAAGGCAAAGCCCAGGTCGGCCTGGTGCAGCGCGATCGCGGCTTTGAGCGGTTCTAGGTGGGTCGAGCCGCAGTCGACATTGATGCGATCGCCGTCGGGGGCACCGTGCAGGGCAATCACCTCGGCTCCGGCTTCTAAAAAGACCTGCTCGGCCAGGCGGGTAGCCGAGCCCCAGGCCATATCCAGCACCACCTTCATGCCGGTCAAATTGAGGCCGGGCTGTAGCGGCTCGTGCAAAAAGCTGGCGTAGCGGTTGACCAACTCTGGTCGGTAGTAGCACTGGCCCCAGGCGGTAGCTGCCTCTAGCCCAGTCAGCTGGCCCCGCAGCGCCGCTTCAATCGTCGCTTGCACCGGACCGCCGAGCTTGGTGCCGTCACCGCCAAAAAACTTGATGCCGTTGTCGGCGGGGGGGTTGTGGCTGGCCGAAATCATAATTCCTCCCAGGGCGTGGCAAGACTCTGCCAGGTAGGCCACAGCCGGGGTGGGGCAGAGCCCAATCTGCCAGACCTCCAGCCCGGCGGCGGTCAAGCCCGCCGAGAGGGCCGAAGCCAGCATGTGACCCGAAGTGCGCGAGTCTTGACCCAAAATAATCGGCCCGTCGATCGACCCGCTGGCCCGCATCACCTGCCCGGCCCAGTAGCCAATGTCCATGGCCAGGGGCGCGGTCAGCAGATCGCCCGCTTTGCCGCGAATGCCATCGGTGCCAAACAGAGGCCCTGGCGGCAGCGGCTGCCGCGCCAATCCTTTGACCCGTGAGTCAGTGCTGAGCAACTCTGCGGTCAACGACTCTGCGGTGGGGCTACTGCCGCTGTCCTGCTGGTGGCCCAGAGGTACTGTGCCCGTGGGCCTGACGGGAGAACTTACCATGTTAATTTTCCTCACACCTCACACTCACAGTGGAGGATAACACCTCTGCCCTAGGATGGAACTATCTCTGTAGGCCAGTTCTGCCCGCTCTATGGCTAGTCGTATGTCTACCGAAAGTGTTGATCCCCGCCTGGAAGCGGGCATTGCTCTTTTTAATCAGGGCGAATACTACCGCTGCCACGACGTGCTAGAGGCGGCTTGGATGGAGGCCAACACCTTAGAAAAGCCGTTTTACCAGGGCATTCTGCAAATCGCGGTGGGGCTGTATCACCTGGGCAACCTCAACTGGCAGGGGGCCTCGATTTTGCTGGGGGAGGGGGTCAACCGCCTGCGCCCGTTTGAGCCCGCCTATGCCGGGGTGGATGTGGCTCGCCTGGTAGACTGCGGCTGGGCCTGGCTGACCATGCTGCACCAGACTGGCCCCGATCGCGTAGCCGAGGTGGCCGCTGCGGTACCCCTGGCCCAGGGTGAACCCGCTGCTGGGGATGAGCCTGATGCGGTAGTGGCGATCGCAGGCGTCGACTCTCCGCTGCCGGCTCTGTACCTCTATCGATCGTCGCCTTAGCTCTATTTTAGATAGACCAATCTCATCCTTTAGTCTGAGGTCAATAGCGCTGTCTTCAGGCGGGGGGAAACGACACTCATTAGGGGCAGCGTGCCCTGCTAGGATGAATGCTGTGCCGCTGGGGCGCGCTGTTCTCTGGACCAATAGTGACCATGCAAATTTATCTAGACTACAGCGCCACCACGCCCCCGCGCCCGGAGGCGATTGCCGCCGTGAGCGCCTGTATGGCCGACCAGTGGGGCAACCCCTCTAGCCTGCACCAGTGGGGCAGCCGCTCGGCTACGGTGCTTGAGCAGGCGCGATCGCAGGTGGCCGGGCTGCTCAATGCCCCAGCCGACGCTGTGGTATTTACGGCGGGGGGCACCGAGGCCGACAACCTGGCCCTGATAGGAGTCGCCCAGCGCTACCGGGTGCCCCAGCACATCATTATTTCGGCGGTGGAGCATTCGGCGGTGGAGAAACCGGCCCAGCAGCTCGAAGCCTTGGGCTGGCAGGTAACCCGACTGCCGGTGAATGCCCAGGGACGGGTCAGCCCCAGCGATCTGCGTCAGGCCCTGCGCGACAACACCGTGCTGGTATCGATTATCTACGGCCAGAGTGAAGTGGGCACCCTGCAGCCGATCGAGGCCCTGGGCCAGATCGCCCGCGACCACGGGGCGCTGTTCCACACCGATGCGGTGCAGGTGGCCGGGCGGCTGCCTGTGGATGTGCAAACGCTGCCGGTCGATCTGCTGTCGATGTCCAGCCATAAAATCTACGGGCCGCAGGGAGCGGGGGCGCTGTACGTGCGGCCTGGGGTGGAGCTAGTGCCGCTGCTAGGCGGCGGTGGCCAGGAGTTTGGCCTGCGCTCGGGCACCCAGGCGGTACCCACCCTGGCCGGGTTTGGGGCGGCGGCGGCCCTGGCTGTGGCAGAGATGGCGACCGAAACGCCGCGCCTGATCGGTCTGCGCGATCGCCTCTTCGATCAGCTGGCCAGCGTGGCTGAACTGTCGCCCACGGGCGATCGCTACCAGCGCCTGCCCCACCACGTCAGCTTTTGCGTGGCTGCCGACGGCGATCGGGTCAGCGGTCGCACTCTGGTGCGCGAGATGAATCTGGCCGGCATTGGCATCAGCGCCGGGGCGGCCTGCCGCAGCGGCAAGCTCAGCCCCAGCCCGGTGCTGCTGGCCATGGGCTACAGCGATCGCGCCGCCAGCTGCGGCATTCGTCTCACCCTGGGGCAGCACACCACCGCCGCCGATATCGACTGGGTGGCGCTGGTGCTGCGCCAGGTGCTGGGTCGCGCCCTGGCCACCCTCACCCTCACCCCCGCATGACGTTCTAACTGCTGATAGCCACCATGACTCAAGCTGCAAACGACGACAATGCCGCAAATTCTGCCGCGAACACCGTACCGGCCAGCCTGGAAGAGGCGATCGCCCAGGCCCGTGAGGCCACTCGGGCGGCTATTCAAGCTGGGGTACCCCGCATGGTAGTGGAGCTGGCCTACTCTGAGCTGAAGGGTGCGCCCGTGGCCCAGCAGTTTTACCCTGTTCTGCAAGAGCTGGGCCTCGTGTTCAAGGTTTACTTTCCCGATGCGGGGGGCGCTGCCCTGGCCCGCCGCGACTGGGGCAACCCCGACTTTGTGGTGCGCGGCATCGGCGAACTGCACAGCGAAATGGAGTCCGGTGACCAGGCCTACCTGTTTGTCGAGCCCTCGTCCATTGAGGTCAACCAGGTCGAAGACATGTGTACCGAGGCTGGGGACAAGTTTGTGATCATGCTCAACCCCAAGCTCGAAGACGTGGCGACTATTGGCATTGGCTACGCCGGGCGGCAGCTGCGCGATCGCTTCCTCAGCACGCTAGAGCCGATCTACTACCTGCGGCCTCTGGAGGGGGCGGTGCTGCTGCGCTGCTACCCGCAACCCTGGCAGGTGTGGCAAGAAACTGAGGCGGGCTACAGGCTGCTGGCTGAAATGCCCGAAAAGCCCTTTGGCGAAGCGATCGATCGCATTTTGATGGGCGACAGCGCTGCCGCCTCAGGCGCGGCTGATGAGGCCCCTATCAAAGGTAAACGGGGCGGCTTTTTAAGTGAGCTACAGGGGTTTATTCGAGCCCTCACCCAGTAATTTAGCAACCTCTATCAAAGGGGCAGAATTATTCCTGTCATTCAGGCAAGATCGTGCCTCAGGGATACTGTCTTGAGTCCTGGCCTGGGGTTATACTGCACTACACCCTGCTGATCAGCCCCCTCCCTGCGCTGCTCTCAAGCCAACACTGTTCTACGACTGGTGAGTTACGACAGCCCATGCGAATTCTTAAAACCCAGACTCTCCGAGGGCCAAACTACTGGAGCATCCGCTACCCCAACCTGATTTTGATGCGGCTAGATCTAGAAGACCTCGCCGATCGCCCCTCCGACCAGATTCCTGGGTTTTATGAAGCGCTGGCCGAGACCCTGCCCAGCCTGATCGAGCACTTCTGTTCGCCAGGGCACCGAGGCGGCTTTTTGAGCCGGGTGCGCCAGGGCACCTATATGGGCCACATCATCGAGCACGTGGCCCTAGAGCTACAGACTATGGCCGGTATGCCCGTTGGTTTTGGCCGCACCCGCGCCGTCGCTGACCCCGGCGTTTACCAGGTGGTGTTTGAGTACCAAAACGAGCAGGCCGGGCGCTACGCCGCTCGGGCCGCCGTGCGGCTGTGCAACAGCCTGGTCGAAACCGGCCACTACCCCAAAGAGGAGCTGGAGCAAGATCTCGCTGACCTCACTGAGTTTCGCCTTGATGCCGCCCTTGGACCCAGCACCGAGGCCATCGTGCGCGCCGCCGAAACCCAGGATATCCCCTGGATGCAGCTCTCGACTCGGGCCATGATTCAGCTCGGCTATGGCCGCTACCAGCAGCGGGTGCAGGCCACCCTGAGCAGCAAGACCAGCATTCTGGCCGTCGAACTGGCCTCCGACAAAGAGGGCACCAAGCAAATTTTGCGCAACGCCGGGGTGCCCGTGCCCCGAGGCACCGTAATTTACTACCTCGACGAGCTGGAGAATGCGATCGAAGACGTCGGCGGCTACCCGATTGTGGTTAAGCCCCTCGACGGCAACCACGGGCGCGGCATCACCATCGATATTGACACCTACGAGGCCGCCGAAGAAGCCTATGAAGCCGCCAAGGATGTTTCCAAAGGCGTGATTGTGGAGCGCTTTTACCGGGGCCGCGACCACCGGGTGCTGGTGGTCAACGGGCGCGTCATCGCGGTGGCCGAGCGGGTGCCCGCCCACGTCGTTGGCGACGGCAAATCGACCATTGAGCAGCTGATCGACATTACCAACCAGGACCCGCGCCGGGGTGTGGGCCACGACAACCTGCTCACCCGCATTGAGGTCGATCGCACCACCTGGCAGCTGCTCGATCGCAAGGGCTACAGCCTTGAGACCGTACTGCCCGAGGGCGAAGTGTGCTATCTGCGGGCCACCGCCAACCTGAGTACCGGCGGCATTGCGATCGATCGCACCGATGACATTCACCCCGACAACATCTGGGTGGCCGAGCGGATCGCCAAGACCATCGGCCTCGACATCGCCGGTATTGACGTAGTCACCACCGACATTTCCAAGCCCCTGCGCGAGGTGGACGGCGTCATCGTCGAGGTCAACGCGGCACCGGGGCTGCGCATGCACGTCTGCCCCAGCGTTGGCATTGCCCGCAACGTGGCCGAGCCGATTCTGTCGATGCTGTTTCCGCCCGGCACCCCCGCCCGCGTGCCCATCGTGGCGATCACGGGCACCAATGGCAAAACCACCACCACCCGCCTGACCGCCCACATTTTTAAGCAGACGGGGCAGATGGTGGGCTACACCACCACCGACGGCATCTACATCGGCGACAACATGGTCGAGCCGGGCGACACCACCGGCCCCCAGAGCGCCCAGGTGATTTTGCAAGACCCCACTGTCGAAGTGGCGGTACTGGAAACGGCGCGGGGGGGCATTTTGCGATCGGGCTTGGCCTTTAGAGACTGCGACATCGGCGTGGTGCTCAACGTCGCCGCCGACCACATGGGCCTGGGCGATATCGAAACCCTCGAAGACATGGCCCACCTCAAAAGCGTGGTGGCTGAAGCGGTGCGCCCCAGCGGCTACGCGGTGCTCAACGCCGACGATCCGCTGGGGGCGGCGATGGCCCAGCGGGTCAAGAGCCAGGTGGCCTACTTCTCGATGGATCCCCACAACGAGCTGGTGCGCAAGCACTCCCAGCAGGGGGGGCTGGCCGCCGTCTACGAGCAGGGCTATCTGTCCATTCTCAAGGGCGACTGGCTGCTGCGCATTGAGCAGGCCGAAAAGGTGCCCCTGACCATGGGCGGTAAGGCTCCCTTCCAGATCGCCAACGCTCTGGCGGCCAGTCTGGCGGCTTTTGCTCAGGGGGTCGATATCGGCTGCATTCGACAGGCGCTGCACACCTTTGAGGCCTCTACCGACCAGACCCCAGGCCGCATGAACCTGTTTAACCTGGGTCAGTTTCATGCGCTAGTTGACTACGCCCACAACCCTGCCAGCTACGAGGCCCTGGGCGGCTTTGTGAAGAACTGGCCAGGGCGGCGGATTGGTGTGGTCGGAGGGCCGGGCGATCGCCGCGACGACGACTTCATTACCCTGGGCAAGCTGGCCGCCCAGATGTTCGATGACATCATCGTCAAAGAAGATGACGACACCCGGGGGCGCGATCGCGGCGACGCCGCCAAGTGGATTGTCCACGGCATCGAAGAGGTGATTGGCGAAGCCACCTACCGCACCATTCTGAACGAGACCGAAGCCATTAACACGGCCCTAGACGGTGCCCCTAACGACAGCCTGGTGGTGGTTTTGCCCGAGAGCGTCACCCGCGCGATCGCCCTGATCAAGGCCCGCAACCCGTTGCCCCACCAAACATTGACGACGAATGGAGCGATCGAGGCCGTGGCTCAGTCCATCGATCAGTACGTCGAGGTGGCTCCTTCTGGCCTCCGCCAAGGCTAGTGATTGTCAGAGGCCCAATTTTGGGAATCTACGGATGAAGGGCTGACGCTCGGGGAATTTATCCGTAGGGCTATAGCGAGGCAGCATCGCGCCACAATTACAGCGCCAGCAGGCGGTTGATAAACTCGGCCTCCAGGGATTTTTGCTGAAGACGGCGCGCAATCTGTAACCCTTGGTTAAAGGCCTGCTCAGCCAAGTCGGGGGCATCGGTTTTGAGGTAGTAGTCCCCCAGCCAGCGGTAGGTGAGGGCCGTCTGCAGATCAGGAGGAGACGTGACCAGGGTTAGGGCGCTGCGCTGATCGAGGTACTGCTTGGCAATGTCTAACTCCTCTCGGTCCAGGTAAATGCCCAACAGACCATCAATGGCACGAATTTGCAGAGCGCTGTTGCCCGCCTCAACGCCAGCGCGCAGCCCTACCCGGTAGGCCCCGATCGCGTTCGTCTCTCGGCCCAGGGCCACATACACATCCCCCAAACTGTTAGAGGAATGGGCCTCACCTACGTAGTCGCTGGCTAAAATGCGGTAGTTGGCCGCTGCCTCCAGCAGCCGCACCGCCACGTCTAAATCACCCCGCTGGGTCGCTACCTGGCCCAGGTTGCTCAGCGATAGGCCAATCGCCCGCGAGTCGCCCGTCGTGCGAGCTATCGCCAGCGCCTCCTCAAAGTGGGTCTGCCCGGCCAGCAGTCGCCCCTGGTTGACGTAGAGGTTGCCCAGGTTGTTGAGTCCGTAGACTTGGCCCAGGGGGTCATCATTGTCGCGGGCGGTGCCAATGCGCAGCACCAGCGCCCGCTCGGCCTCGGGGTATTGCCCCAGAGTGGCAAAGGCCGCTCCAATCGAGCCGTAGGCCTGCCCGGCCGCCTGGCCATCGCCCAGCAGCCGATAGATCTCAGCCGCCTCGGCCCACGAATCCACGGCCTCGGTCAGGTTACCCTCGCTCAGCTGCTGGTTGCCCAACTGCATCCAGCCGTCGGCCACGTCTCGCGACGGTCCCTGGGTAGCGTCGAGGGGGCGAATATCAAGCTGCTCTTCGAGGTTGAGCGCCGAGGCTGGTTGGCTCAGCCCTAGCAGGGGCAACAGTCCCAGGACAAGTAAGTAGTTGTGCTTCATTTCTATTGCCCTCCCCAGGCATATACCAAGTCCAGCTCAGTTAGCCCATTCGTTGCCCAGGTCTCCCCCAGCGCCAACCAGATTGATCTCATCTAGGCCTGCCCCTTCCAAATCGGGCACGTCTAGCAGGGTGTTGAGGTCATCGGGCAGGGGCTCGGGCCGCAGGGGGCTGTCGCCCAAATAAATTTGCCGAATGTCTTCGGGCAGAGCCGCCTCTAGGTGCTGAAACGCCAGCCCTAGCTTTTGGCGCACCTCGGCGGCGGTGAGCGTTTCGCCCTCGGCTTGCAGATAGGCCGCGATCCGATTTTCGCTCCAGCGAAAGGTGAGGGCCATCACGGCCACCAGGCGCTCAACGGCGGGCATGCGATCGAGCGCCTGCTCGACGTAGCACCAGAAGGGCGGGGTCGCCTGCTCAAGAGAGTAGTGAATGGACTCGACCTCAGGCACTACCGCCTGGTTAATGCACAGCGCGGTGATGTTGATCAGCCAGTTTTGCAGGGTAAAGGCCCCGGCTCCTTCCCCCGCCACGGTCGCCGGACAGGTCACGCCGCCCAGCTCGTGGAGAATGTGTCGCCAGGTGAGGGCAAACAGATACTCGGCCTGCACAGGCGATCGCGCCGAGTGGCGAATCAGGCTGTAGACCATGGGGCTGTAGCGACAAAAGATAGCCGTAAAGTAGCGCCCGGCCTCGCCGTGGTGCTGAAACAGCTGCACCAGCTCGCGATCGCTCAAATGGTGCAGCCCCTGCACCAGCCGGTGGTCGCACTCAGGAAAGTTGGGAATATGCGCTGTGCTAGACATGGGTTAAGCCGTGAAAAACATTCGCCACCACCCCACAGCTGCCGCCGCTGGGGCGAAAGGCCCGCCGCCGACCAAATCTGCGGATAAATCAGCCTCTAATATACCTAGCGTGGCGATTTTGGCGACTTAATTTTTTTGAAAACCAGGCCTGAATGGCAAAGTTTTAGCGATTGTAGGGGCTTTAACACTCCCCTACTCCAGGCTCGATTCGGGCGATCGCGACGCCCGCGCTAGCCCAGCGTAGCGACTCAGGCTCAACAACGTGAAGCTGCCGTCAAGATAGCCCTTTCCAAGCCAGGAGAGTTTATTGCAGAATTGATACACTGAGAAAGGCAAGCTTGCCGCCTGTACAATACGTCGCCAGCCGTCGCTTTGTTATCTCTCCTGTGGGCCTATGTTGCTTAACCTATCCCCCATTGCCCCTGCCCCAGTAGCCATGCTAGGGCTACCCCTCGACAGCATCATGTCGACCCAGGGGGTTATGGTCATGCTGCTGGTGGCCTATGCCGGGGCCATGTGGATGTTTCTCAAAAGTGCCCCCAAGGTCTACACCGTCATGGTGTCTGATCTGGAGATCGCCCGCCGCTTCTACGAGGGCATGCTCAACCTGCCCGCCGCCGAGGTGCCCCTGCACTACTACTACAACTACGAGCAAACCCTGGGCACCGCTGGGCTTGACCCCATGTACCTAGGCGGGGCCACCAGCTTTGCCAACCAGGGCACGCTCAGCAGCCCTGAAGGGCTGTGGTATCAGCTGCGCAAAAACACTCAGCTGCACGTCGTTAGCGGAGCCAGCCTGGGCCATCGCAACCAGCAGCGCCACGTCTGCTTCGACCACAACTGCCTGGAATACATTCTGATGCGGGTGCAGCTCGGCGGTGTACAGCACAAAATTCGCAACGAAAAGCCTCTCAACTTTCTGGTTCGAGACTACGACAACCAGGTGATTGAGCTGGCTGAGATTAACGACTAATACCGCTACGCGGAGTTCAAAATGCAAAGTTAAACATGAAAAATCCTCAGGGTATCAGCGTTTCAAGCTTCCTGAACAGCAGGTTTATTGCTGCCTTGCTGTACTAGGCTAATAGCCCACCTCCGGCACAGGTTCAGGGTCGTAGCCAAACCACTTGCGGTGCAGCGCGGCGATCGTGCCATCGGCCAGCATGTCACTCAAAACCGCATCAATGTGAGGCTTGTTGGGTGAATTGGGAGGCAGAGCAATGCCGTAGTATTCCTCAGTGAGCAGCTGGTCGAGCAGGCGCACGTCTTTAATGTTGGCCATCGTCAGCATTCCCAGGGTGGTGGGCTTGTCTTTGATCACCGCATCCACGTTGCCTTTCTCCAGGTCAAGCAGGGCTTTTTCGGCTGAGTCAAAGGTGATCAGCTGAGTATTGGGCACTTGGGCGGCCAGCTCTGCTCCCGTGGTGCCCAGCTTGACGGCAATTTTTTTGCCCGCCAGGTCAGACAGTGAGGCAATGCTGGTTTCGTCGCGGCGTACGGCAACAGCCAGCCCCGAGCTGAAGTAGGGTCGCGAAAAGTCGATGGTTTCGTCGCGCCGGGCGGTAATGGTGATGGCATCGATCGAGGCATCAGCAGTACCGGCCTCCAGGGTGGCCATCAGTCCATCAAAGGGAATGTAGGCAAAGTCAACCTTTAGCCCCAGCCGCCGCGCCACCTCGTTCATTAAATCGACATCAAAGCCCACCAGCTCGCCTGTCGCCGTCTGGTAGACAAAGGGCGGAAAAGCAGGCTCCGTAGAGACCACTAGCTGGTCGGGGTCGCCCACGTAGCTGCGCGCCCTGGGGGGTGCCAGGGGTAGGGTAGGGGCGCTGCAGCCCAGGATGAACAGCAGTCCCGAGGCCAAGGCTGTGAGGAAGTGACGGCGTTGGTTGACGTGCCCCATAGTGCTGCGATCGCATTAGCGCTCTAAAACAAGGGTATCGTGGCATCAATGGCTGCACCAAAAAAGGTGTCGTCAAACCGCACCCGGGGTTCCGACGATCGCCCAAAGCTAACCCCACCGTACAAGTTCAGGCGCAAATTGGGGGCAAGCCGATACACCACCTGCCCCAGCACCTGCTGAAATGTGTCGTAGCGAGGTTGAGCAGTGTAGTCGATTAAGTTGAGCTGATAGCTCACGCCCACCTGAACTCTTGGGGTGATGTCGTAGCCCAAATAGGCTCCAGCCGACTGAAAAATGCGGCTGAAGTCAGTGGCGGTGCCGCTGCTGGTCGATTGAGCATCGTTGTACTGGAGCAAATAGTAGGAGTCGAGGGCCAGTTTTGACGTAATGGGGTCGCGGCGGCCCAGCGTGAGGCCCAGGGCCGTGTTTTTAAAGAATCGGCTCCGGTTGCCCCCTGGTCGATATAGCTCCTGGTAGGTCACGATCAGCTGCCCGTAGCTGCGGGGGCTTAACCCCTGACGCAAGCCCAGCCGAAACCGCAGATCGTCGTAGTTGAGCGATGACTGAGCGCCATAGCGCTGTAGCCCCAGGTCAGCGGTGGCAATCAGGGCGGTTTGAGGCCCTAGGCTGGGATAGACGCCAAAGGCAATCGAGGGGCGCAGGAAGATATCGTTGGTCAGCCCGCCCACGTCGTTAACGGCCAGCAGAATATTGTCGCTGCTGGCGATCGCTAGACGAGCCGAGAGAAACCCAATTTTCGCGGGGGGCTGCGCCGTCTGGGTCGGTAGCTGAGGCTGGTCGCGAATGCGCAAAATACCCAAATCGTTGTCTTCGAGCAGGCTCCGCACCTGGATTACCCCCAGCTCTGGGTCCTGGGGCAGATCAGGGGCGCTGTCATCCTGGGCCAGCTCAACGGGGCGATGGGCAGGAGAGACAGGTGAACTATCGGCCCGGGTTGGAGCCACCAGCGCGGCTGCGCTGGTCAGATAGCTCTGGGTACTGAGAGCGGGGTCGGGGGCGGCTACCCGTGAGGTTCGATCGGCAGCCGTCGCAGGGGTCGCCGCCGCGGCGACCGGGACCGTCTGGGGATCTGTTGGGGAGGCAATAACCTGTGAAGACTGGTTTGAGGCTCTGGCGGCCTCGATCGCGGACTGTCTGAGTAAGGCCTCTGGTGCAGTGGCCGTAACCCAAGCTGCGGCCGGGATGGCGCGATCGCCAGGGGTAGCCGTGTCAGCCTGGGCCACCGTTGGCTGCTGGGCGGCCAGATCGGCGGCTGTATGGCTGGTCGGGCGGGCGTAGCTGGGCATGGCTCCACAGAGCAGGCCGAGGCTCACGAGTGCCAGTTGAAGGGGGGGGTGCCGCTTAACCAATGGAGTCTGCCTAGAGAAAGGTAGTTGTCTTGCCAACAGAAGAATCACTGATCTGGCTCGAAATTCCTGAAACTAAAACCCATGTTTACTAAATATTTAATTTGCGAAGGGCACAAGATTTGTGAATCAGCACCAAATGCTGTCGACTGAAACTTACCATAGAGCTAAGCGTGCATGTCTCCATTCAGGTGTCCCATTCAGTCAGTATGTCTTCGGCGGTGCTGCCTCCCTCCAGCTAAGGGCGTCGCCCCTAGAGCTACACCGCCGTCGCTGGGGTATTCTACGCATAATCCCTCGGCCATTTAAGAGCCAGGGCGCGTTGGCCGCATCTACCTCAAGGCTGTAGGCCTGCTGTAATTCGTGGTCACTTTTCACTGCTATGGTTCTCCGTACCGATATTTTTTTGGCGATGCTGCTGGCTGTGGTCGGCAGTGCTGCGATCGCGTCCCCTGCCCTGGCGGAGGTACCCTGGACCTGGGCCAAGCTCAGCAGCAGCAGCAACCAGGTGAACCTGCTCTCGGCTGGCGGCGTGACTCGCCCAGCCGCCGTTGCCGACTGCTTTTGCCCTGGCGAAACCCTCAACACCAGCACCATGGCCAAGGCCGAAGTGCTGTTTAACGATGGCTCACTCACCCGGGTGGGCGAGCAGGCTAGCCTGCGCTTTTGGCCTGACACCCGTAATTTGTACCTCGCTCAGGGTACGGTGGCGGTCTTTATTCCACCCGGACGAGGCCGTACCACCGTTCAAACCGCCAATGCGACGGTGGGGCTCAACAGCACCGCCGTGGTAGTGCGCTACGTTCCCTCTCGGCAGCTAACGCTGATTATGGCCCTGGCCACCGCGCCCTCTGGCCCGGTCCTGGTGACAGGCAGCACTGGGCAAGAATTTGCGCTCTACGGCGGTCAAATGGCGTTTGTCAGCGGGGTAAATCTACAAATTGTTGAATTTGATCTGCTGGGGTTTTACCAAACCAGCGACCTGATGGCGGGTCTACGGCTGGGTGACCCCAACTACCGCCCCCCTGCGAACGACCCCCTGACTGCCCTGCGTCCCAATCTGCTGGAGGCTCTGGAGCAGCAGGCCCCGTTTGAGCAAGAAGGCGCAATTTTAGACCCCGCTCTGATTTCTGATATTACTCCTGTCGCTAACCCCCAGAGCCTGGAGGCCAGCCCCTTAGACCCGCTCTCTCCGGTCGAAGAACTGCGGCGCTACAACGATACCCCACCAGGTGTGGTCAATCCCCTACCCGAGGTGCCTGCTTCCCCACCAATTGAAAATTCTACGGTTGATGCTCCGGCCGGGGTGCCGACAGCGGTGCCGACCAGCGGGGAGAGCTAACTCCAATGTGCGGCGTTGCTGGGGCGGGAAACGGGCTATAGCAAGTAGCCACCACTACCAATAGGCGATTGGCCAGCGCTTAGGGATCGAGGAATAGGGGCTATGGCTGTTGGCCAGCAGCAGCGACTCAGTGTCGGCCTGGGTGGTTTGGCCATCGGCTAGCAAATAGTCTGCCAGGCAGGGCTTTCGAGAGTGAAGTCCACCCACCGTTGAACGGCTAAATCGAGGTAGGTACGAAAGTAGCTGGCGATCACCTGGTAGCCCTCGGCGGTTTTGAGGAGGTCAAAGGCAGCGAAGTGGGGCAGATCAAGGCCCCGATAATAAAGATAAAGGTGGTTTCCATACCGCCATCGGTCAGAAACAGGCGATCGCTCAGCTGCGGTAAGGGGTTACGGTAGCTAGACATGAATGAAGTCTCCTTTGGGAGGGGGAGTAGAAATGGGGAGCGATTTCCCCACCCCTTACCGGAGGGGAACACCAACCAACGGGCGCACCAAGCTGTCAGCACTGCAACCGGAGGTCACAGACTGAACGCTGTCGAGCCAGAGCGGACTCGTGCAAGTAGGGCTGAAAGGCTTGGTATCAGGGGCTCAGTGAGGCACCGCTGATTTTTCTAACGATAGGGGCAAAGCCCGGGTCTGTCGTTACAGAAAAGTATGCAGATCGGCCCGCAGGGGAAGACCAAAAGTATGGGGAAATATCGCCGAAAGTATGATGGCATCCTCAGGGCAATTCACCAGGAAAAGACAAGACCATTGACTAAACTACACCGTTCAGTTAAATTTTAGGCATAGCCCTTTTGCAACGCTTGGGGCTGGGGCCAACGTAGGCGTTGGCGTTATATCTCTCGTCTTGCCCCCTAAATGCCTATGTCTTTTCAATCTGCTCAACCCTGGAAAAAGCCAAGCTTTTGGCTCTTAATCGCGGCTTTGCTAGTAGTTGGAACTGGCTCTGCCCTGGTTGTCCGCAACGTGCTACAGGCCCGCCAGGAGGCTCGAGAACAGGCCGAGCTACCGCCGCCTCGCCAGATCAAGGTGGTGGCCCTGGGCCGGGTCGAGCCGGTGAGTCAGGTGATTGATGTCGCCACGGCAGAGGCGGGCCGCATCGATCGCCTGGAGGTACAGGAGGGCGAACAGGTGGAGCAGGGCCAAGTTCTGGCCTACCTCGACACCTATGAGGTGCGCCGGGCCGAGCGCGATGTAGCGGCAAGTCAACTCGCCGAGGCCCGCGCCCAGCTCGCCGCTGAAACGACACTGGGCAACTCTCAAGTGCAGGAGGCCAACACCCGAGTAGGGCAAATCGACGAGCCCCAGCAGGCCGCGATCGCCGCGCAGCAGGCCGCTATCCAGAGCCTCCAGGCCGAGCTTGACGTCGCCGAAATTGACCTGGCCCGGTTTCAGCAGCTCAACGAATCGGGAGCCATCTCTCGCCAGGAGCTAGACCGCCAGCAGGCCACCGTCGATCGCCTGCAGGCCGACCTTGCCAACGCCACGGCTACCCGGCAGCGGCTTGAGCAGGCCCGCATCAACGACATTAGAAATGCTCAGGCCCAGGTAGATTCGGCTCGGGCGACCACCACCCGCGCCCAGGTCGCCAGCCAGGTCGACTCTGCCGCCCAAAATTTAGCCCTGGCCGAGGCCCAGCTGGCCCGCACCATCATTCGGGCTCCCCAGGCTGGGCAGGTGCTCGACATCTTCACCTTTCCCGGTGAGGCGGTATCGCCTAACGATGGCCCTATTTTGGCCCTGGGCAATACCGACCAGATGGTGGTGGTGGCCGAGGTCTACGAGACCGACATCGGCCTGGTCGAGGTGGGCCAGCCTGTCACCATTACCAGCCGTAACGGGGCCTTTAGCGAAACCCTGACCGGCACCGTCAGTGCGATCGGCCTGCAGATTGCCAAAAACGACGTGCTCGACGACGACCCCGCCGCCAATGCCGATGCCCGCGTGGTTGAGGTGCGGGTGGCGGTCGACCAGAGCGAGGCGGTGGCGGCCCTCACCAACCTCCAGGTGGACGTCGCAATCAACATTGAGTCGTGAGGGACGCATGAAACTCCCTGGTCTGCCCCGCATTCCCCTGGCCTGGTACAACCTGCGCCACGATCGCCCCCGTTTGCTGGTGGCGGTGGCCGGGGTTACCTTTGCGGTGCTGCTGATGTTTATGAACCTGGGGTTTCTCGGGGCCCTGGTCAGCACCACCACCAACTTCTACGACGAGTTTAACGGCGACATTTTTCTGATCTCGCCCCAGTCGCTTGAAATTAGCTCGACGAAAGCCTTTCCGCGCGAGCGGCTGTACCAGGCCGCTGGTATTGAGGGCGTGCAGCGGGTGATGCCGCTCTATGCCGAGTACGCGCTGTGGAAAAACCCCGAAACCAAGATCAGCCGGGCTATGTTTGTCTACGCCTTTAACCCCAGTGACCCAGTGTTTCTGATGCCAGAACTCTATGCACCCGAAGGCAGGCAGGCGCTGCAGCAGCCCAATACCGCCTTCATCGATCGGCGATCGCGGCCAGAGTTTGGCCCCCAAACCGTGGGTCTCGAAACCGAAGCCGATCGCCGCCGCATTACCGTTGTGGGGCAGTACGACCTCGGTGGTGGCTTTGCCGCCGACGGCACGCTGATCATGAGCGATCAAAACTTTCGCCGCTACTTCAACCCGCGACCGCTCAACCAGGTGAATCTGGGCCTAGTACTGCTGGAACCAGAGGCCGACGCCCAGCGGGTTAAAGCGGCTTTGCAAGACCAGCTGCCCGCCGACGTTGAGGTCTACACCAAGCCCGAGATTGTGCTGAAAGAGAGCCAGTTCTGGATTCAGACCACTTCGATTGGCTTCATCTTTGGCCTGGGGGTCGTGGTCTCCTTTGTGGTGGGTACTGTGATTGTCTACCAAATTCTCTACACCGATATTCGCGACCACCTGCGTGAGTACGCCACCCTCAAAGCGATCGGCTACAGCGGCGGCTACCTGTTTAAGACCGTACTTCAGGAAGCGGTTTTGCTGGCGCTGATGGGCTACGTGCCGGGGTTAATTCTGGCGCTGGGGCTGTACGAGCTGGCGGTGAATGCTACCGCCGGGACGCTGCCAATGCAGATGACAGTGTTTCGGGTGTTTTTCGTATTTACGCTTACGGTACTGATGTGCGCTCTGTCGGGGCTCATTTCGGTCCGTAAGGCTGTTACCGCTGACCCAGCGGAGGTGTTTGCATGAATTTTAGAACCTGGATTTGGGATTTTGAGGGCTCGTCGATCTGTCGGTGTCTCACTTGCGCTCGCTGCCGGGGGCAGTCTCCCTCATCAATACCATTCACCCATTCTCTAAGGACAGCCCGTATGGCTAAGCGATTAGTTCCCCTGCTGTTTCCCGCTGTCGATCAGCCAGTATCGCGGCTGTCTAGCCAAGTCTTGCTAGATTGCCCCCAGCTAACGGGGGCGCAGCCTCCCAGTAGTGTGGGCGGTGCCCACCACTCATCCCCGCTCAACCAGCCAGCGCAACCCAGCCCACAATCCGTTCGGCTTTAAAGGTCACTGGTGGGCACTGCCCACCCTACCGCCTGCCAACAAATCCAAAATCCAAAATCGCCAGTTTTGCGCCATGCGTCGCACTCCCCTCGCTCTGCTCAATCTGACTCACGATCGCAAGAAGTTCCTCACCTCTATGGCCGGGGTGGCCTTCGCAGTGCTGCTAATGTTTTTGTTCACCGGCTTCAAAAACGCCCTCTACGACAGCCAGACGCAGCTGCTCAGTCGGCTCAACGGTGACGTTGTGATTATCAACCGGCTGAAGGAGAACATGTTTGTGCCGCGCGCCTTTGCCCGCCGCCGTCTGTACCAGGCTCAGGCCTTTGACGGCGTGGAGGGGGCCTACGCCATTTACATCAGCGATGCCCGCTGGAAAAACCCCGACACCCGCAAAACTCGCCCCGTGCGGGTAATTGCCTATAACCCCTCCGATCCGGTGCTGCCCATGCCCGAGGTGCTGGCCCGACAGCAGGATCTGCGGCTGCCCAACACGGCCCTGATCGACGAGCGATCGCGCGCTGAGGTCGGCCCCCGCGAGACGGGGGTGATTACCGAGCTGGCCGATCGCGAAATTCGGGTTGTGGGCACCTTTAGTCTGGGCACCGACTTTGCCTCGGGCAACGGCAACTTGATCATGAGCGATCAAAACTTTCTGCGCTTTTTTGCCAATCGCGGCCCTGAAGAAGAGGAACGCAGCTTTGCCACCGCCGACATTGGCCTGCTCGAACTTGCCCCCGGCACCGAGGTTGACAGACTGGTAAGCGCATTGCGCGACGGCCTGCCCCAGGATGTGCTGGTACTGCCCATGAACGGCCCAGAGGGGTTTATCGCCCGCGAGCGCACCTACTGGGAAGAAAACACCAACATTGGGTTTGTCTTCTCGCTGCTTACCACGATGGGCTTTGTGGTCGGCATTATTTTGGTCTACCAAATTCTCTATACTGACGTGGCCGACCACTGGTCGGAGTACGCCACCCTGAAGGCGATCGGCTACGACAACGCCTACCTATTCGGGGTGGTAATTCAAGAAGCGGTGATTTTGTCGGTGCTGGGATTCATCCCTGGTTTACTTATCAGCAACCTGTTCTACAACCTGGGAGCCGCCGTCACCGGGCTGCTGTTTCAGATGACTCTACAGCGAGTCGTTAATATTTACATCATGACGTTTATCATGTGCCTGATTTCCGGTGCCATTGCGGTACGCAAGGTGCAGCGCACTGACCCAGCCGAGGTATTTGGGCTATGACAGCACCATCCACGACCCCGAGTTCGCCCCCTGTCGCCGCTGAGGCGTCTATTCAGGTGCGCAACCTCAACTATTTCTTTGGCAAAGGCGACCTGCGCAAGCAGGTGCTCTACGACATCAGCCTCGATCTACACCCTGGCCAGATCGTGATTATGACCGGCCCCTCTGGCTCGGGCAAAACCACTCTGCTGACGCTGATTGGGGCGCTGCGATCGGCCACCGATGGCAGCTTGCGGGTGATGGGGCAAGAGCTGGTCGGCCTGGGCAACCGCCAGCTGGTCGAAATTCGTCGCAACATCGGATTCATCTTTCAGGCCCACAACCTGTTTGAGTCACTGACGGCGGCCCAAAACGTAGAGATGGCCGTGGAGCTCACCGGCAACTTTCGCGGCAAGCGTCAGCAGGCGGTCGATATTCTCAGCCAGGTAGGGCTGGCCGAGCGGGCCGACTACAAGCCAGCGGCCCTAAGCGGTGGGCAAAAGCAGCGGGTGGCGATCGCCCGCGCCCTGGTCAACCAGCCCCAGCTGATTCTGGCTGACGAGCCCACCGCCGCCCTCGATAAACAATCGGGCCGCGACGTTGTCACCCTGATGCAGCACCTGGCCCAAGAAAAAGGCTGCACCATTCTCATGGTCACCCACGACAACCGCATTCTCGACGTGGCCGATCGCATCATTAATCTGGTTGACGGGCGGCTAGAGTCCGACGAAAGCCCCCAGCAGTTCGTCGACTCCCACGCCCCCAAATCCCTCGATCAAAAAATGTTCATCATGTAGGAATCTGACCGAAAGCTGGTTGCTCCGCCTAGAGGCAATGGTGGGCGCTGCCCATCCTACAAAGCCGTTCAGTTCTAGTTCTCCCTAGCCAAAATCGCAAATCCGAAATCCAAAATCCCCCATGCCCCTCTCCTTCGCCAGCAACGTTCAGGCCCTCACCTACACCAAGGTCGCCGACTACCTGCAAACCGCGGCCTTGTTCAAAAACAGCCTGCGAACCTACCCCGACATTCCCCAGATCGACATTTTGTACGGGTCTACTCTGGTCGAAATTGAGGTGCTGCCCTGGGAGGTGCACCCCTGGGAAACAGCGGATTTAGCCACGGTGCGAGCCACCAGCTGCGTCACCATTGGCAGCAACATTGACGACGAGCTGATGCATTTTTTGCTCACCGAAAATCGGCGCATGCGGTTTGGTGCATTTCATCTCGACGACGCCAACCAGGTGCTGTTTGCCGAAAGCGTGCTCGGCGGCGAAAACATGGATTTGATGGAGCTACAGACCTGCATTCTCTCGGTCGTCACCATCGCCGACACCTACGACGACATCATTGCCGCCCGATTTGGCGGTCAGCGGGCGATTGATCGTCTGGAGCGAACGATGCCCCCTAGCCAATGCCCCCCACCGCGATTAACGCACTCCTAGGTTTTGACGGTGACGTTTTAGGGTTCCCAGTTGTGCAACCCACTCAAAAAAAGCCGCTCTGCGTCTACTCTCAAAGTCCCTCGTCCTTGGGAAGAGAGTATTTGGCTCCGTCTTCCCTACTTTCTCAGGAAGAAAAGGTTGAGGAATAAGGGAATAGACTTGCAAAAGTGAGGTGCCCCTTTTTTAGCAACAGCAAATAAGTTCACAGCAATTTAATAAAACAATAAAGTTGATTAATAGGATCAAGAAGTTAAGCGCAAAAACGTTATGAATAGTTTTGCATGGGTATAGGATTCCAGAATCCAAGTTTAAGTTCAGCTTAAGTTAATCAGGTGTAGTCTGCTACCTAAACGGCAATCTGTTGATACTTTTCAAGAGCCCGGCTTAGTCCTAAAAATATAAGTTGGGCTTTTAACTGGGTTTTGCCCAAAACGCTGGCCAGCCCAGAAATTTTGAATCCTAAATTCTAAAGAATTGGGATGCTAGGGGTGTGCATATTCATATCCCAACCCTATGCCAAGAAATCGAAACTTGCCTAAAGATTCATCTAAGCTCGGATTCAACTCTCAGGTTTCTAAAAGAATGACTCCATACTTAGAAAAGGATTGAAAAAGTAATAGGCTCATTAAAAATAGCAGGTGAATGACTACGTAGCAGCAGATTCGACTGGTCCTGATTCAAAGTCATATATTTTTAAGCGTCCTCAATTGCAGAAGCCCTGTCAAATGGAATAGATGCAGATGAGATTCAGATAACTGCTCAGCTTTTTCTCAAGTTTCAGCTCAAAACATTAAAGAATCGCGTTCGCTGCATAAAGTTTTAGGCAAAGCCATGTTGAGAAACCCCCTTCTTCAACCTATTGCTGAAGCGTCAACCACAGGGTTTGACTATTTACTTGCCTCGAGTGCGAATCAGTTTTACATCTATATTGATAAAAAGCTGATAGCTTGGGATATTTACGAGCCTGAGCCAGATGGCTGTGGCTTTGTTGGCTACTTTGGTCAAGTGCTCCAGGCCGTCGATCGCGCTTTACCTAACCAGGGGTTAATTTTTTACGTCACCATGATTGAGATGAAGGAAATGCCTTCCTATGGTGAAAACGTCTTTGTTCTAATACTGGGTGATGAGTTTTATCGAATTCCAGACTACATTGATAAAGTCGGCGGGGTGTTTAAGTGCTATGGCACTCGTCAAATTCGCGAACAGCTAAATCTTTATCGCCCCCTCTTAAAACCATCCTACTTGAAATTCTTATTGCTGGGACAGTCGGCCAAAAATTTTGCTCATCGCTTTGCCAAAAAAACCCGCTATAGGCTCAAAAAAATTAAGTCATTGCTTTTGGGGAAAAGCAAAATAATTCCTATCTATGATATTCCACCAGGCTATTTGAATTCTAAGGACCTACCTATCGAACCCATGCAAGACCGGACTTGCGATGTGTTTTTTGACGGTAGCGTTGTTCAGCATCAGTATCCCGTCTGGTCACTACGGTACTGGTCTAAAACACCAAAAGCCCAGTCACGGGAGGAAATGGTTGCCAACTTGAAACAGTTTAAGGACAAAAATCCTCAGTTTCAGGTTCATTTGGCCCTGGTTGACGGCTTTGCTGGGTTCAATTACACCCCAGAAAACACCTACAGCCAAAACTTGATGAATGCCAAAATTTGCCTGGCTCCCAGAGGAACTACCCTGGAAACCTATAGACTGTTTGAGGCCATGCGCTACGGCTGTGTCATCATCGCAGAATCGCTGCCGTCGCGCTGGTTTTATAACGGTGCCCCGATCATTCAAATTGGCAGTTGGCAAAATTTAGGGCCAGTATTAACCAAGCTGCTCAATAACCCAATGCTGCTGCAGTCGATCCATCAGCAGACGTTAGACTGGTGGGAAACTAAATGCTGTGGGCGAGTTGTTGGCAAGTACATTGCCGATGAAATTAATGCTTTGCGGTTAAAGTTGTAGGTGCTTGGGCAGCGAGCATCTGAGCACGTTTCGTCAGCTGATTACCCCGGCTTGGCTATCAACCCCCAGCTACTCCAGACCCTGCAAAATATGCTTGGTAGTGAGTAGAGCACTTAGGCCAACAAACCCGCTACAGCGGCCTCGTTGGGCTGTCATACCGAGGGCGATCGCGGCGGCCTGGGCCGGGTTGCGCACAAAGCGAGGCGAGGTGTTGACGTAGACTACCGCACTGGTGGCTAGCTGAGTAAAACGGCTGCCCTCGGCGTAGGCTTCGGTGGCAATGGCGTTGGCGTGACCGCTGCTGTGGCGATTGATTAGAGCGGCGGCGGTTTGAACATTCTCAACCAGGCCAAAGGCCACGGTTTTGCTTAAATAGGGGCGGCTCCAGTCGGCGGCGGTTGCTGGTTTAACGTTGGGGAGATCGGCCAGTAGGGCCTCGTCAGCCAGCACCTCAAAGTCTTGATCCCACAGGGTGTGACAGAGTTGCGCCAGGGCCGAGGGGCTACAGCCCCGGTGCACTAGCACCTTTTCGATCGCGTTGACGGCGTCGGGCTCGCCCCGATGGCTGTCTAAAATCATGTGGGTCACGGTGTCGAGCTGGCCCGAGGCCGACCAGTAGAGATAGCAGTTGCCCATGGCCGTAGGCAGCACCGGCACCCCGGCCTGGCGGACGACCTGCTGCACCAGCCCCGGTCGTCCGTAGGGGATAATTAAATCGACACCAGGATCTTGCAGCAGCCACGAGCGAGCGACATCGCCCTGCTCCTCGGTGAGGGAGAAAATGCAGTGCTGGGGCAGACCCACCTGATCGATCGCCTGGTGTAGGGCCTGCAAAATCACCTGGTTAGTCTGGCCAGCTTCATTGCTGCCCTTGAGAATGAGGCCGTTACCTGTGCGCAGGCTCAGCCCCGCCGCGATCGCCGCCAGTTCTGGAAACGCTTCATAGACCAGCGCCACCACGCCCAGGGGCACGACCTGGCCGTAGCCGGCCACAGCCTTGCTCAAGCGGCTGGGAGCAGGGTGCAATAGCCCGCGCGGGTCGCCGAGGTAGGCCAGGCGCCGCAAAATTTTGGCGGCGGTTTGCAGCCGCTCGGGGGTGAGCTTGAGCCAGTCCAGCACCCGCTCGGGCACGGCCATATCGAGGCTGGCCTCCAGGTCAAGGGTGTTGGCTTCGAGAATGTCGTCGAGGCTGGCCTCAAGGGCATCGGCCACGGCCTCAAGCAAACGGCTCTGGGTTTCTGCCCCAGCCGCCGCCAGAACGTGGCTGGCCTGACGCACCTGCTCGACTGCAGCGCTGAAGTCTGCCTGGGTGGCTAGTTCTACCATGGTGCTAACGCCGTGAGGCTAGCCAGAACATGCCCACCACCGCCAGCGACACCGCCAGGGTGGTCAACAACCGTGCTATGGACTGAGCCCCGTCGGGGGTTTGTAAGGTGGCCAGCAGCAAAAAGAATACCATGACCCCAAAAGACGCCAGCACCACCAGGGGCAGGTAGCTGACGCTCAGAGAGGAGCGATCGAGCCGCCACTGCTGCCCCGTCCACCGCCAGATGCGTTTGTAAGGGTAGTGGGTGGAGAGCTGTTCAATCACGTAGCCGTCGTCTTGCACGACAAAGATTTGCTGGCAGCGATCGCAGCCAAAGGCTTCGGTCAGAGTAATGGGCTTGATGCAGCCGTTCCGGCGACAGGGGCAGGGATAATCAGCGTTCTGGTCGATCTTCTGGCTTTTGTAAGTACGCACAGCACTGCCAGTGGGTGGGCAAAAATGGGCTTGTAGTAACCCCATCATTCTGACACATTAACCAAAACCGCTTCTGAAAAACAACTGGCTCGGGCAACTATATTTAGTAACTCGGTCAAGTCCCTAAATTTTTGGCGTCAATGTATCTTCTGTAGCTTGAAATTTTAGGGATAACCGTGGTAGTTAAGAGTCTACTTAACAATGCGAGGCCTTTTCCATCTTGGCAAAGGAGTTTCGCCCTAGTTCACTTCACTCCTACGGACAGGATGTTGTTATGGCCACCGATCGCCTGGAGACGGCAGTGAGAAACTTTCAGCACGTCAATCAGATGGTGGAGCGCTACACTCGCCTGTGCCGCGCCTACGTCAGCCTATCTGAGCGGTTTCACCAGCTCGACGTCGATCACATGACCCTAAAAGGGCAGGTCGTGCCCTTGCTCAAGGCGCTCAAAGACCATCAGGCCAGACTCAAGGCCGTAGAAGCCAAAAAAGCTGAGCTTCAGGCCCGCTTCGACCAGCAGGCCGCCCAGCACCGACAGGAGCTGCAGCAGCTGACTGAAACCTACGAAGAGCGGTTGCGGGCTCTCTCTAGCCATGTGGACGAGCTGCAACCGCTAGAGCAGCTGCTCAACGGTGAGACCCACCATGAACTCAGCGTCGCCGAAGAGCAAATGGAGCTGGTCGAAACCACCTTTCTAGAAATGGAGCAAGACAGCTCTCCTGACCTGTCAATTGAAGAAAAAGCGTTGCTGGCCGCCTACCAGGCAGACCCCAATGCCTTTCTAGTCGCCGCCGCCGATGCTCCGGTTGGCGGCGGCCCAGTTGGCACCGGTACAGAAGCCGAAGAGCCGGTGGCCTCCCTGTGGAACTACTACTACAACGAGCAGGTTCCCGACGGGCTGGGGCGATAGCTCTGGGGCACGCTCTTATGACACAAACCGACTGATAAACCAGTTGGCCAAGCCGCCGCCATAGGGTGCACAGATTCGGTGAATGGTTGCGATCGCAAAGCGCTGCCGATAGAAGCAGAGAATATTGCCATAGACCCCATTGGCGTAGAAAGGCGAATCGCGAGCCAAATCTAAGGCTTGCAGGTCAAACACCTTGGCCTGCGTGCCCGAGGCATAGTCAACCATAACGCTGAAGTCGTACCCCAGCTGCTGTAAGGTTTTCAGGCAGGTCATAGTACCCTCAAAAAATCGGGGTGACCAGCCTTTTTGTCCCAAAGCGCGGCTGCTGCCGCCACCGTACTCAAACATAACCACCTGGGGCAGCAGCTCGGAGGGTAGCTCAGCCAGCTGCTGGATCACCACGGGCTCCCACCCTTCAATATCGATCTTGAGAGCGGTAATGCGGGTAGCGGCTACCTGCTTGAGCAGGGCGGCAAGCGTTAGGGTGGGCACCGAGCGGGTGCTGGTTGACGCCCCAAACCAGTCAGCCGCCAGCGAGCTAAAGTTGCTGTTGGCCAGGTTGGCAAACTGGCCCATGTGCAGAGTTTGAGTGCCCACCTGGTCAGACAGACACTGCTCTATCAGCTGAATTGGGTACTGCCCGCAAACGGCCCGCAGCTTATCGGTGGGGCAGGGTTCTACCGCTACGGTGGCAAACCCCAGCCGAGCAAACAGCTCACAGTAAAAGGCAAAGGTACCCACCCCGACGTCGATACAAAGGCCCTGCCGCTGAGGGTCGAGATCGGGCAGCAGGTGCTCAAGCAGGGCCTGACAGCAAGCTTCTACGCGCATTAGATCGGCCCCGAAGAAAAATATCCCTTAAGCCTACCATCTGCATCAAATCAAGACTTTACACCCGATTCAGAAGTGGAGTTTTGCTGGTTAGCATACTCTAGCTCAGGCCTGGCTAGCCTCGTCCTGACCTTCGTTAGGGCCGTATCTCTCTCCTGGCAGTAGCGGCGGCTGTGATTGCTGACGTTTCACAAGTTGCTATCAACAAAATGGCTAAGGCGGTAGCTCTCAGGCTGGCCCAGGCTGTTTTTAGAGGAACGGCAGGAAAGGGAAGAAGTCCAAGAAGACTAAGGAACAGGGCAGGTAAGGAACGTGGATTTTTAAGGTGCAATTCTTGTGGGTCAGGCATCTTGCCTGACCGTGGACAGCCGACGGAAATGCCTATTCCCATTCTTTAGTCAGCAAAAAACTCTAGCAATGCTTGAGAAAACCGCTCTGGGGCATCTTGCTGCACCCAGTGAGAGGCCTGCTCAAGGGGCTGAAATACCGCACCAGGAATCTCGCTGGCCAGCTGCCTGCCGTCCTCTGCCCGCTGCCAGGGGTCATCCATGCCCCACAAAATCAGGGTGCGAGCGGTGATGTTGCCGTGGCGATCGACCAGCGCCATTGTCTGATTGGCATTGAGGGCAGCGGCATTGCGCAGCAGGCTCAGTTTGCCTTCTTCGCTGGCCCAGGGTGCAATAATGCCCGCGCGAAACTCAGCGGTAAGTCGGCTCTGGTTAGACAGACCAGCGGCCAGGCTTTCTTCCAGAGCGGCAACTAGATCGGCAACTGGGCGCGGCTTCCACCGCAGCGGATGGCCAAAGTCGAGCATGTCGTCGTCAAAGCGGTCGTAGCAGACCGCATTGGTAATCACCAGGTGATTGACCACCGCCGGGTGCTCGATCGCCAAAATTAGCGCTACCGCACCGCCCGTATCGTGGCCCACCATATCCACCTGCTCCAGGCCCAGCGCTGACAGCAGGGCCACAATCATACGGGCCTGGTCTTGGAAGGAGCGATCAAAGCGATCGCGGCGATCTGACCAGCCGTGGCCCAAAAAATCGGGGACCAAAACGCGGTAGCCAGCCTTCACCAGCGGCGGAATCACCGCGTGGTAGAGGTAGCCCCAGGTGGGTATGCCGTGCATCAGTAAAACGGTGCCGAGCTGGGCCTCCCCCCAATCGATATAGCGAATTGTGACTGGAATGTGGGCAGCTGTACCTGCTGCTAAGACCAGCTCCTGCTGGGCGGCCCTAAAGTCTTGCCAGGTGCTCCAGGTCGGCTGATCGGTGGGCATAGCGTTAGAGCCTTCCAGGGATAGTTTGAGTAAAACAGGGGCAAAACCATCCTAGCCTCAGGTCGCCTCGGCCCCGGCTGTGCTACAGCAAAAATCGAACCCCCACGTAGACGCTGATGACGATCAGCTGTAGCGCCATCAGCGGCAGACCGTAGTTCAAGAACAGCCCAAAGGAAATCGGCTTGCCGTGCTGCTCGGCAATACCCGCCGCCACGATGTTGGACGACGCGCCCACCAGGGTGCCGTTGCCGCCCAGGGTAGCCCCAAACATCATCGCCGCAAACAGGGGCAAAATCTCAGGCGGTATCTGCCCGGAAAAGTCGGGCGACAGCAGCTCCGGCCCGGCCAGATTCACATTCACCAGGTATTCTTTCAGCAGGGGCACCATGGCCACCACCAGGGGAATGTTAGGAATCAGGCTAGAGAGAATGCCAGTTACAAACAGCAGCAGCATGGCGCCCAGGGCAATATTTTGACCGATCACGACCCCCAGCAGCCCCGAGGCTGAACTGATCACCCCGGTTTCTTGCAGGCCGCCAATCAGCACAAACACGCTCATAAAGAACACCAGCGTGCTCCAGTCGACATCGCGCAGAATGTTTTGCACGGTGTCGATGCCGCTGTGGTGGGTCAGCAGCAGGCAGAGGGCCGCCCCCAGCAGCGCGATCGCCGCGGGCGAAACGGGCACCGGCAGGCTCTCACCAATCACAAAGAGCAACAGCACTAGCCCCACAATCACGCCGCCCAGGGCCAGCATCCGGGGATGGTTGACCACCGGGCGGGGCAAGTGGTCGAGATCATCCAGCTTTTTGTTCCAGGTGTTGGGGAAGAGAATGGGCAGCATGACCACGATGGTGGCGATCGCCACCACGCCCCCCAGGCTGAGCTTGAGCAAATAGTCTAAAAAGCTCATATTGATCGAGCTGCCGACAATAAACGTGGCCGGGTCGCCCACAATCGTCAGCAGGCCAGCGCTGTTGGCCACAAACACCATCAAAATCAGCAGCGGCACAAAGTTGATGTTGAGTTCTGCCGCCATGGGCGGAATCAGCGGCGCCAGCAGCATCACCGTCGTGGCGTTGGGCAGCATGGCGCAGATCGGGGTGGTAATGGCCACAATGCCCAGCAGCAAGCGCTTGCCCTCACCCCGCGCCATAATCACCATTTGAGTCGCCAGGTACTCAAAAATTTTGGTCGGTTCAAAGGCGCGCACCATTACCATCACCCCAAAAAATAGGGCCAGGGTAGCGTGGCTGTGGCCGACGTAGGCGATCGCCTGGTCGAGGGTCAACACGTGCAGAAAAATCAGCAGCATGGCCCCCAAAAAGGCGGCGATCGTCAGGTGCATGCGTTCGGTAGCGATCAGGGCCAAGACCCCAAAAAAGACTACAGACGCGGTGATCCCAGACCAGGTTTCCATACCCTGTCTCCTGTTGTGGTGCTAGACAAAAACCCTTCGATGAACAGCCGTCATCGAGGGAGTTAACAGTCGTAGGAGAACTACGGATAGCGCTAGAAAAAGCTTCCAGTACGTTCTCTCCCAAGGCCGACGGAGTTAGCTGACGGGCGAGGGGTGAGAGATCCCCTTCTCTGGCGATGCGATTCGCCCTGAGATAAGCCCCAAAAATTGGTTCCTCCGCTTCAGCAAAAGCTGAATTAGGCAGTGTCACTATTAAATTGAATTCAGAAAGAATCTAACACATCTACAGGCAATCCACAATCAGTAAATGCTCCCACAGGCTGGCTGGCAGGATTTAGAACCTATAGCCGTAGCCGTTACGGTTAGGATTTGTTGTCCGAGATGATTCTGGACCGTCATTCCCGCGCAGGCAGAAATCTACGTGGGAGTAGCTGCTCTCGAATAGATTCCCGTGGTCATGGGAATGACTGTTCTGCTCCGTCCTAACCCAAGTGGCTGTAGCCATCTCACCCGGCCTCCCCGTTTCCAAACCTTTTGCAAATCAAAAGCGGCCCAGCACAGCAGGCCGCTTTTAGCTAGTTGACGCTTACAACGTCCCCGCCCCTAGTAGGGCCACTGCCAGTTGACAATTTCGTCCTGGTCTTTGCCCTCGGTATGGGCATAGTTAAGGCACTCGATGATCTTGTTTTTCATTTTTTCTTTGACGTGAGCCGCTGCCGACCCCAGTTTGGGTACGCGATCGATCACGTCGATTACAAGGCTAAAGCGATCGATCTCGTTGTTGATCGCCAGCTCCAGCGGCGTGTTGATGTTGCCCTGCTCTTTGTAGCCCCGCACGTGAATACGCTCCTGATTGGATCGGCGGTACACCAGCTTGTGAATTAGCCAGGGGTAGCCGTGGAAGTTGAAGATCACGGGCTTGTCGGGGGTGAAGAGCGAGTCGAAGTCTCGATTGCTCAGCCCGTGGGGGTGCTCTCCGTGGGAGATCAGGGTAAACAGATCGACCACGTTGACAAACCGCACCTTCAGAAAAGGAAACTCCTCCCTCAAGATAGCAGTGGCCACCAGCGATTCTTTCGTGACAATATCGCCGCAGCAGGCCATCACCACATCGGGCGAGTCGGGCTCGGTGCCGCAGTCGTCGTTGCTGGCCCAGTCCCAAATGCCGATGCCCTTGGTGCAGTGGGTCACCGCCTCATCAATAGTCAGGTACTGAAGATGGCTCTGCTTGTCGGAGACAATCACGTTGATGTAATCGACGCTGCGGAAGCAGTGGTCGGCCACCGACAGCAGGCAGTTGGCATCGGGCGGAAAGTAGACCCGCACGACATCGGGGCTCTTGTTGGTGACGAGATCGACGTAGCCGGGGTCCTGGTGGCTAAAGCCGTTGTGGTCTTGCCGCCACACCAGCGACGACAGCAGAATGTTGAGCGACGACACCGATCGCCGCCAGGGCACGTGGTTTTTGCAGATATCCAGCCACTTGGCGTGCTGGTTAAACATCGAGCTGACCACGTGGGCAAAGGCCTCATAGGTATGAAACAGGCCGTGGCGACCCGTCAGCAGGTAGCCCTCCAGCCAGCCCTGCAGAGTGTGCTCGCTGAGCATTTCCATCACCCGGCCCTCGCGAGAGAGTTCACTGCCGTCAAGATCTTCGGGCAAAAAATCGGCCATCCACGCCTTTTTGGTGACTTCATAGACGGCGTTTAGCCGGTTAGAGGCCGTTTCGTCTGGCCCCATCAGGCGAAAATTGGTGGGGTTGTCGCGCATGGTGTCGCGCATGAGAAGGCCCAGCACCTTGGTGTTCTCAAACTCGACGCTGCCGGGCCTGGGCACGTTGATGGCGTAGTCGCGAAAGTCGGGCAGTTTCAGCGCCTTGCGCAGCATGCCGCCGTTGGCGTGCAGATTGGCACTCATGCGGCGGTGGCCGACCGGGGCCAGATCTCTCAGCTCTGGAACTAGGGTGCCGTTCTCGTCGAACAATTCTTCAGGACCATAGCTGCGCATCCATTCTTCCAGCAGGCGCAGGTGCTCGGGGTTGCTGTGCATGCCGCCCATGGGGACCTGGTGCGATCGCCAGAACCCCTCCACCTTGTGGCCATCGACATCTTTCGGCCCGGTCCAGCCCTTGGGGGTGCGCAGCACAATCATCGGCCAGCGAGGTCGTTCCAGGTTGTCGTTGAGCCGGGCATCCCGCTGGATCGCTTTGATCTTGAGCACGCACTCTTCCATGACTGCGGCCATGCTCTGGTGCATCTCGGCGGGGTCGCTGCCCTCGACGAAGTAGGGGGTGTAGCCGTAGCCCCTGAACAGGTACTCTAGCTCCTCGTGGGAGACCCGCGAGAGAATGCTGGGGTTGGCAATCTTGTAGCCATTCAGGTTGAGAATCGGCAGCACCGCGCCGTCACGAGCCGGGTTAATAAACTTGTTAGAGTGCCAGGAGGTAGCCAAGGGGCCAGTCTCGGCCTCGCCGTCACCCGCCACGCAGGTGACGATTAGATCGGGGTTGTCAAGCACCGCCCCATAGGCGTGGGAGATGCTGTAGCCCAGCTCACCGCCCTCGTGAATTGACCCAGGGGTCTCAGGCGTCACGTGGCTACCGATGTGGCCCGGGAAGGAAAACTGCTTGAAGAAGCGGCGCAGGCCGTCTTCGTTCATGCCCTTGTCAGGATAGATCTCGGCATAGGTGCCCTCCAGATAGACTGGCCCCAGCACCCCTGGGGCACCGTGACCAGGGCCGGCTACAAAGATCATGTCCAGGTCGTACTTTTTGATCAACCGATTGCAGTGGATATAGGTAAAGCTGAGGGCTGGAGAAGCGCCCCAGTGGCCCAGCAGCCGGTGCTTAACATGCTCGGGCCGGAGCGGCTCTCTGAGCAGGGGGTTGCTGCGCAGGTAGATCATGCCTACGGCGAGGTAATTGCAGGCTCGCCAGTAGGCGTGCATTTTACGCAGCTCTTCGTCAGTCAGGACTCTAGTTTGAGGAGGTGAGGCTACTACCATGACGCTAACTCCAGCAGAAATTACTTGTTTTCTTAAGAAATCAAAAATTGCATTTTAGAACTTGATTGAAGTTCTAAAATATTTCTCTCACCTACACAATACCTTGGCGAAATTAAGTTCGGTTTATGATTCTTTAAGCGCCCTGAACGTCTTGTAAGGCAGGGATTTAGGGTTATTAAGCGATCGCGATTTGCGATCGCTGTTTATCGTTTTGTTGCTACACGCCAAGATCGTAAATGGCTGCATAGAATTAACCCAATGCCAAACCTAAAACTCGCCTAGGACACCCCTATAAAACAGGCTCAAGCTATTATTTGTTGTCAGCATTGCTACAACTGTTTCGCTACAGCTCGCTACAACTATTGCCGTCGCAATTGCTAACACATTTGCACGGGCAATAATATACGCAATGGTTATTAAGTAGGCTGGCCCAATTAAACGCCGCTCAAGCTTCCAGGTTTTCTCCCTGCGGGAAACACGTCGTGTTCAGGTCAATCGGCCTGCGCTGTGTATGGGCGCCGATTGGCCCTAACGGCTAAGGGCGCAGGTAATACATAAGAGTTTGTACCAGGTCAGGGGCTAACTCCAGGCGACGCTGCAGGTCAGCGAGATCTTGGTAGGGTCCACGGCGCGATCGCTCCTGTACCACCGCCTGGGCTAACGCTGGCGGCATCCCCGGCACCGCACAGAGCTGGGCTGCGGTAGCCTGGTTCAGGCTGAGACCGGGTAGGGTACCGCTGTGATCGTCGTAGTAGCAAAACGACAGCACTGGGGCTAGGCGAGCCAGCTGGGCTGAAGCTACCCCCAGGGCCGCGGCCACATCCTCTAAACAGTGAAACTGGACTCCGGCTTGGCGCAGGCGCACTAATCCCTGGGCCTGCCGAATCGATAGCCCCGGCAGTTGCAGCCAGTCGTCTACCGTGGCCCGGTTCACATCAAGGGTAAACCCCAGACGGGCAGCCTGCTCTACCTCCTGGTAAGATCGCAGTCGATAGCTTGGATCTTGACTCAGGCGACCAGCGAGGGGATTGATCTGAGCCCTCAAAGTTTGCCAACGCTTCAGCACCAATCACCTACCTATCTACTCGCCAATCATCTCAGCTCAAGCCACCTGATCCAGCAGCAGGCGACGCTTTTGCTCAAATTCAAGCTCTGAGATCAGCCCCTCCTGGCGCAGGGTATCTAGCTCTCGCAAAGCTTTGCCCAGGGCATCGATCTGCTTTGGATCGAGACCCGCTTTAGCATCTTTGACAAAAACATCGATCGCGCCGAAGGCATCCGAGGGCTGGGTCAGCAGCAGAAACCCTTCAATGGCACAAGCCACCCGAGGAATTTGCGTCCAGCCTAGGAGTAAGTAGACAACTCCCCAAAAGGGTTGCCCCATATAAAACTTATGTAATCCTGACAAAGGAATGAAGCCGGGGGTAAATACCCCAGCCCACGCTAGAAAAACGGCTGTTCGACGGGAACGCTGTGCCAACATTGCTTCGCCACCTTTGAAGCCCGTGAAATTTAAATCTTTGAACTTAACTTTGAACCAGCCTGTGAAACCAGTATAAGCCTGGCGTAAAGAATCGACATTGGCCCGCAGGTTCTAGTATGGGGTTAGCATTAATCCGTGAAGATAACAAAGATCCCCCCCTAGTTCTACCCCTGAATGTCCCACGCTGCCTTCTCCCCTGAATGGCTAAAACGATTTACAGACCCCTACGCGCTGCTGGGGCTGTCGGTAGCCGCAGACGAGCGCCGTATTCTCAAGCGCTATCGAACCGTAGCTAAACAGCTTCACCCCGACGCACTGATGCACGTGGCACCAGAGCTGCGTCAGTTTGCCACCCAGGTATTGCCCAAGCTGGTCAACCCCGCCTATCAGCGCCTCAAGCAAGACAAGAGCCGCAACGAAGCGCTGGCTATGCTGCGCTTTAAGGTGCGTCGCCTGAGCCGCGATCAACAACTCACCCCCACGGGGGAGCAGAGCCAACAGCTGCTAAAGGTGCCCGAGCCCGAGGTAGATGTGTTCTACGAGCAGGCGGTCGATCGCCTGTGCGATCGCCAGTACGAGTCGGAGACCGATTTTGAATCTTGCACCCAGCAGCTGAGCGAACTAAACCTGGTCTACCTGCGCCGCAAGATGGGAGCCCCGGTCATTCGCGAAAAGCGCACCGGCCTCATGTCCACCGCCTCCATACCCAGGTCGCCTGCGCCATTGCCTGCGGACCCCCCTCCCGACGGTAAGGCCGTATCGGGGCTGATGTACGCCGAGCGCCACTACAGTCGGGCTCAGGAGTATCTCAAGGGTAAAAACGTGCAGGCGGCCATTCAAGAACTCAAAGATGCCCTCAAAATTGACCCCCAAAACAGCAGCTACCACTGCCTGCTCGGGCAGGCCTACTTACTCAGCAAGCTGATGGGCATGGCTAAGGTGCACTTCAAGCAGGCGCTGCGTCTCAACCCCAAAAACGCTGTTGCCCTCAAGTATGCCCAGCAGCTCAAAATAACCGTGGCCGATGCCCCAGTGCGCGACTCTGGCGGCAACGGGTCGGCCACCAGGCCTACTGTCGAAAAGCGATCGCTGTTTGGGGGTCTATTTTCCAAGGGGTCAACCCGCTAGAACAGATTGCTCCCTGAGGCTCGATTGGCAACACAGCCTACAGCACAGCAGGGCAGCGGATGTAATAAGATCGCAACGCTAACTATGCCCGTCGCGACCCGGAGAGCCCAGCCCTGTGAACAGCCCTGTGAATAGTTTCGACGCCAAAACCCACCTCACCGTAGGCAGCACCACTTACACCGTCTACAGCCTGCCCGCCGCTGCCGCCAGCCTAGGTGACGTCAGCCGCCTGCCCTTCAGCCTCAAGGTGCTGCTCGAAAACCTGCTGCGCCACGAAGACGGGCGATCGGTTACGGCGACAGACGTGCAGGCGGTAGCCGACTGGCTGCAAACGCAGTCCTCCACGCGCGAGATCGCCTATCGCCCCGCTCGGGTGCTGATGCAGGACTTTACGGGCGTACCCGCCGTGGTCGATCTGGCCGCCATGCGCGACGCCATGGTGAACCTGGGCGGCGATCCCGACAAAATCAACCCTCTCTCGCCTGTGGATCTGGTGATTGACCACTCGGTGATGGTCGACTCCTTCGGCAGCGCTGAGGCCTTTGGCCAAAACGTTGAAAAAGAATTTCAGCGCAACTTTGAGCGCTATGCCTTCCTGCGCTGGGGCCAGAGCGCCTTCGACAATTTTCGCGTGGTACCGCCGGGTACCGGCATCTGCCACCAGGTCAACCTTGAGTACCTGGCCCAGGTCGTGTGGACAAAGGATGAACACGGCGAAACGGTCGCCTACCCCGATACCCTGGTCGGTACCGACAGCCACACCACCATGATTAACGGCCTCTCGGTGCTGGGCTGGGGCGTGGGTGGCATTGAGGCCGAAGCGGCAATGCTGGGCCAGCCCATCTCCATGCTGATTCCGGAAGTGGTGGGCTTTAAGCTCACCGGACAGCTGCCCGAGGGGGCCACCGCCACCGACCTGGTGCTCACCGTGGTGCAAATGCTGCGGGCCAAAGGGGTGGTGGGCAAGTTTGTCGAATTTTATGGCGATGGCCTCGATCATCTCACCCTGGCCGATCGCGCCACGATCGCCAACATGGCCCCTGAGTACGGCGCTACCTGCGGTTTCTTTCCCATCGATGGCGAAACCATTCGCTACCTGGAGTTCTCAGGCCGCGATCCCGATCGCATTGCCCTGGTTGAAGCCTATGCCAAGGCCCAGGGGCTGTGGCGCGAGGCGGGTGCCCCCGACCCGATTTTTACCAATACCCTGGCGCTAGATCTGGCCACGGTGGAGCCGTCTCTGGCCGGGCCAAAGCGGCCTCAAGACCGGGTTACCCTGGCGGCGCTGGCGCAGCAGTTCAAAGAAAGCGACTTCCCCGGCTTTAGCGGCAAGCCCTACGCCGAGAAGCGATCGGTGCCGGTAGCGGGCACCGACTACAGCCTCACCGATGGCGATGTGGTGATCGCCGCCATCACCAGCTGCACCAACACCTCTAACCCTTCCGTTATGATCGGCGCAGGGCTGGTCGCCCGCAAAGCCAGAGAAAAGGGCCTGACCGTCAAACCCTGGGTCAAGACCTCCCTTGCCCCCGGCAGTCAGGTGGTAAGCGACTATCTCGAAAAGGCCAACCTCCAGGATGATCTAGATGCCTTGGGCTTTAACCTGGTCGGCTACGGCTGCACCACCTGTATTGGCAACTCTGGTCCCCTGTCTGGCCCTATTGCTAGCGCCATCGATAGCAACGACCTAGTGGTCGGTGCCGTGCTCTCAGGCAACCGCAACTTTGAGGGCCGCGTCAGCCCTCACACCAAGGCCAACTACCTGGCCTCGCCGCCGCTGGTGGTTGCCTATGCGATCGCAGGCAGCTTGGCCATCGACCTCAAAACCGACCCGATTGGCCAGGACTCCGAGGGCCGCTCGGTCTACCTAAAAGATATTTGGCCCACCAGCGCCGAAATTCAGGCCGTTATGGCCGAGTCCCTCACCCCCGAGATGTTCCGCAGCCGCTACGGCAACGTGTTTATCGGCACCGCTGACTGGCAGCAGATCGCCACGCCCGAAAGCCAGACCTACACCTGGAGCGACGACAGCACCTACGTCCAAAACCCACCCTACTTCGAGGGTATGGCCCCCAGCGTCAACGGTCAGGCCTTTGCCGATATTTTCGGGGCGCGTCCTCTGGCCATTTTGGGCGACAGCATCACCACCGACCACATCTCCCCCGCCGGGGCGATCAAAACCGATAGCCCAGCGGGCAGCTATCTGGTGGGCAACCACGTCACGGCAGCCGACTTCAACTCCTACGGGTCGCGCCGAGGCAACCACGAGGTGATGATGCGTGGCACCTTTGCCAACATTCGTCTTAAAAATGAGATGGTGCCCGGTTCCTCGGGCGGGGTCACCCGGTACATGCCCGACGGTACCGACATGTCTATTTATGATGCGGCCATGAAGTACCAGGCCAGCGGTACTCCCCTGGTGGTGGTTGCGGGTAAAGAATACGGCACTGGCTCATCCCGCGACTGGGCGGCCAAGGGCACCCGGCTGCTGGGAGTCAAAGCAGTGGTGGCCGAGAGCTTTGAGCGCATTCACCGCTCCAACCTGGTGGGCATGGGCGTGCTGCCCCTGCAATTTACCGAGGGCGTACAACGGGGTGTGCTGCACCTAGATGGCAGCGAAACCTTTGACCTGACTGGCCTCAGCGGCGGCATTCAGCCGGGAATGACAGTCAACCTGGTAATCCACCGGATCGAGGGCGACACGACCACCGTGCCCCTGCTCTGCCGCATCGACACCCTAGACGAAGTGGAGTACTTCCGCCACGGCGGCATTTTGCCCTACGTCCTGCGGCAGTTGCTGGTAGCGTAGGAAACAACCGGGCCTGATCTGGAACCGCAGTGCTCTGAGTCCGTCAGGGGAAGGAACAGTCCGTTGTTCCTAACCAACTTATCAACGACTCATTAAGACTCGTTGAAGTTGAGGTCGATGGCGAGGCAACCCTAGAGAGAGACTTTTATAGTTTCCATTGTTGGGGGAACCCTCACAGTAACCACTGCACTAACCATTACCAGGGATGCCGGTATGACCTCATCCATTGCTCCAGATCAAGATCCACAAGTAGCAGCCCACCAGCCCATAGCTGAGGATCTAGACACTGTTTGTGTCGTCGGAGTGCCATCTACCCTGACCGTTGTTGAGGCGGTTGAGTTTGAACAACAGGTCAAGCGCCACTGCCTCAGTCAGCCGATCCCTGCATCCATCATCATCGATCTCAGCCAAACTGAATTTATTGACAGTAGCGGCCTGGGTGCCCTGGTCATCTGCTACCGGACCTGCAAAGCCAAGGGCGTAGACATGGTGCTGCGCGGCGTGCAAGAACAGGTCCGCATGGTCCTGGCTCTCACCGATCTGGAGCAGCTTTTCACCTTTGAGGCCGTTTCCGGGGAGCCAGAAGCCCCGGCCTCCAAGCCCGAGATGCGGTTTGTGGCGCTGACAGCGCACCCATCGGTGACCTCTAAGGGCAAGCGCGCGCTCGATATTTTAGGAGCCCTGGTAGGGCTGGCTATTACCGCCGTCCTATCGGTGCCGATTGTCATTGCGATCAAACTCGAAGACGGCGGCCCCATCCTCTTTAAGCAGGTGCGCTGCTCCTGGATGGGCAAGCGCTTTCACATCTGGAAGTTTCGCTCGATGGTGACCGATGCCGAAGCCCTCAAGGCTCAGGTCGAAAACGAGCTGGAGGGGCCGCTGTTTAAAAACGAAAATGACCCCCGCATTACCAAGGTAGGTCGCTTTCTGCGCCGCACCAGCCTGGATGAACTGCCTCAGTTTTGGAATGTGCTGCAGGGCGACATGAGCCTGGTGGGCACTCGCCCGCCCACTCCCGATGAAATTGAGCAGTACAAGGTGCCCGAGTGGCAGCGCCTGGATGTTAAACCCGGCATGACCGGCGAGTGGCAGGTGAACGGTCGTTCTACGGTGAAAAAGTTTGAGGACGTGATTCGGATGGATCTCGACTATCAAAAGAACTGGAGTTTGGCCTACGACATTCAGCTCATCATCAAGACCATTTTGGTACTGTTTTCTAAAAAAGCAGGGGCGGCTTAGGCAAGAAGTTGGCGAGTGGATGAGTCGTTGGGTCAGTGAGCGCTGTGGATGCGCTCGGACCTGGTCAGCCGCGATAGAGTAGTGGTGTTGAGATTGCGGATGCACCGAGCGGTATGGGGGTTCAGGTTTTGGCGATCGCGGTTTGGCTGGGCAGCATTGCCCTCTACGGAGCCGCCTTTTTCTTTCCGGAGGTGCACCGCCGCCACGATTTCTTCTGGAGTGGGGTCGGCGGGTTTTACGGCCTGGTGCTGTGGTTTAGCGCCGTTCAGACCTCGCCCACCGAACTGCTGGGGCACCTGACCAGCGTAGTGCTGCTGGGCTGGCTGGGCTGGCAAACCCTGACCCTGCGCCGCAAGCGCACTCCCCTAGATCTGCAAACGCCCCTGACGCCCGACTCCTGGCCTGCGTTTGGCCGTCAGCTTAAACAGTCGGCGCTGAACCTGCTCAGAGCGACGCCTTTGGGCCGCTGGCTGCCTGAAACGGAGACTGGCAGACGACCAGGTGATCCGGCGATCGCCGTCAGCGAAATTCGGGTTTCATCTCTAAAAGATGTGGACTACGAGTTCGTGGATGAACTGGAGCCTGTCGCCCATCGCTCGATCGCGGCAAAAACCGATTTTGCGACAATCGATTTTGCTAAACCCGGTCCCGCTAAAACCAGGGGCCAGATGCCTAAATCCGCTGTTGTAGAGTCAGCTAGCGCACCCGTCCCAGCGTCCAAGGCTAAAAGACCGCCGCGATTCGCAGAGCGTTCGGAACCCGACTCGGGACGAGTATTCCTTCGGGAATCGCCGGCGTCGCCTGCTCCAGCGCGAAAGCCCGCTACCATGGGGGCTCGACTGGCCGGGCTCAAAGCGTGGGTAGGGGATGTCGTGAAATCCAAGACCACCCCCAAACCCAAACGAGCCGTGATCGAAATTCCGCCGCGCCCCTCGCCTTTGGCCAAAAATAAGGCGCAGCCTCCGGCTAGACCTGATTCCCCAACGGAAGACAGGTCTGACCCAGCCCAGCCGCCAGGTATCGCCCCAGGTATAACTATTGTCGATACTGAGGCGATCGCGAGTGTTGAGCGGCCCGAACTGGGCGATCGCAGCGAGGCTTCGCCCTCCAACGCTTCATCTGTTCCAGCCGCAGCAACCGACTTTAAAGCACCAGCGAGTTCCCTCAGCCCTGAGACCAAAGCCTCGACAGAGACCGAAGACGCCAACTGGGACGATGATGAAAACTGGGCCGATAGCTGAAATTCCGTGACCGCCTGACCCCGGCTAACCAGATTGGCCCTGCAATTGCCCTCAACCTGGCCTAATGTATAAGGATGCATAATGCATCGAATCTGCCATAATGGCGCGAGCAATCCTTCACCCTTAGTCGATCTCAGGCTGTGACAGACTCTAAAAGCTACAAAGACACCGTTCTGCTGCCCCAGACCAGCTTTGATATGCGGGCCAACGCCACCCAGCGCGAGCCTGAGATTCAAGCCTTTTGGGCCGAGCACAAAATTTATGAGACCCTGTCGACCAGCAACCCTGGCGAGGTGTTTGTGCTGCACGATGGGCCGCCCTACGCCAACGGCGACCTGCACATTGGCCACGCCCTCAACAAAATTTTGAAGGACACAATCAACAAGTATCAGCTGCTCAAGGGCCGCAAGGTACGCTACGTGCCCGGCTGGGACTGCCACGGTCTGCCCATCGAGCTGAAAGTGCTACAGGCAATGGACCCCGCAGCGCGGGCCAACCTGACGCCGATCAAGCTGCGCTATAAAGCCAAGGCCTTTGCGCTCAAAACCATCGATCGCCAGCGGGAAAGTTTCAAACGCTACGGCATCTGGGGCGACTGGGATCACCCCTACATGACGCTGACTCCCGACTATGAGGCAGCCCAGATCGAGGTATTTGGCCAGATGTACCTGAAAGGCTACATCTACCGGGGGCTGAAGTCGGTGCACTGGAGCCCCAGTTCCCAAACCGCCCTGGCCGAGGCCGAGCTAGAGTACCCCGAAGGGCACACGTCCCCCAGTATCTACGCGGCTTTCCCGATGGTGAGCGCCTCGTCCGAGGCCAAAGATGCCCTGGAACCCTACCTGGGCGAGCTGGGCGTGGCGATCTGGACTACCACGCCCTGGACGATTCCGGCCAACCTGGCGGTAGCGGTGAATGCGGAGCTGACCTATGCCGTGGTGGAGGTCACGGCGGGAACGCCGTTTAAGTACCTGATTGTGGCCAAGGATCTGTGCGATCGCATGGCCAGCGTCCTCGATGCAAAACTGACCCTCAAAGCCGAAATCAAAGGCGCGGCGCTAGAGCATTCTACCTATCGCCACCCGCTGTTTGATCGCGAGAGCCCAATTTTAATCGGCGGCGACTACGTCACCACCGAGTCGGGTACGGGCCTGGTACACACCGCCCCCGGCCACGGTGAAGAAGACTTTAAGGTAGGCCAGCGCTACGGCTTGCCGGTGCTGTCTCCTGTCGACGAAAAGGGCGACATGACCGAGGAGGCTGGCCCCTTTGCTGGGCTGAACGTGCTGAGTGACGCCAACCCCGCAGTCATTGAGGCCCTGAAGCAGGCCGGGTCTTTGCTCAAGCACGAGCCCTACGTCCACAAGTACCCCTACGACTGGCGCACTAAGCAGCCCACCATTTACCGCGCCACCGAGCAGTGGTTTGCCTCGGTAGAGGGCTTTCGCGATGCGGCGCTGAAAGCCATTCAGACCGTGCAGTGGATTCCGGCGACGGGCGAAAATCGAATTACCGCTATGGTGGGCGATCGCTCCGACTGGTGCATCTCGCGCCAGCGCACCTGGGGTATGCCCATCCCGGTGTTCTACGACACCGAGACCGGCGAACCGCTGCTGAACGAAGAGACCCTGACCTATCTCAAAGCCCTGTTTGCCGAAAAGGGATCCGACTCCTGGTGGGAGCTACCCGAGGCCGATCTGCTGCCCGAAAAGTACCGTAACAATGGCCGCACCTACCGCAAGGGTACCGACACCATGGATGTGTGGTTCGACTCCGGCTCCTCCTGGGCGGCGGTAGCTCAGCAGCGCGACGAGCTGAAATATCCGGTCGACATTTATCTGGAAGGCTCCGATCAGCACCGGGGCTGGTTTCAGTCGAGCCTGCTGACCAGCGTGGCCGTGAACGGCTGCGCCCCCTACAAAACGGTGCTCACCCACGGCTTTACGCTCGATGAGCAGGGCCGCAAAATGAGCAAGTCGGTGGGCAATGTGGTTGACCCGGCGGTGGTGATCAACGGCGGCAAAAACCAGAAGCAGGACCCGCCCTACGGCGCTGATGTGCTGCGGCTGTGGGTGTCGTCGGTGGACTATTCCTCCGATGTGCCCCTGGGCGGCAACATTCTCAAGCAGATGGCGGATGTATACCGCAAGATTCGCAACACGGCGCGGTTTTTGCTGGGCAACCTGTACGATTTTGACCCGGCGAAAGATGCGGTGCCCTACGACCAGCTACCGGAGCTCGATCGCTACATGCTGCACCGCATGACCGAGGTGTTTGCCGACATCACCGACGCCTTCGAGACCTACCAATTCTTCCGGTTCTTTCAAACGGTGCAGAACTTTTGCGCTGTCGACCTATCCAATTTCTACCTGGATGTTGCCAAGGATCGGCTATACATCAGCGCAGCGGACTCGTTCCGGCGGCGCAGCTGCCAGACGGTGCTGGCGATCGCAATCGAAAACCTAGCCCGCGCGATCGCGCCAGTGCTCTCCCACATGGCCGAAGACATCTGGCAGAACCTGCCCTACCCCACGGCCCACAAGTCGGTGTTTGAGGCCGCTTGGGTGCAGCTAGATGACCAGTGGCAGCAGCCGGATCTAGCCGCTCGATGGAGTCAGCTGCGCGCCGTGCGTCAGGAGGTCAACAAAGTCCTCGAACAGGCCCGCACCGCCAAGGATATTGGCTCTTCCCTGGAGGCGAAGGCCCTGATCTATGTGGCCGACCCTGACCTGCGGCAGCAGCTAGCGGCGATGAACCCCACCGATGCCGTGGCAACCGGGGCTAACCACGTCGATGAGCTGCGCTACCTGTTTCTGGTCTCTCAAGTGGAGGTGCTCGATTCGCCAGACTCCCTGGCAGGGCTAAAGTGCAGCAGCGAGTCAGACGCGCTGGGCATTGGTGTGGTGGATGCGGAGGGCCAAAAGTGTGATCGCTGCTGGAACTACTCGACCCACGTGGGCGCGAGCAGCGATGACCCGACGATCTGCGATCGCTGTGTTGAGGCGCTGGTAGGCACGTTTTAGCCCTAGGCCAGCGTTGTTGCCTAATCTTTGGGTCGAAGCTGCTGGAGCAAGTCTTGGCGGGAGAACGGTTTCGGCAAAAAGCTCTCGAACCCCTGCTGCTCGGCCCTGGCTACGGCCTCGGTGGAGCTGAGGCCGCTCATGGCGATCACCCGCAGGTTGGGGTTGATGCGCTTCAGCAGCGGCACCGCGGTGAGACCATCCATGGTGGGCATCATTAAATCCATCAGCACGGTGTGGATGGTGTCGGAGTGCTCGCTCAGCAGGGCGATCGCGGCCTGCCCGCCGTGGGCTACCATTACTCGATAGTTGTGCAGCTCTAAAACCGTGCGTACCGCTTCGTAGACGGCGGGTTCGTCATCGACCACCAGCACCGTGGACTGATGCCCATCGAGCAGGGCCACCGGGGCATCGACTGCGGGGCTGGGTTCAAAGCTGGCCCGCAGGTATACCTGAAACCGGCTGCCCTGGCCCACCTGGCTCTGCACGTCGATAAAGCCCCCGTGGCTTTCGACAATGCCCAGCACCGCCGAAAGCCCCAGGCCCGTACCCTGGCCCAAGGCTTTGGTGGTAAAAAACGGGTCAAAAATTTGGTTGAGCACCGCTGGCCCCATGCCGGTGCCGGTATCGGTAATCGTTACCCTGACATAGAGGCCGGGCTGAGCCTGAAAATGCTGCTGGGCTGAGGCATGGTCTAGGGTCAGGTTTTCGGCGGCTATGCGCAGAGTGCCCCCGGTCGGCATGGCGTCACGGGCGTTGACGCAGAGATTCATAAACACCTGGTGCAGCTGGGTGGGGTCGCCCCAAACCGGCCACAGGCTATCGGGTATATCGGTGTAGACATCGATCGATTTGGGCAGAGTTTGCTGCACCAGCTTGCGAATATCCGCCAGCAAATGGTTGACCTGTAGAGCAAAGCGCTTGCCCTCGACCCCCTGCGTAAAGGCGAGAATTTGTTTGACCAGATCGGCTCCGCGCTGGGTGCTGGCCTCTAGAATATCGAGCTTGCTCTGCAGCCAGGGGTCGATCGCCTTTAGCTTCAGGGGCAAAAGCTGCACCACCAGCAGAATTGGCGTTAGGATGTTGTTGAGATCGTGGGCAATGCCGCTGGCCAGGGTGCCTAAGCCCTCAAGCCGCTGCGATCGCAAAAACTGCGCCTCTAGCTGCTTCTTATCGGTAATATCCATGTGGATGCCCAGCAGCCGCTCGCTGTGGGTTTCCACATCGCAAATCAGGCTGCTGTTGATCGTCAGCCACTGGACGCGATCGCCTACCAAAATGCGAAACTCAGTCTTGAGCCCCTGCCCCTGCTGGGTGGCCCGCCTCAGCTCCTGAGCAACCCGCTCCGCGTCGTCGGGGTGAATGGGCCAGGGCCAGTTGGCGCTAAAGCTAGCCATCCTGTCGGCGATCGGCCAGGGCAAATCTGCTGACAAATTAGCCACCTGGTCCGGCGAGTCTGGGGGCTGGGCAGGCCCATCAACACACCACTCGAAGGTGCCAATGCTGGCCGCGTTTTGGGCCAGGGTGAGCCGTTCCTGAATCCGCTGGCGCTGCTCGATCTCCTGCCGCAGGTGCCGGTTGGCTGCCTCCAGCTCCGCCGTGCGGGCCTGCACCCGGTCTTCTAAAATTTCGTTGGCGTCGCGCAGGGCATCTTCGGCCCGCTGCCGCTCGATCGCGTAGAACAGCGATCGCACCAGGACTTCCTGCTGCAGCGATCGCTTCATCAGGTAGTCCTGGGCGCCGTGGCGCACGGCGGCTACCGCCAGGGTGTCGTCATTGGTGTTGGTGAGCACCACCACCGGCAGGCTCGGAGCTTTTTGTAGCAACACATCCAGCGAGTCGAGACCGCTGCTGTCGGGCAAGGTGAGGTCGAGCAGCGCCACATCAAAGCGGTCTTGCCCCAGCCATGCGATCGCCTCCCCCAGACGCTTGGCGTGGCTGAGCTGAAATCGACTGCGGGGTGCCCCCTTCAGCACCTCCTGCAAAAACCGGGCCTCGGCCAGGTCATCCTCAATTAAAAGTACTCGCACCGCTGCTGGGTTCAGGGGGTAGTCGAGGGCAGCGTCGCTGTTTCTAGCCAAAATGCCTCAATTCCTTGCACAATTTTGAATAGCTGGGTCAAGTTGCGCGATTTTGAGATGTAGCAGTTGACGTGCAGATCGTAGCTCTTGCAAATATCCTCTTCGTTGCGAGACGTGGTCAGCACAATGATCGGAATGTGCTTGAGGGTATCGCTAGCTTTAATTTCGGCCAGCACCTCTCGCCCGTCCTTTTTGGGCAGGTTGAGATCGAGCAAAATCAGGTCAGGGGTCGTAGCCGCCGCAAACTCCCCCTGGCGGTGCAGGTAGTCCATCGCCTCCATGCCGTCCCGGGCGATCACAACCTCGCACGGGGCGGCGGTGCTCTTGAGGGCCTCCTGAATCAGGCGGATGTCGCCCCGATTATCCTCGACTAAGAAGATAGTTTTTGGCCTTGTGTCCGTTGCCATGGTTGCGATCGCGTCCTTCAACGGGGATGGTGAAATAGAAGGTTGCCCCCTGGCTGGGAGCGGCCTCTACCCAAATTCGGCCTCGGTGGCACTCGACGATTTTTTTGCAAATGGCCAGGCCCATGCCCGAGCCCGCATACTCATCGCGGGTGTGCAGCCGCTGGAAGATAACAAAGATGCGCTCGGCAAACTGGGGGTCAAAGCCGATGCCGTTGTCCGTTACTGAGAACAGCCAGTGCGCCTCCTGTCGCTGCACCCCGACGTGAATGTGGGGCGTCTCGTTGGGCTTGCGAAACTTAACGGCGTTGCCAATCAGATTTTGGAACAGCTGCATCAGCTGGGTGCCGTCGGCGACGATAGTGGGCAGCGGGTCGGCGGTAACGATCGCGCCGGTTTCGGCTACCCGCCCGCGCAGATTGCCCAGGGCCTGGTCGAGAGCCTGCTGCACCTCCGTCAGCTGCCACTCGATGCCCTGTAGGTCTACCTTGCTGTAGGCCAGCACGTCGTCGATCAGGGTTTGCATCAGGCTGACCCCTTCGACGGCAAAGCCGATAAACTCTTTGCCGTCGTCGTCGAGCTTGGCGTCATAGCGCATTTCGAGCAGCTGCACAAAGTTGGCCACCTGGTTGAGCGGCTCCTGCAGGTCGTGGGAGGCAATATAGGCAAATTTCTTCAGCTCGGCGTTCGATCGCTCCAGGTCGTTGGCCAGCAGGGCCAATTCCTCCGCCTGGCGCAGCACAATGTTGACGATCGCCTTCCGCAGCTCTAGGGCCGCTTTAATTTCTACGCTCTGCCAGGGCAGCGATCGCAGGCTGACCGTCTCCTTCCACAGCTCAAACGACTGGCGCGGGCACAGCCGCTGCTGGTCGCCCTCGCCCACCAGGGTATAGGCCTCATTGGGATTGCCACCCCAGTTCACCGTCTGAATCACCTCGGGGCGGAACCACAGCACGTAGCTGCGCTTGGAGATCGCGATCGCCAGCAGGCCGCTGGCCACATCCTTAAACCGCTGGGCCTCGGTATAGTCGAGGGGCAGCGCATTGGTGACAAAAATGTCCTGCTCGGTTTGCTCGGCCCGGTTGGCCAGCCACTGCACCAGGTAGTTCAGCTCCTCCTCAGGCGGGGTGCGACCCAAAGTCGTCCACTGACCGCCAAAGCAAACGGCGGCTCCCTTGGCCCCGACCAAATCCAGCAGGCTGGGGTCGTGGCGCACCAGGCCATCAATAAAGTAGTCGGCCCGCGCCATCTGGTCAATCAGCGCCGACTGCACCGCCGCCAGCTTCAGCCGATAGCTCTGGTCAGCCTCTTCTTCCAGGGTCGAAATTTCGGCAAAAATTACCCGACCCAAAAATTCGCAGGCCTTGCGCAGCTCGTAGGGCACGTACTTGGGCGTCTTGTGGTGGCAGGCAATCAGCCCCCACAGCTTCTGGTCCTTCATCAGCGAGATGGTCAGGGAGGCCTCCACATTCATGTGGTGCAGGTACTCCGTGTGGCAGCGGTAGGGCTGCCGCAAGATCGACATCACCAGGTCGGTGCCGTGCTGGGTGACGGGGTTGAGGGCGGGCACCAGGTCCACCGGCTCGGCCCCCGCATTGGGAATTACCCGAATCCAGTTGGACAAAAACATCTTGCGGGCGGGCTGGGGCACATCCGACTCAGGAAAGTGCAGACCCAGGTAAGACTCCATGTCGTCGAGCTTTTCTTCGGCCAGCACCTCACCGTGGCCGTCGTCGTCAAACTTGTAGAGCATCACCCGATCAAAGCCCGTCACCTGCCGCACCTCGTGGACGATAATGCGGCAAAAATCGGCCAGGCTGGCCGTCCCTGCCTCTAGCTGCCCAATCGACGCCCGCGCCAGGTGGTAAAAGCTCAAAAACGGAATAGCTTCGTTGTTGAGGGCGGGCTCCAGTTCCAGAATCAAAAAGCCCTCGCTGTTGCGGTGAAAGATGGCGTCGTACACGCCGTAGTCATCCCCGCGTCGCCGCACCCACACCTTGGTGGGGTTCATAATGTCCAGATTGTCGTGGCGCAGACCCGCTCGCACCTGATCGATTTGGTAGGCATCCAGCAGGTCATCTAGGGTTTGACCCAGCAGTTCCTCCGCCGGTAGGCCAAAGGCCGCGCGAGCGTTGCGGCTCACCTGCACAATCGACAGGTCAGCCTCCCGCAGCACCAGCAGCACTCCGTGGGGCTGCACCTGGGTCAGCGTGTGAATCTCGGGCTGCTTTAGGCTCACCAGCTGGGCCTCGGGATTCAGGTTACGAAGGGTCATAGCGATCGCTCTCCTAGCAAAAATTGTGGGTGTCTCAGACGGGGTTTGAGCGGCAGACCGCAGCGGTATTAGCCGTTGCCAATCCAGGCTTTGATGCTCTACCGACGAGTTTTATCAGTGAGATTTATCAGTGGGTTTTACCTGCTGTCAGCGCGAAATCAGAGTGAATGTCCAGCTTGAAATTCTCTGTCTTGGAACCTTGCCTTGGAACTTTGTCTTGAAATCCTCGTGTCTTAAAATTCTTTAGCTTGAGATTTTCTGTAAAGCCGCGCCGCCGCAACCAGACTGAGCCTACCTGCATTAGCTCCACCAAAGCCTGAAAAGCCTCCGTTCAGGTACCAAGGGACAGGGATTAAGGGCTAGGCCCAGAAACCTGGCACACCCCATTTGTCGCTGACGTCAACCATTAGTCTCAACCCTTTATGCAGAGATCATTTTGGGTTGCAACGTTTCTACCTAGCAGCATATCTCAGATAAATTGAGGCCCTGGAATGAGAATATTAAAAAAATAGAAAGCTTGGCTTTTTGTGTAAATTTAGATTTTGTTTCACCCTAAAAGCCAATCACTTGCCAACAGGAAGTTTGAATTATTTTTGTTTATTCATCAATTGTATTGAAGCCCGTGAGGATTACTTCAGCGGCAGCGTTACAATCCCAAGCCAAAAGGCCTCAATCTGCTTCACCGTGTGGGACAACTGCTCTAAATCAGCCGCCTTCACCACATAACAGTTGCTTTGGCTGGTATAGCTGCGCAAAACATCCTCACTGCGGTCAGACTCAGTAAATACAATCACCGGAATGCGCTTGAGGTGGGGCGTGGTCTTGATCGTAGTGAGAATGTGGTGGCCACCGCCTGGCAAATCGAGGTCGAGCAAGACTAAATCTGGACGCGGTGCCTGGGCGTACTCGCCCTGCTGCAGCAGGTAGTCGATCGCCGCCCCCCCATCCACCAAAATTTCAAAGCGATTTTGGGACGGATACTCGTTCTGAGTCGATGCTTGAGCACTCTGGGAATCGCCGCTTGGGCCCTGGCCTAGTACCTGCTGCACCACCTGTGCATGGTCGCGATTGGGGTCAATAACCAAGATGAAGCAGTCTTGTTCCAGGTCGTGATCTTGCATAGGGCATAGCCAATCCTAGAGCTGATTCAGGTAAGGCTAACCCCATCGACGCCCTTGCCTGTAGCACTGGGTGAGCTATGTATAAAGCCTTAATACTGAACGCTAGCGACAAATGACCAAAAACAGCTCATTGTGCGGAAAGTTATAAGATTCAGCCTGCTCTACCCGGGCTGAGGCTGACCAGCAGCGCGATAGCCATTGCCAATGGGCGTCATTGGCTGCCCAAACACCCTGGCCTACCGCTTAATTGGGCTGAGAATTTGGTTGAGCAGCCGTAGCTGATCGGCGTTGCCCATGGTGATAATCATGTCGTTGGGGTAGAGGCGGGTGTCGGCAGTGGGGCCAAAAATCAGCGTTTTATCGGCCCGCCGAATGGCTAAAATAAGCGCCCCCGACTGGCGACCCAGCTGGGCCTCGGCCAGGGTTTTGCCGATAATGGGGCAGCTCTCGGGCAGCAGCAAAAACTCTTCTACATAGACCGACCGCTCGGCTCCAGTCAAAATACCGTCTAAAAAATCGACCACCTGGGGGCGCACCGCCGAGGCAGCCATGCGCTTGCCGCCGGTAATATAGGGCGACACCACCACATCGGCTCCGCCACGGCGGAGTTTAATAATGGCCTCTTCGCTGCTGGCGCGAGCGATGGTGCGGATCTGGGGCGATAGGGTTTTGGCCGAGAGCACGATGTATAGGTTTTCAGCGTCGGAGGGCAGCGCCGCTACCAGACAGCGCGATCGCTCTACCCCGGCCTGGAGCAAAATTTGATCCTGAGTCGCATCGCCCTGCAGCGTGGTGTAACCCAGCTGCTGCGCCGTCTGAATGGCGGCGCTGTCGGAGTCAACCACCACAAACGGGATGGCCTCAGCCGCGAACTCGGTTGCCACCTGACGGCCAGTGCGCCCAAACCCGCAAATAATGTAGTGACCCTGCAACGATTCCATCATCCTGCGCCGCTTGAGTAACCGAAACCCGGCCTGAAAATGCCCCTGCACAATGGCATCGGTCAGGTTGTTGAGAATGTAGGCAATCACGCCTACCCCCATCATGATCAGCAGGATGGTAAACAGCCGCCCCCGAGGGCTGAGCGGGTTGATCTCCCCAAAGCCAACGGTGGATAGGGTGATCACCGCCATATAGGTGGCATCGAGCCAGCTCCACCCCTCGACCAGGCGATACCACAGCACCCCCAAGAGCACCACACCACCCAGGGCGATCGCACCCCGAATCAGGTGCAGTCGGGTGCGCCGATAGTTTTCTTCAGCAACGGTTTCGCCATAGCGAGGGCGTTTTTGACGCACAGGTAGTAGCCCCTGAAACTAAGCCCGCTAAACTTGCCCCAGACTTGCCCCCAGACTTGCCCCCAGACTTAGCCCAGAAGCGTAACGTCACCCTCAGCTACCGCCAGTGGGCCGTACCCAAACCTGCAGCGCTCTAAGTCGTAGATTTGTAGATTGTAGGAGCAAAAACCTGAAAGCCACAAAAAACGCCCTGGACTGAGCCAGAGCGTGGATCCCCTTATCCTGGAGGTAACCCTAGTCGGTCAGGCGGACTCGCCCGGCCCGAATGCTGTCGAACACCTGGTTGATGTGCTGGCGATCGCTGGACGTTAGCATCGGGTTGCTGAGCATCGCCGTCGATAGAGCGAGGTGGTCACGGCGGCTCAACCTGCCCTGTTGAATAATAGCGCTGACGAGAGTTTGAATATCGGAAGCGGGGTTTTGGGGTAGAGACGACACCATTGATTGCAGATCCTCGAAGCAGGAGTGACGATAGTAGAGGCCGGGGCCAGTGACGAAAGGCAATGCTGTAGCGATCGCTACATTTTTTATCTTCCTTTTAGCATGCCTAATCTCTAGACATTACGCTTGGGCGACCGATAAAGATTCAGTAAACCTGTATTAAAACCTGGTCAAGGTTAGATCTTCCACAGAGAAGTTACGGAAAAGACGCGATGGAGACGCCAAGGCAAATGACGCAAATCCAGAGAAGCACAATAGAAATTCACCGCGTAGCGGCCTTTCGCGACAACTATATCTTTGTGCTCTACGACCCGGCGGCAGCGGCGGCGGCGGTGGTAGACCCCGGCGACGCGGCCCCGGTCCTGCAAACCCTAGATCGTCTGGGAGCGACGCTGACGACAATCTTAAACACCCACCACCACAGCGATCACGTGGGGGGAAATCGGCAGCTGCTAGAGCGGTTTCCGGCGGCTTTGGTCTACGGTGGGGCCGCCGATCAGGGGCGCATTCCAGGGCAAACCCACGGTTTGCAGGAGGGGGATCGGGTGTCGTTTGGCAGGCGCCAGGCCGAGGTGTTCTTTGTGCCCGGCCACACCCACGCCCACATTGCCTACTACTTTGCCCCGACTGCCCCCGATGCCTGGGGCGAACTCTTCTGTGGCGATACGCTGTTTGCCGGGGGCTGTGGTCGCCTGTTTGAGGGCACTCCCCAGCAAATGGTTGAGTCGTTGAGCAAGCTGCGGCGGCTGCCCGACACCACCCGCGTGTGGTGCGCCCACGAGTACACCCTCAACAACCTCACGTTTGCCGTTACGGTCGATGGCGCCAACGCGGCCCTGCGCGATCGCCTGGTGCAGGTGCAGGCGGCCCGCGCTCACAATCAGCCCACGGTGCCCGCCGAGCTGGGCCTTGAGAAGCAGACCAATCCTTTTCTGCGGTGGGACGATGCGGCCCTGCGGCGGGCCACCAACAGCACCTCAGACCTGCAAACCTTTGCCCGGCTGCGGGGCAAAAAAGACCTGTTCTAGGCCCTGCTACTATCTTTTCTACGAGAGGGGGCGGGTGCTATACAATCACAAAAGCAGCGCCATTCGGGGCCATCCTGGGGCAAATCACCTCAGAACAACGTTACAAAGGGCAAAATCTGGCTATGATGCTCAAATCGACCACTCGACACATCCATATCTACACCGCCATCGTTGCCAACAACGAACTGGTGCCCAGCGACAATAAACTCACCCTAGATATCGACCCCGACAACGAGTTCAACTGGTCTGAAGACGCGCTCAAGGCCGTCTACGCCGAGTTTGACCGCCTAGTCGATGCCGCCGCTGGCGAAGATTTGACCGACTACAACCTGCGCCGCATTGGCTCTGATCTAGAGCATTTTGTGCGTCAGCTTTTGCAGCGAGGGGAGATTAGCTACAACCTCAAAAGCCGTGCTCTCAACTACAGCATGGGGCTACCCCGGATCGAGTCTGAGGAATCGGTAAAATCGGCTGGCTAAGGCGATCGCAGACGCCTCTAACCCAGATCAAGCGGCCTGATCAGGGCATATTGGCCCAGCTGTAGGGCGCTGGGAGTCAAGCGTGAGCGGCTCCAGCAGGCTCAAGCTAGGGTTACATAGGCCTGGGTTAGATACCATTTAGGAATAGACGAGTAGAAGCTACGAGCCGTTTATCTGCCCTAGAGGATCGTGATCCAGTGCTCTAATCCATCTTGTCGGTCGATTTCGACCCCGCCTGCCAGCCGCTGTAAGGTCTGCCAAACTCCCCTGCCGTACCACTTTTTGCTAGCGGTCGCCGAGAGGCCCGTGGCGAGTCGCCCCGGTACGCTGATCGCAGGTCGATTTTTGGTCTGGAATGATGGTGCCAAGCACGGTTCTAAGTCGGTTCCAATCGGGCATCAGATCTGGCTAGATACCCGGCCAGACCATCCCACCCCGCCGCTGGACACAATTCCGACTTCGGTTCTGAACTACCTGAAGCTATTTGCCCTGGCCCAGCACATGCCCCGGCCCTACGCCTACCTGCCCCCCGAGCAAACGGGGCTGGCGGCGAACATGCTGCTGCTCGATATGGCCCCCATCAGCGTTCGCGTTACAGAACCGGAGGCTGACAGCAAGGCGTCGTCTTCAGGTCTATCTTCAGGGGCCCTAGGGCAGGTGGAGGCGTCGCTGCTGCCCTCCCTGGCTCAGATCTGGACCCACGGCTCGGCTTTGCAGCAGCTGAACTGGCTGCGGCAGGTCGCCAACCTGTGGCCCATTCTGGCCACCGAGCGGGTCGCGACGACCTTGCTCCAGCTAGACGATTTGCGGGCCGATGGCGCCCTGCTGCGGCTGGCCACCCTGGCCACCGATGACGTTAGCCCTACCCTAGGCCAGCTGGGCCAGCAGTGGCACGCTCTGGTAGCTACGGCTCAGCCCCCGGTGCGCCCCTACCTGGGCTGGCTGGTCAAGGCCCTCAAGGACGGGCAGCTGGCCTCGGCCAAAGATCTGCTGGCCGAGCTGGAGGGGGCCATTCAAACCCTGAGCCAGGGGCTGCTGGTGACGGTTGATTGGGCCGCCGATACCGACCAGGGGCCGACCCGCGATCGCAATGAAGACGCCTGTTACCCCGAAAAAGACCCTCGCCAGCAGCGGCTGTCGGGGCTGGCAGAGGGGGTCGAGACCCCGCCCCTGCTGCTGGTCTGCGACGGCATTGGCGGCCACGAACAGGGCAACGTGGCCTCTCAAACCGCAATCAAGCTGCTGCAGCAGGAGCTCGAACCGCTGACCCAGCAGCCCCACCTGTCGCCCAATGCGGTCGCCCAGCGCCTCAGGCAGGCGCTCATTTTAGCCAACGACGCGATCGCGGCCCGCAACAACGACGAACAGCGATCGGCCCGTGCCCGCATGGGCACCACGGTGGTAGTGGCCCTGGTGCATTTTCCCTACGTGTCTATTGCCCACGTTGGCGACAGCCGAGCCTACCGGGTCAGCCCACGCACCTGCTACCAGATTACCGTTGACGACGACGTCGCCTCGCGGGAGGCGCAGATGGGCTATGCTCTCTACTCCGAGGCCATGCATCTGCCCAGCGGGGGAGCCCTGATCCAGGCTCTGGGCATCAGCGACTCTGACTTGCTGTACCCGACGGTACAGCATCTGCTGCTTGACGACAGCGTCGCACTGCTCCTGTGCTCTGACGGGCTGAGCGACTACGACCGGGTTGAAGCACTGGCTCCCCACCTGGTCGTCCCCCTGACGAATGCTTCTAGCCCTGTCAACCCCACCGTCGAAACCCTGATTCAGCAGGCCAATCGACTCAACGGCCACGACAATGTCACCGTTGGGCTGATGCGGTTTCTGCCGCAGTCAGGGGCTCTGCCGGTGCTGCCCTCCGGCTCACTGCGACAGGCCGACGCCGCTGCCGATCGCAATCTGGGCAGGGTGCCAGAGGGGTTTCCAAAGACCGTACCACCATCCACTCGCGTCGTGGCCCCAGCCCAGGGGGGAGTGCAGAACAAGGCCCGACCGCCCCGGTCACGGATGGCCTGGGGACCATTTTGGGGGGGCATAGTTGTAGTGCTGGCGGTGCTCGGGGCGCTGGCCCTAGCCTGGGAGCGACGAGTACGGGCTCCAGTGGCGCTACAGCCCTTGCAGACTAGCTGGTCGATCGCCACCCTGATGGGGCAACCGCTGCCAGAAGCCGCTCTGGCGGCTACCGTTGATGTCCCCGTGGGGTCGTACTGGCAGTCTCAGCAGGCCGCCACCCCTGGCCTGGAGGATAGCGGTCTGCGGCTGCGATCGCAGCCGGGCCCTTCCACCGCCGGGCTGCCCAGCGCCCCTGAGGCAACGGACGGGGCAACGGGCGTGGCGACGGGCAGCGTTCTGCGGGTTGTCAGCCGCCAAACCACAGCCGACAATGTCGACTGGGTACGGCTGCGAGTGTGCTCTATTCCGTCTGGGGCAACCCTAGACCAGCGCCCCCAGGAGAGCAACCAGTCTGCCGTTCCAACGGCTGCCCCCGACCTGAGTCAGCAACTTCTGGCTCCGGGTGATGAAGGCTGGGTGCAAACCCGCCAGCTTTACCGAGGCGCGGCCTTTTTAGACTTGGTGACCCCGGCGCAGTCGGGCGTTGCCTGCCCCAACTGATCTGCACCAGTTCGTGCACCTACCTGTTTGGCTCTGTTGATTGCGGCCCGCCTATGCTGTCGTCTGATGCTCTTACCCTTTGCCTTGCCATCGATCGCCTTACCCAGGTCGAGTCCAATCACTATGCAATCTGGGTGCTAGAGAGCCCGTTTCCCGGCGGCTATGCCCACCACGATCGCCTGTGGGATAGCCAAATGGCCAAGCTTTGGGAGAGCTGGCAACAGTTTTTTTCCCTGCGAGAGCTGCCCCAGGTACCCCATGTACCCTCCGCCTACGTCCCCCAATTTCACCTCGACGACCTGCTCGATCGGGTGGCTCCGGCAGCCGACACCACGGGCAACACTGGGCGACTGATGCAGGGGCTGGGGGTTAGCCTTTGGGAATGGCTGTTTGATGGCCCCATTCGTCAAACCCTGGACCGCAGTTTGGGGATGGCGATTGGCCAGAACCGCCCCCTCAGGCTGCGGCTAGAAATACGTCCCCCAGAGCTGATCATCCTACCCTGGGAGATTATGCAGCCCCAGGCGGGGTGTCCGGCTCTGTCACTGGGTCCGCAAGTGTTATTTAGCCGCACGGCCAGTGCGGTAGAACCCCTGCCCGAGGCTGAGCTAGATTCCTCTCTGCGGATTTTGCTGGTGCTAGGCCAGGATGATCCTGGAACGGCTGGGGGGGCAGATAACGTCTTACAGCTACCTCAGGAAGCTGAAGCTCTGAAGCAGCTGCTAGAGCTGAGCGCCTCTCGTCTGAGTTACCAGGGGGCGAGCCCAGTGGTCTGCCAGGTTCAAACCCTGATCGAACCCGATGCCAAAACGCTACTTAAAGCTTTGGAGACTGGCTACTTCAACGTGTTTTTCTATGCTGGTCACGGGGTCCCCGCTCCCGATGGCGGACTGCTGTTTCTGCGCCAGGGCGGTAGCCTGAGCGGTACTGAACTGGCCCAGGGGCTAGCCCGCAATGGTATTCGCCTGGCGGTATTTAACACCTGCTGGGGAGCGCAGCCTGACCTGCAGCAGCAGCGGGTCATTCCTCGCAGTAGCCTGGCCGAGGTGCTGCTGCACCACGGTGTGCCAGCGGTACTGGCCATGCGCGACTCCATCGCCGACCACGAGGCCCTGAGCTTCATTCAGGTGCTGGCTCGGGGGCTGGCCGAGCGGCAGCCCGTGGCCCAGGCGGTGGCCCTGGCCCGACAGCATCTGCTAACGGCCTACCACTTCAACCACACGGCCTGGACGCTGCCCGTGCTCTATCAGCACCCCCAGTTTGAGGGACATTTGCTGCACGAAGTCGGCCTGGCGGTGACCCAACTGCCGGGGCAGGAGCTGCCATCGACTCAGTCGGTGGTGCTGCGCTGCCTCAATAATCCGTCTCGGCTGTGGCGACTCTACGATGGCTATCTACGGGTGGGGCGGCTGCCTGACAATGACCTGGTGATTTTAGAGCCGTGGGTTTCGGGGCAGCATGCCGAAATTTTTAGCCGCACCCAATTTGAAAAGGGGGTACCGGAGGTCTGTTATTACCTACGGGATATGTCGCGCAACGGCTCCTACTACTGTGAGGGTGACTCCTGGAAGCTTGTTCACCGGGGCGAGGTGCCCCTGGTCCTGGGTACGGCATTGCGATTTGGCAGCCAGGATGGTGAACTGATGGAATTTACCCTGGAGGGTAGCCCCAAATCGCCACCGCCCTGCTAGGAAAATCGCGAAATTGTTCATACCGTACGGAATCCTTCAGCGGCGCGCTGTATCCACTGACATCAAGTACTGTTACCATCTCGTGCATCTGTAGATAATGCTATGACTCAGCCATCTCATAATCCCAACTCTGCTTCTGAGCCCGCTATGGCCGCCGAACACGATTTGCTTGCTGCGATCCTTCAGACTGAACCGGCCTACCCCTGGCAGCCGCTGGCCCCCGAGGCAGAGGACTACCTGGCTAGTCTAGAAACAGAGTTTGACGCCCTGGCCGACGATGATCTCAGTACCGCGATCGCTGCCGGTTGGCAAACCCTGGCCAACCAAATTACGGCCCAAATGAACGCGGCTCAAACGACTCCTCAACCCTCTGTGGGCCTAAATCAAAAGGCCGCTGCCTCCGTGCTCGATCAGCTGCGTCAGTTCCAGGGACGGCTGCCCGGTGAGCTACTGCAAAGCCTGGCTAGCTCCGCCACCACCCTGGCCCGCAGTGGTCAGCCTCTGATCGACCAGCTGGTGCAGTGCGCAGGCGATATCTTACCCGGTTGGAACCTGGATGATCTGGCCGTGCTGGCCCGTCCCCTGGCCTACTCCTTGCGCGATGGCCGGGGCGAAATTGTCGAGCTAAACCTGCGGGCGATTCCGGCCAACGCCTGGGATTCGCTGTCTGACCTGGAGCAGGCGCGGCTGACGTTGACTGTCGCCTCGGTAGCCCTTAAAGCCGCTAAACCCGAAGCCAGCCCTGGCGCCTCCACCGCTGGCTGAGCGGATCCACAGTTCTCATTTTTGTGGCAACGGCTACAAATGCAAAGATTGAGCAAAAACATTGCGCTACCCGTTACGATCTCGTAATGCTTCACTGACAAGGCCAGATTCCCAGGGAATCATGAGGATGGATGCCTCTCTTATTCATGATTCTCAATGCTTATGGGACGTCACTTTACCCCCTGGTTGCGCCGTCAGCAGGCTCGCTATCGCTATCGACAGGCCCTAACCCTAATTCGCCAGGGCAACGTCGATGCTGCACTAGGGGTGTTGCCCCAGGCCCTAGACGGCTATCCCTATCCGGCCGATATTCACATTGAGCTGGGTAAAGCCCACTGGCAAATGGAGCATACGGCGGCAGCGCTGGAGCACTTTAGCGCCGCGATCGCCCTTGCCCCCACCAGCATTCGAGCCTACGGCAACCGCGGCCTGCTCTACTGCCACCAGGGGCAAGACGACCTGGCTTTGGCCGATTGGCAGCAGGCCCTAGAGCACCAGCCCGGCCACGCGCTGATTCACTACAACCGGGGGCTGCTGTATTTTCGGCAGCAACGCTACGAGTTGGCCCTGGCCGATTTTGATGCCGCCATTGCTGCCAACCCCAACCTGGCGGAGGCCTACCTGCACCGGGGCCACACCCACGAACAGCTCGGCCAGCCCGATGCTGCCGCCCACGACTGGGAACTGGCGCTCTGCAACGATCTCAACCTCGACCAGGCGCGGCTAAAGCTGCACCACCGCTACCAGGCCCACCGCGATCGCGCCCTCTCCCAACGCCTGCAGACCGAACTGGGCCTGCAACACATCACCGTTGTGGCCCATCACCAGGACGACAGCCTCCGGATTCAGATTCACCGTCCGGTGGGGGTGGGCCTCAACTACTTCACCCTGCCCAACCAGATCCGCGCCCTGATCATCAAATGGCAGCTGGATGAGGTGCAGAGCTTTGAACTCACCGGGCAGGTGCAGGATCAGCCCGTAGTGGAGTGGCGGGGCAGCTACAAGCTGTTTCAGGGGCAGCCCTGCCCGCCGGCCCGGTGGCACCGGGTGCTGCTCACCGCCTTCGTCATTTTTCCGCCCCTGGGCATTCCCGCCCTGGCCTGCGCCATGAACCTGCGCCAGGCCTATCAGCGCGGCGACTACCTGACGGCGCTGCGGGCCTCTAAGGCCATTCAAGGCCTGTGCCGCGCCGGAGGAATTGCCTCCCTCACCCTGGTCACGCTGCTGGTGGGCTACTGGGGCTACCAGCGCCTCTACGGGGAGCCAGAGGCCTCGGCCGCCCCGGCTCAGCTTGTTCCTGCCAAAATCGCCCCGATCAAGAGGCCGGCTCGGGTTGATAACTAGCCGCCAGCTCGGCGGGGCTCATAGTCTCGTAGCGCTCAAAGGGCTGGTGAATCCAGGGGTTGTCGGGCAGGTAGACCACGTGGTAGTCGGGCTTGAGAATGGAGTCGGCCTTGTACCACAGCACTGCCGTTCGCAAGTCTTCGATATAAAAGCCGTATTTGTGGCGCAACCAGTCCATCGATTTCTTCAGGCTGTAGCCCGAGTCGACCAGATCATCGACGATCAGCACCTGACTGCCCAGGCTGGGGGTGGTCATGCTCAAATCGCGGGAAAAGGTGATAGCCCCTCGGGTACGACCATCGGCCCCGCCGTAGGAGGCCGTCGACAAAATGGCCAGCGGCACGTCAAACAGCCGGCAGAGCGTATCGCCAATCCGCAGTCCACCCTTGGCCAGACAGACAATCTGGTTGAACTCCCAGCCCGACTCGTAGATCTGAACGGCCAGCTTTTCGATATCGCGGTGGTAGTCGTCCCAGCTTACGTAGAAATCAGCCATAGCCATTCTCCTAGGCGATCGCCCTAGCGTAACCCACTGCTATCCTGCGTTTGCCCAGCGCTCTGGTCAGCTAGAGGTTTGGCCAGAGCAGCGCTACAAGTTCCTAAGCTGGACTCAGTGTAGGGCGTTTTGCGATGGAGAAATAATACACTGAGGACGCCCTTTGAATTGTTATCGATCTGCGCCCAGTCCTCAACTCCATTTACCCAGCATTCGACCTATGGCTTCTAACGTTCCGTCGAGCAGCGCCAGCTACTCTGCCCCCAAACCGTTTTCGCTCTGGGGCAAGCTGGCCTTTGGGGCTGGCGACATTGGACCGGGTATGACCGCCAACCTGCTGGCCTTTTCGTACCTGATCTTCTTGACCACGGCAGCGGGATTGAGCCCGGTGGCGGCAGGCTCGGTGCTGGCGATCGGACGCATCTGGGACGCGGTGAATGACCCATTCATTGGCTACTTGAGCGATAAAACCCGCACCCGCTGGGGCCGTCGCTACCCCTGGATCTTGCTGGGGGCGATTCCCTTTGGGGTGACGTTTTTCTTGAACTGGATTGTACCAGCGTGGGAAAGCGATACCGCCAGGTTCTGGTACTACGTGGTGATCTCGCTGCTGTTTCAGGTGTTTTACACGGTGGTGAACCTGCCCTACACCACCCTCACCGCCGAACTCACCAAAGACTACGACGAGCGCACCGAGCTGACCGCCTTTCGGCTGGGGTCGTCGCTGTTTGGGGCGATCGCGGCCCTGGGCCTGGGTCTGGTGATTACCCAATCGGTTTCAGACCTGCGCCAGCAGTACCTGGTGCTGGGCGGCATCTGCGCGGTGCTGTCGGTGCTGCCCCTGCTGTGGTGCGTGTGGGGCACCTACCCCTACGCCGTGCAGCGCAACGCCCTTCAACCCGCCGATACAGACGAAGTTCCGCTGTCGTTTGCCGCCCAAATCAAGGTGGTCTTTGCCAACCGAGCCTTTTTGTTTGTGGTGGGCATCTATCTGTTTGCCTGGCTGGCCCTGCAGATGACCGCCAGCATCATCCCCTTTTACGCCACCTTCTGGATGGGGCTGGACTCATACTTTTTGGCGGCGCTGCTGGTGCAGGGTACCGCCATTGTGATGATGGTGGTGGTCAACTATCTCAGCCGTCGCCTGGGCAAGCAGGAGGTGTTTTACATCGGCATTGGCATCTGGATTATTGCCCAGATCGCCCTGTTTTTTGTGCAGCCGGGGCAGGTCGCATTTTTGTATCTGCTGTGCATTGTGATTAGCTTTGGGGTAGCCACCGCCTACGTAGTGCCCTGGGCCATGCTGCCGGATGTGATCGAACTCGACGAACTCAAAACCGGCCAGCGGCGCGAGGGCATTTTCTACGCCTTTATGACCCTGCTGCAAAAGGTGGGGCTGGCCCTGGGGCTGTTTTTGGTCAGTCTGGCGCTGCAGTTTTCGGGCTTTGTCAGCGAGGCCACCCAGCAGTCTGACCAGGCGCTGCTGGCGATTCGCGTGTTTATTGGCCCAGTGCCGATGGTGCTGCTGCTGGCCGCGATCGCGCTGACCCGTTTTTACCCCATTACCCGCCAGGTGCATGAAACCATTTTGCTACAGCTGGCCGAGCGCCAGCGCAATCAGACGCAGGATGGGTAGTGTCAGCGATCGCTCAAATACGCCCGCCTAAGTCATAGCGAATCCGACTTGAGGCGGGTAGAATGGTGAGAACCGATACATTTATTGAGCCGACTTCAGCGCTGGAACTACCTCGGGTAGTCACCGTTTGAGAAAGGCCCTAATCTCGATCTTGCACCCTCGTTGTCTACTCTGTGGGAGTCACCATGAGCAACCCGCCCAGCCCCGATCGCATTCTCATCTTCGACACCACTCTACGCGACGGCGAGCAGTCACCGGGGGCCACCCTCAACGTCGAAGAGAAGCTGGTGATTGCGCGGCAGCTGGCCCGGCTGGGGGTCGACATCATCGAGGCCGGGTTCCCCTTTGCCAGCCCCGGCGACTTTGAGGCCGTGCAGAAAATTGCGCGAGAAGTCGGTACAGAAAACGGCCCCACCATCTGCGGTTTAGCCCGAGCCACCAAGGGCGACATCGAGCGGGCCGCAGAGGCGATCAAGCCCGCCGCCAGGGGCCGCATTCACACGTTTCTGGCCACCTCCGACATTCACATGCAGTACAAGCTGCGCAAGAGCCGCGACGAGGTTTTGGCGATCGCCCCCGAAATGGTGGCCTACGCCAAGACCTTCACCGACGATGTCGAGTTTTCACCCGAAGATGCCGGGCGCTCTGACCCTGAGTTTTTGTACCAGGTGCTGGAGGCGGCGATCGCCGCTGGTGCCACCACCGTCAATATCCCCGACACCGTGGGCTACCTCACCCCCACCGAGTTTGGCAGCCTGATTCGCGGCATTAAAGAAAACGTGCCCAACATTGACCAGGCGGTAATTTCGGTCCACGGCCACAACGACCTGGGCCTGGCGGTGGCCAACTTTCTGGAGGCCGTCAAAAACGGCGCTCGCCAGCTCGAATGCACCATCAACGGCATCGGCGAGCGGGCAGGCAACGCCGCCCTCGAAGAGCTGGTGATGGCCATGCACGTGCGCCGCGCCTTCTACAACCCCTTCCTGGGTCGCCCCGCCGACTCGGAGGAGCCCCTGACTAACATCGACACCCGTCAGATCTACAAGACCTCACGCCTGGTGTCGAACCTAACCGGCATGTTTGTGCAACCCAATAAGGCGATCGTGGGGGCCAATGCCTTTGCCCACGAATCCGGCATTCACCAGGATGGCGTGCTCAAAAACAAGCTCACCTACGAGATCATGGACGCCACCTCCATTGGCCTCACCGACAACCAGATCGTGCTGGGCAAGCACTCGGGCCGCAACGCCTTTGGCACCCGGCTGCGCGAGCTGGGCTACGAGCTGGACGATCAGGCCCTCAACCGCGCCTTTTTGCGCTTTAAAGAGCTAGCCGACAAGAAAAAAGAAATCACCGACTGGGATATTGAGTCGATCGTCAACGACGAAACCCAGCAGGCTCCCGAGCACTTTCACCTGGGTCTGGTGCAGGTCTCCTGCGGCGACAGCGCCAAGCCCACCGCTACCGTCACCCTACGCACGCCCGATGGCCAGGAGCTGATGGATGCGGCGATCGGCACTGGCCCGGTGGATGCGGTCTACAAGGCGATCAACCGGGTGGTCGATATCCCCAACGAGCTGATCGAGTTCTCGGTGCAGTCGGTGACGGCGGGCATCGACGCCCTGGGCGAGGTCACGATCCGCGTTCGCCACGAGGACCGGGTGTTTTCGGGCCATGCCGCCAATACCGATATTGTGGTGGCCTCGGCCCACGCCTACCTGCACGCCCTCAACCGGCTGTATGCCTCGCTGCAGGGCGAAAAGGCGATTCACCCCCAGCGCGACGCAGTGACGGCGTCGCTATAGGCGGAGGCCTAGGTTCTTTCTGGGCACCGCGTCGGCACTACTCCGATCGCGCTCCAGTGCTTACAGTCGTAGACCCGCTAGGGCAGGTGCCCTAGCGGTCAGCGGGATCACGGCACACAGGGCTCAATCGGTAAAATAGTGGCATCTGTAGAAAGCGATCGCTATGGTACAGGCTCAACCCCAGCTCAAAACCTTTGCCGACTTTCTCACCCACGCTGAGACAGCCGATGGCTACTACGAGCTCACCTACGGGGAACTGGTTGAAATGCCGCCAGAGTCTGACGACAATCTGTTTCGAGCTTTGAGACTGTATGAAGCTCTAAAGGCTGTGGTGGACATGCGGCAAATTCGGCTTCAGGGCATCGCGATCGCGATGCCAGGGCAGCCCAAAAATCGCTATCCCGACCTCACGGTTTTGCGGCCTGAACATCCTGAGCAGATGCGTGAAATCGGGCAGGCGGCCATTACCCTGGAGATGGCCCCCCGCTGCTGGTCGTAGAAGTAGTGAGCTCAGGGGCAGAAAATCACCGCCGCGACTACTACGAAAAACGCAACCAGTACGAGTGGCGCGGCATTGGAGAATACTGGATTCTCGACCCGGTGGTGGGTCAGGTGACGGTGCTGAGCCTGACGGCCCAGGGCTATAACGAGGTCTTTTTTACGGGGAAAATGGTGGTCGAATCGCCAACGTTCCCGGCCTGGCTGCTCAAGGCTGAGGCGATGCTGGCTTTAGGCTAGAGGCTTTATTCACGCAGCGCATAGCCTGAAGCATCTCAGCAGCGGAAACCGCCTCGGAACCAGCGCCTGTTGCGTAATTGCTTTTCAAAATCCTTCACTTAACCTAACAGAGACTGTATTGGCTCTACCCTTAGAGTAAAATCTCGACACACCGTTGAGGCCAAGGCCAATGCTCAATCGCTTTTGGGAAGTGCTGGGGTACGTCTTTGCCCTCAACGAAGAAGCTTTTCGCATTGCCACCACGATCCCCAACGGGCAGGGGCTGGCGCTGCTGCTGGTGCTGCTGGCGGGGCTGTCCCAGGGCATTGGTCAGAGCATTATTTTGTTTATCAACCAGGTGCGGCCCGCCCGCTTTGCCCTCAGCCTGGGCATCAACGCGGTGCTGTTTGCCTTTGGCTTTTTGGCTCTGGTGCTGAGCACCTGGCTGGTTACCCTGGCCCCCTGGACGCGGAGCATTCCCTTTGGCCAGCTGGTGACGGTGCTGGGGGCGGCCTACGCGCCGCTGCTGTTTGCGTTTTTGGGGGCGCTGCCCTACCTGGGCATGCCCATTCTCAACCTGCTGGCAGTGTGGCACCTGCTGGCTATGGTAGTGGGGGTAGCGGCGATCGCAAATTTAGGCATCAGCAACGCCTTTGGCTATGTGGCCCTAGGCTGGGTAGTACTACAGGTGCTGCAAAATACGGTCGGTCAGCCCATCGCCAACCTGGGCAAACGAATTGCCAACCGGGCCGCCGGGGTAGAGCTCATCACCAACCGCCGCGACCTGATCCAGTCGTACCGCGACAACCTGGCCGAAACCTCCACCCGCTGGCAAGAGGAGTTTAACCAGCACATTGCTGCCTTTAACCAGGGCAACGTCATGGCCGCCGTGACGGGGGAACCGACCGCTCTAGCAATGTCCAGAGCCGGTTCGACCGTAGGCGAATCGACCGTTGCTGTCGATGCTGGCCCCAATGCTGAACGCCTGAGCAACAGCCTGAAGCTGCTACTGGGCTTAGTTGCGATCGCCGTGCTGACGGCGATCGTGCTGACCCTGCTGCGGCCTCTGCGCGAGTGGTGGTTTAGCTGGCTGGCGGGTTTGCCCGCCCCGATGCGGTTGGTGCTGAACCTGATCTGGATTGGCCTGGTGGCGCTGGTGGTGGCCGGGCTGCTGGCCCCGCTCGAAACCCTGGGCTGGTGGGCGGGCTGGTACGATGACGAGATCAACACCACCGTCAACGCCGGCAATCTAGCCAAGCCCGTGGCCGACTCCAGCCAGATCAGCCGCTACGTGGTGTACCTCGACGGCATTGGTATCTCCAGCTTTGAGTACCTGCCTGACATCGAAGAATTTCTCGACACCCTGGCTCCCACCCTGCCCCAGAACGTGGCGCTGATTCGCGGCATTATGCCCTACTCGGTCATGAACGCGCCCCTCGACCAAGATCGACCGCTGTCATTTTTGTGGCGCTACGCCGACCGGCTGCGGTTTGCCAACCCCACGAGCCTGCTGGGTCTGCTGGTCAATATTCGCAACGTGCTGATTGTAGGGGTGTCTGCCGACAAGCGCTACGGCCCCCTGTACAACCAGGGCATTGCCCAGGTAGTGTTCAACGGTCTGATCAAGAACGGCTACCCGGTCGGCAGCGGCACTCCCGTCACCCTGATCGGCTACAGCGGCGGGGGGCAGATGTCCTGCGCCAGGGCCCCCTACCTGAAGCGGGCGTTGGGGGCACCCATCGACGTGATCTCTCTGGGCGGCGTGATCAGCGCCAACATCAATCTGCTCAAGCTCGAGCACCTCTACCATCTGGTCGGCGAAAAGGACGTGGTGGAAAAGCTCGGCCCCAAGATTTTTCCGGGTCGCTGGAAGCTGTTCCCTCTCTCCTACTGGAATCGGGCCAAGCGGCGGGGCAAGGTTTCGTTCGTTTCGCTGGGGCCAGTGGGGCACCAGGTGCCGGGGGGCATTCTCGACCCCAAGCTGATCTTGCCCGACGGTCGCAGCGCTCTGGGGCAAACCATCGACACCATCAACGCCATTCTGCAGGGCGACATGCTGAAGACGGGGCTAGAGCGCCGCAGCCAGGCCAACAACTACGATATTTTTTGCGCCAATCCTCTGGTGCAGTACCAGAGCTACCCCCTTGACCAGCAGCCCGATGCCGATCGCTACGCACCGATTAGCGACTGGATTGGGCGGCTGATTTTGCCTCCTAAAGACAGCCGGTTTGGCGGTGTCTTCTACGAAATTCACCACGCGCCGAGCGATCATCACAAGCTGGTGGGCCAGGTGGTGAAGCTGCGCTGGTCAAACAATCCCCTTACCCAAAAGCTAGTGCAGGCGGTCACCCACGACGTGCACTTTAGCGCCGATGCCGAATACGCCAGCCGCTTCAGCGGCGTGATTAACCCGGTGCGGCTCAACCACTGGCTGCGGGTCGATCCGCTGGAGTCGCTGGCCGGGTCGCTGCCCGAGGACGACATGATTGTGGTGGTAGAAACGCCCCAGGTCATGCTCGATAAAGACGGGGTGACGCTGTTTATCGATGCCCAGCCCATGGAGGTGACCGGGCGCTACTACGGCCTGGTGCAGTTCATCGAGCCCGTCGCGGGTACCGACCAGTGGCGAGTGCGGCACTTCGATCGCGGCAGCCGAGCCTTTGCTGGCCCTGAGGAGGTGGTGAGCCTGCCCCCGGTTGCCATAATGGAGGTTTACGGCAGCAACCCGTCTACTACCGAGGGGATTGAGACATCGCCCTACAACGAGTCGGGCTGGTACATCTACGGCGCGCCGGATGCCAGCCGTACCTTTGTGGTGCAGTCGCTTGGCCCCCGCGCGCTGTTTCGCCTGCAGCCTCAGCGGGTGGTGTTTGGCGGGGCGAAAGCGGCCTACCGATACATTCGCAAAGAGGCGTGGGCCGATGTGGTGGCCCAAAAGGGCCAGGTGGGCTCAGTACTGTGCACCGCGCGGGATAACGGTCGCCCGGAGGCGATCGCGGCGGCCATTGACGACTGGCAGGTGGGCGATCGCGCCCTCATTCTGCACACCTACGGCGGCATCGGCGGCGAGCAAAAAGAACCCGCCGCCTTTAGCCCCATTTTCTTTGGCCACTTTGCCTACGGTCGAGCCGAGGTAGTCCACGACCGCTTAGCCGACGAGAAGCGCTTTGAGATTCGCTACTACCAGGTCTACGCCCACAACATCGACGGGCTGATTGCGGGCACCATTCACTGGTCGCGGTATCAGGGCGATCGCCAGCGGGGCTGGCTGGGCACCCGCCCCACCTGCGACATTCTGGTCAAGCTCGATGCCTTTAGCCGCTACTACTACTTTGACGACGAGCGCCGGTCGCCCCTCACCCGTATGGAGGCCCACCTGCAGGCCATGACCGCCCGCTACCGCATTGGCGACGGCACGGGCGGCACCTTTGTTGGCCCTTCCAACAACTGCTCCCAAGACTCTAACCAGGCGCTTTTTGCCAGCCTGCAAAGCACCACCGACAGCCTGCAGCACCACGCCGACGCCCTGCGCGAGTGGAACCAGGACCATCCCGACCAGGCCGCCGCCCTGCGGCAGCTTACTGCCTTTGGCAGAGACCTCAAAGGCACCCTGCAACCCCTGGGCGGCCTGCGCCCCGCCTGGGAGAAGAACGAGTTTAACCTGGGCAGCTCCATCGAAGATGAGCCCATCCGCAACCTGATGATGGGCCTGGGCAGCTGGCGCACGGTGTTTCCCCGCAAGGCCAGCGACGTGGTGGTGCACAAGTTTCTCAAGTACGGCGCGTCGGCCTGGGTGCTGCGCACGAGCCAGGTAGGGGGGCACGACCCTAAAGTTGAACCGATCGCGCCCATGACGTTCTAGCCTAGGGCGATCGCGCGGCACGTCATGATTTCAATCGCCCGTCAGTCGGTTCAGGTAGCGCTCGATCAGCAAAATGGCCACGATGTCGTCAATAGGGCGAGAAATTTTGCGCAGCGACTGCGGTACCAGCCCCCCCAGCCCCGACGGCGGATACATCTGCCAGTAGCGATCGCGGGCCTCCAGCGTCGTATACCGTTCATCCACCAGCATAATGCGCGGCGGGTCGGGGAGCTGGCTGAGGGTACCTTTCCACCCCTGAGACGCGGTTTGATCGCCCAGCACAATCATCGAAATCGGAAATCGCTGGCGCAGCGCCGTAATTTCATCCAGCACCGCCTCGGCGGCAATCACCTGCTGGTAGCGCAGCATGCGGTCCAGCCCCATGATCGCGAGGCCGCACTTTTGCCGTCCGGGGTCAAAGCCCAAAATCACCGGTTGAGACAGGGGTGGCGGAGTAGGCTGGCTCACGGGGTTTGGGGGTAGAATTGCTCCTTACATTGTGCCACCCTAATCCGATTTGCTCAGAAAATTGCGGTTCTAGCGATGCAGAGGGCAAACTTAAGGACCGGCAAAAGAGCCAAGCAACCGCTGATCGAGTACCGGAGCTAGCGCCATCTAGCGTACAAATTGAGGGTTTTGCACTAAACTTAGTCGGCAGCATCAGCTGATGGTGCTATGGATCCTAAAAGCTGTCAATCAATCAATGACGGATGGCTTAAGAATCGGCGGTTACAGTCCCTAAGCTGCCCTGATTTGTTTTTTGGCGGTCGGGCGTAGCCGCGCTGATGGGATCAGGATGGTGGCCAAAATTGAGGACACGCCTAGAAATAGGGTGGTCAAAAGAAAATTTCTATAGTACACTTGTTTCAAGCCCGAGGTTAACGCTGGCCAGTGCACATTAAGCGCGTCGAGTTGTCCCATTTTAAGTCGTTTGGGGGTACGACCCAGGTTCCACTGCTGCCTGGGTTTACGGTTATTTCTGGCCCCAACGGCTCCGGCAAGTCGAATATTTTAGATGCGCTGCTGTTTGGTCTGGGCCTGGCCAGCTCTAAGGGAATGCGGGCCGATCGCCTGCCCGACCTGGTCAACCAGAGCCAGATGAGTCGGCGGGCGACCTCCGAGGCCAGCGTTACGGTTACCTTCGACCTTAGCGATGTGCCCGCCGAACTGTTCATGGAGGGTATCGACGATGGGGCGAGCAATTCAAATGGCAACGGCGGTAACGGCAACGGCAGTCACGGTCACGGCGAAAACGGCAACGGCAGCAACGGTCATGCCCCGACGCTAGATATTTCGACTGCTGAAGAATCTGGTGCCAATCTGGTTCCTTTACCCGTGGGCCGCGAGTGGAGCGTGACCCGGCGGCTGCGGGTGACCAGTCAGGGCACCTACACGTCAAACTACTACATCAATGGCGAGCCCTGCACCCTCAACCAGCTGCACGAGCAGCTGCAGCGGTTTCACGTCTATCCCGAAGGCTACAACGTAGTGCTGCAGGGGGATGTCACCAGCATTATTTCGATGAACTCCCGCGAGCGCCGGGAGATTATTGACGAGCTGGCTGGAGTGGCGGCTTTCGATCGCAAGATCGATCAGGCCCGAGGCAAGCTAGAGGCCGTGCGCGACCACGAGGAGCGCTTTCGAATTGTGGAGCGCGAGCTGCAGGCCCAGCTAGAGCGCCTGGCCCAGGATCGGCAAAAGGCCGAAAAGTATCAGCGCCTCAAAGAAACCTTTCAGACCAAGAGCCAGTGGGAGGCGGTGCTGCTGTGGCAGAGCCAGCAGCGATCGATCGCGGCCCTGCAGCAAACCATCGAGCAGGGCGAAGCCACGCCACCCTGGAGGCCGAACTGGCCACCCTCAACGCCCACATTCGCGCCATGGGCGAAGACGAGCACCTGGCGCTACAGGCCCAGGTCGCCACCCACGAGGCCGAGCTGCGCCAGCTCCAGCGCCAGGAGCAGGAAAACCGCACCGCTACTAATCAAGCCGCCGCCCAGCGCCGCGACACCGAAATTGCCCGCCAGCAGCAGCAGCGCGACCTAGAGCAGGTGGGTCAGGCGATCGCATCGCTGACGACGGGGGAGCTGGTTGCCCTCAGCGCGGCCAAAGACCAGGTGCAGCAGGCCCTAGAAGAGCGCCGCCAGGCCACTCTGGCGATTGCCTCCGCCTCCCAGACCAGCATTCAGCAGCAGACCCAGATGCGCCAGGCGATCGAGACTCTGCGCCGCGACATTGACCCCCAGCGCACCGATCAGATTCGCCTCCAGGAGCGGCTGCACCAGCTAGAGCAGCAGATCGAAGCGCTTCATGAGCAGAGCAGCACCCTGGGGGATAGTCCCACGGCCGCTGAGGATGATAGCCTCGCCCATCGGCTGGCAGCAGCCGAGCAGGCCATTCAAGATACCGCCGCCAAAATTGCCGCCGCCGAAGCCGAGCTGTCGGTGCAGCGCGATACCCAGACCCGTCTGCTCAAAGAACAGCGCGACAAGCAGCGCGACCTCGACAAGCTAGAGGCCCAAACCCAGGCCATGCAGGAGAGTCAGGGCACCCACGCCACCCGGCTGCTGCTGGAGAGCGGCCTAGCGGGCATTAGCGGGCTGGTAGCTCAGCTGGGCAAGGTTGACCCCAAGTACCAGCTGGCCCTAGACATTGCCGCCGGAGCGCGACTGGGCTATCTGGTGGTCGAAGACGACCGGGTAGCGGCCCAGGGCATCCAGTTCCTCAAGCAGCGCAAGGCCGGGCGGGCTACGTTCTTGCCGCTGAACAAAATTCGCGCCCCCCGCTTTACCCCAGTGCCCGACTGGAAGCGCCCCGACGGATTCTTAGACTACGCCGTTAACTTAATTGACTGCGAGCCGCGCTATCGCGACATTTTTGGCTACACCTTCGGCAGCACTGTGGTATTCGACACGCTACAGTCGGCGCGGCAGTACCTGGGCGACTACCGCATCGTCACCCTAGAGGGCGAAATCCTCGAAACCAGCGGGGCCATGACCGGGGGCAACGTGTCGTCGCGCTCCGGCAGCCTGCACTTTGGCACCGTCGAACCCGCCGAATCGAGCGAGGCCCAGGCCCTGCGCCAGCGGCTGAGCGATATCGAGGTACTGCTAGAGCGCTGCGATCGCGATCTCAACACCACCTCCGCCACCCTGCAAACCCTCACCCAGTCGCTGATGACCCAGCGCCAGCAGTACCGCGAGCTACAGCTGGCGGGCGAGCAGCAGCAGGCCCAGCAGCAGCAGCAGGCCCAGCAGCGGGCCACCCTCGCTACCCAGCTCAGCCAGCACCAGCAAGAGCTAGCCAGCACTCAAACCCGCCTGCAAGAACTGGCCGAATTGCTACCCGTACAGGAAGCCGAAATTGCCCGCCAGCAGCAGGCCCTCAGCGAGCTAGAGCAGTCTCAGGCCCACAGCGAGTGGCAGCAGGCCCAGGCAGCGGTGGGGCAGCTAGAGGCTCAGCTCAGCGATCGCCAGCAGGCTCTCCAGGCCGCCGAGCGTCGCCTGCAAGATCTGCACAACCAGCGCCAGCAGCTCGATCTGGCCCTCAACCAGGCCCAGCAAACCCTCACGACCCTGGCCCAGCAGCAGGGCGATCGCGACCAGCAGCTGGGTCAGATTCAGCAGCAGCAGACCGGGCTGAATGGTGAAATCGCTCAGCTGCGCCAGCAAATGGCCGCCCTCGACCAAACCCTCGCCACCGAAAAAGCCGCCCGCGACGAGCTAGAGCAGCGCCTGCGCACCCAGCGCACCCAGACCCAGCAGCAGGAGTGGGAGCGCCAAAAGCTGATCGAAACCCAGCAGGAGCGCCGTCAGCAGCTGGCGGAAGCCCAGGAACTACTGGCCACCCAGGCGGCGGAACTGCCCGATCCGCTGCCCGAAATTCCGCCCGAGACCGATTTGGAGGAGCTGAGGAAGGAACTGCGATCGCTCCAGCGCCGCATGGAGGCCATGGAGCCGGTCAACATGCTGGCCCTGGAAGAATACAACCGCACCGAAGAGCGCCTGGGCGAACTCACCCACAAGCTCACCACCCTTGAAGAAGAGCGCACCGAACTGCTGCTGCGCATCGAAACCTTCACGACCCTGCGCCGTCAGGCCTTTACCGAGGCCTACAACGCCGTCAACGAAAACTTCCAGGCCATCTTTGCCGAACTCTCCGACGGCGACGGCCACCTCCAGCTCGAAGACCCCGAAGACCCCTTCAACGGCGGTCTCAACCTGGTCGCCCACCCCAAGGGTAAGCCCGTACGACGGCTGGCCTCCATGTCGGGGGGCGAAAAATCGCTGACGGCGCTGGGCTTTATCTTTGCCCTCCAGCGCTACCGCCCTTCTCCCTTCTATGCCTTCGACGAGGTTGACATGTTCCTCGACGGGGCCAACGTCGAGCGCCTCTCGCGCATGATCAAACGCCAGGCTGAGTCGGCCCAGTTTATTGTGGTTAGCCTGCGCCGACCGATGATTGAGTCAGCTCAGCGCACCATCGGCGTCACCCAGGCGCGGGGAGCCTACACCCAGGTGCTCGGCATCGACCTACAGGCTCAGAGCGCCACTCAATAGATGACGACTGCTCTCTAGGCTAGCTTGCCATAGCAAAGAGCTGATGAATCATCTCGGGTACTTCGATATCAATAAAATAGCTATCGGGATACAGGTAGTCTTCGCCAGATTCATCAACGATGCGAATCATCCGGTGCTGGCGAGCTTGTTCGTCATCCAACACTTGATAGAGTTTGCGGATCTCTAGGGAGGCTGGATAATCTTGATTTTGAATACAGACTACGAATTTCATCGGGCTACTCCAACAGTCTTTTAATTTTGAACTCTTTTTTGCCGATGCCGTGGGCTTCGTACCAATGCAGCTCTGCTCGCCAGACTGAGCCATCGTTGAGGCTGATGGTGGCGATGCCCTTGAGTTTTCGCCAACGACCTGAACCATAGACTTTGCGGAGTCGTTCAACTTCACGAATGGAACTACCAACGGCAATGACTTCAATATTGGTGATGTCGCCCAAGATTTCAAAGTTCACTCTAGCGTTACTCCCAGGGCAATAAGCTGCTGCTGTATTCAAGCCGCTGTAGTAGTTCCGTCGGTTTCAATGGCTCTCTCAACCCAAAATTTATCGATTTTGAGAAGTTGGGAAGACCGTTCTCGTTTCTAGTAAGATTCTGTAATTTTACTCTTGATGATTTTTGAATATCTTCAGGGGCTTGCCAAATCTGGAACCGAGCAATGTCTTTAGGATAAACGCGCATAAGTTAAGTGTGTCTGGTTATACCAATACTTTATGAGGATGAGCATAACTCTGTGCCTGAAAGCCTTGATGCCAAAGGACTCTAGCCTAAGCTATTCTGTTCGTCTTCACATTGGATTGGTATTACCTATTAAGACGCATTTCGACTCCGCTCAATGCTCGATCCGTTGCTGGGCAGAGGGTTGAGCAGAGTTATTCCCGGGTTATCTCCCGAAGGGAGATAACCCGGGAACTTGAGCTGGGTTTAGTTTGACCCTCCTACTTACCCGCCATTAATTACCCTAATTAAGGACAGTGAAGAAAACGGGCGCTGACTGCCGTACCGCGAGTACCCTGGCAGCGGGGACTAATTCTAGGTGCCCCAGAGGTAGCGTCGCGCCATGCTGATCTATGGTCTTTGCTTTATAGTTGGCGGCATTTTTGTGCTGCTGGCTGCTGTTGGCGGGCTCGATGGCGTCGATTTTGCGGCTGACTTTGATATCGACGCCGAAACATCTGTCAATGTAGATGATATCGATGTTGGCACCCAAATTGACCAGACGCTGACGGCCCTGCGCCACCGCTGGTGGCTGCCTTTCCTCAGCCTGCGGTTTTGGACCTTTGCCCTCTGCTTTTTTGGCCTCACGGGGCTGCTGCTCACCTGGGCACAGCCCGACTTGGCCGACTGGCTGAGCGTCCTTATAGCGCTGCTGATGGGGCTGTTTTGTGGGCTGGTAGCGGCCCTGGTGCTGCGATCGCTCGCTCAGCGGCCAGTCAGCAGCATGATTCGCCCCGACGAGTTGACCGGCCAAATCGCCACAGTAGAAATTCCCTTCGATGCCCACAGCCGGGGCAAAGTTTGCCTGCGCCTGCGCGACTCGACGATCAGCTTCTTCGCCATGACTCAGGAGGAGCGATCCTTTCAAAGAGGGGATTCGGTACTGGTGGTGGGGTTAGAGCACAACAAGCTATGGGTAGCCTCAGCGGAGGGCATAGACCGGTAGGGGCAGACGGCATCTGCCCATGGAGGAAAAGGCAGAGAGATTGATTCACCTAAGGAGCGCGTAGGTATGACAGCAAAAATTAACCAACCCGAAACGGTGACCCTGACAGGGATAGTACCGACCGCTCCAGTCATCGGGCAGACCGGCAGCCAAATCCTGGCAGGTGGGGCGCTGGCCGTTCTCATCTTTGCCCTTTTGCTCACCATCTGGGGCGTCAACGCCCTGGTGCAAATTTGCGACCCCAACAAAATTTTGATCATCTCCGGGCGCGAGTATCGCCGCCTCAACGGTCAGACCACTGGCTACCGTGTCATTTACGGGGGGCGCACCTTCCGCATTCCCATTCTTGAAACGGTCAAAACCATGGATTTGACCACCATGCCGGTGCCCATTGAGGTCACCAACGCCTACTCAAAAGGCGGTACACCGCTGCATATTCAGGCGATCGCCAACGTTAAAATCGCCCACGATGAGGCCTTAGTCGGCAACGCGATCGAGCGCTTTTTGGGGCGGGACCGCAAAGAAATTGTCCGCGTCGCTCGCGAAACCCTGGAGGGTAACCTGCGCGGCGTCGTAGCCACCCTCACCCCCGAGCAGCTCAACGAAGACCGACTCCAGTTTGCCGAACGCATCGCCAGCGACGTGCGCAACGACCTGGTCAAGCTGGGTCTCCAGCTCGACACCCTGAAAATTCAAAGTGTCTCGGATCACGTCGACTACCTCAACTCCATCGGGCGTCGCCAGATTGCCAATGTGGTGCGCGATGCCGAAATCGCCGAGTCGAATGCCATGGCCGCCGCCGAGCAGATTGAGGCCGACAGCACCCGCCAGGCCGAAGTCGCCCAAACCCAAGCCCGCACCGTCATTCAAGAAAAAGAAAACGAGCTGCGCCGAATTACCGCCGAAGTCGAAAAGCAGGCTCGCATTGAAGAAGCGCGCACCCTGGGCGCCGCCGCCGAGGCTCGCGCCCGCGCCCAGCGAGAACTACAGGCCATTCGCGCCCACCTGGAACAGGCTCGACTGGAGGTAGAACAGGTGCTGCCCGCCAAGGCTCAGCAGCGCGCCCAGGAGTTCCAGGCCCGAGGCGCTGCCGCCACCCTCGAAGAAAATGCTAAGGCCTCAGCCCAGGCTAGCCAAATGCTGGTCAAGGTGTGGCAAGACACGGGGGTTGATGCCTCTCAAATCTTTCTGGTGCAGCAGCTCGAAATGGTGCTGAAAGAGGCCGGTCGCATTCCTGGTCGCCTTCACCTCGGCCAGGTAAACGTGATCGATAACGGCGACGGCAAGGCGATCGCATCGCTGCTCAACGCCTACCCCGAAATGGTGAAGCAGTTCCTGCGCCAGTCCGAAGACATCCTCGGTATTCCCCTGGTGGCTAGCCTAACGCCCCCAGTATCGCCCCCTACAGCGCCCCCCATAACGACCCAAGCATCATCGCCCCTAGACACCCCCATTTATCCGCTGGAGAAACTATGAGCCTGATTTTCGCTCTGCTGGTGGTCATGTTTGGGGCTACTGGCAGTCTCCTATTGATTATTAAAAACCTGTACTACATCTGTCAGCCCAGCGAAGTGCTGATTTTTGCGGGCGATCGCAGCACAGTCAGCGATGGTCGGCAGGTCGGCTACCGTTTGGTCAAAGGCGGCAGCAGCATTCGCAAACCCCTGCTCGAAAAAACCTTCCGCATGGAGCTCACCAACATGATCATCGAGCTGCGGGTCTCCAATGCCTACTCCAAGGGCGGCATTCCCCTCCGCGTCGAGGGCGTGGCCAATATCAAAATTGCTGGCGAAGAACCCGCCATTCACAACGCGATCGAGCGGCTGCTGGGCAAAACTCGGCAGGAGGTCGAAAAAATTGCCCGCGAAACCCTGGAGGGCAACCTGCGCGGGGTGCTCGCCACCCTTACTCCCGAGCAGGTCAACGAAGACAAAATGGCCTTTGTGCGCAGCCTGCTCGACGAAGCCGACGACGACCTGGCTCAGCTCGGCCTGATTCTCGACAACCTGCAAATTCAAAATATCTCCGACGATGTCGGCTACCTCAACTCCATTGGCCGCAAACAGCGAGCCGACCTGCTGCGCGACGCCCGCATCGCCGAAGCCGAAGCCAAAGCCCAGTCGGCGCTCCAGGCCGCCGAAAACCTCAAGCGCACCTCTCTGCGCCAGATCGAAGCCAAAATGGCCACTACCCGCGCCGATGCCGATCGCCGCCTGCAAAACGCCCTCAGCCAGCGTCAGGCCGCCATCTCTGAAGCCGAAGCCGAAATTGCCGCCGAAGTTGCCCGCACCGAAGCCGAACTCGCCGTCCAGCGCGAGCGTCGCAACCAGGTCGAGCAGCAGCTCCAGGCCGATGTAATTGCTCCCGCCGCCGCCGCCTGTCAACAGGCTCAAGCCCGCGCCAAGGGCGACGCCGCCAGCATTGTCGAAGACGGTCGCGCCCGCGCCGAGGGCATCCGTGAACTGGCCACCACCTGGAAGGCCGCTGGCGACCATGCGCGCGAGATCTTTCTCTTTCAAAAGCTGGAGGCACTGCTGGTTAACCTGGTCGCCACCGTGCCCGATGTGGAGGTAGAAAACATTACTGTGATCGACCCAGGCGGTGGCAGCAGCGCCACTAAGCTAGTCAGCTTTATGGAGCAACTCAAGCAGACCACAGGGTTAGACCTCACCCAGACGGTGCAATCCCTGGGCCAGGCCAATCTGCCCGCTGCCCCGCTGGTCCCGCCGCCGAGCGCTCACCCAGACCCAGGATCCAAGAGCTAGACCGGCTGTTATCAAGGCTGTTACCATCCGTGACGCAGGTCATATAGCCTGGTCTGGTAGTTCGGTCTTCCCTCCTGTAGAATTAGACGATTCTAGTTAAGATAACTGTTCAGGCTAAAGGGTTCTATCGTCTTTTAGCAGGGCGATTTACTGGCTAGTCCTGGCCTCTTAGCGATCTGTTGTCTCGGTTTACGAGATGGATTAAACATGACCTTAGACAAGTATCGTCTTCGCTCCGACTTCTTGGGTACTCAGGTGATTACCCGCAACTCTGGCCAGCGACTGGGAATCGTCAGCCAGGTCTGGGTTGATGTCGACCAGCGAGAAGTCGTGGCCATCGGTCTGCGAGAAAATATTATGTCTGGGCTGGTGTCGAGCACCCAGCAGGTCATGGCTCTGACCAACATTCGCCAAATTGGCGACGTGATTTTAGTCGACGACGAGGCCGCGCTAGACGACGAAATGAGCGTTGCCCCCTACAGCACGCTGGTCAACTGCGAGGTCATTACCGAAACTGGCGAGCCCCTGGGCCGGGTGCGGGGCTTTAAGTTTGACGTCACCAATGGCCGCATCGAGACCATTGTGATCGCCTCCTTTGGGCTACCCCAAATTCCTGACCAGGTGATTAGCACCTACGAACTTTCCATTGACGAAGTGGTCAGCAGCGGCCCCGATCGCCTGATTGTCTTCGAGGGTGCCGAAGAAAAAATGGTCCAGCTCAGCGTTGGCCTGCTAGAGCGTCTGGGCATCGGTAGCGCTCCCTGGGATCGCAACGACGACAGCGAATATATCATGCCGGTGTCTACGGCCAACCAGCTGCCCTCTGGGGTGCAGGTGCCCGCCGAGTTCAGCAAGGCTCGACCGGCCACCGCCGAGGAGCGCTGGAGCGACGACGACTGGGGCGAACCCGAGCGCATCGAAGAACCGCTTCAGGCTCAGCAGCCCGCCGAGCGCTATCAGGCCGCCACCATGGATGAGCAGGGCGACTACAAAGCCTACGACGCCGATTTCCAGGATGTTACCGAAGACGTCTGGACTGAAGAAGACGAGGGCCAGCCCTATGAGCCCAAGCCTCTCAATATTCCCCAAAAGAAAAAGGTCACCGAGTACGAAGAAGAGCTGGATTATTAGTCTGGCTCTCTGCTACCCGTGAATCGTACCATCGGGCATCGTCGCACCGGTCAGGATAACGTTGGTCAGGGTGGTGCTGCTAATTTCGGCCCGCTCTAGAATCGCTTCGCTGAGATTGGCATCGGTGAGGTCGGCCCGGCCCAAATACGTTTCGACCAGCAAAGCCTTAGTCAAAACTGAGCGGCGCAGGCTAACCCGAGCCAGGTCAGCCCGGCTAAACCGGGAGTTGGCCAGGTCGCAGTCATCCATTTGGGCCAGGGCCATCACGGCTTCGGTGAAGTCGGCTCCCCTAGCGCTGACCCGGTTGAGGTTAGCCCGGCTGAGGTTGCTGCGCGGCAATCGACAGTGGGTTAGATCGGTTGACTCTAGGCAGCTTTGACTGAGGTCGACATCGCTGAGGTTGGCATTACACAGTAGTGCCCCTTGCAGGTTAGCGCCCTTCAGGTTGGCATCGCGCAGCACGGCCTCGCTCAGGTTAGCTCCGCTGAGGTCAACGTAGGCCAGATCTGCACCCGACAGGTTAGTGCCCCGCAGGTCGGCGAGGCGCAGCTTAGCTCCTCGCAGGTTGGTAGCGTATTTACGGTTTTCCTGACGCAGGTTGGCCCCGCGCAGACAGGCTCCGGTGAGGTTGGCTCCGCTGAGGTCGGCGTTGCGCAGGTCAGCCCCAGTCAGATTGGCGTCAAGCAGGTCGGCAAGGGTCATGTTGGCGCTGCGCAGGTCAGCTCCTTGCAGGCTGGCACCGTGCAGGTCGGCATCGCGCAGCATGGCCGCCGACAGATCGGCCTGGTTGAGGTTGGCTCCGCCCAGCCGCGCTTTCGATAGATTGGCCTGACGAAACCGTACTCGGGTCAAAAAGGCCAGCATCAGGTTGGCATTCTCAAGATCGGCCTGCACCAGGTTTGCCCCAATCAGATCGGCCCCGGCTAGATCGATACCAACCAGGGTCTTGCCTTTAAAGTCCATCTCGCCACGGGCATAGGCATCGAGCAGTTCACGGGCATTCATATCGAAAACCAGGGGGGCTTAGGCGGAGGAGCGAGCGGAGGAGTGAGCCACTACGGCGGGGCGATCGCCAAGGCTAGTCAACTCGCGCCCAGCGGCAGGGGGGTGAGGCTGACTGGGAACATCTGAGCGCACTGGAGCTAGGGGCTCTAGCGGAACGTTGGGGTCCTGGGGGTAGTAGGCTCGCATGGCCTGGGTAATGGCGCTCGCCACCTGACCGCCGTCGCCTGCTCGACCCAGGCAGTGGGCAATAATGGATAGCTTACTGTCTAAATCGGTATAGGTGGGGCAATATTCAAAGGTTTGCTCGAGCAGGTCGTTGAGGGTGCGACGATTGAGGTTAGACCAATCTTGGGGGGTGTAGCCAAAGGGGCCGTGCAGGCAGGAATACAGCAGAATTTTAGCGCGCAGCGGGTTAGCGTACTGCACGATATCGCCCCGCAAGTCGAACAGAGACGAGCGATCGCGCCGGGGACCGCCATTCTCATGACTTGTATCTAGGGGGTGGGAGAGGGTGCCGTGGAGGGTGGTCAAATCGGCGGGTTGCTCAGGCCCAGCCAGACTGGTGAGCGTCGTGTAGCCGCCCTCGCTGCCGCCAGACGGGCCAGAGGGTTCGGCCAGGGCCGTCGACTCGGCCAGAGCTGTTGATTCGGCCAGAGCGGTGGCGTTGGGCAATGCCCCCGTCTGGCTCTGGTACAGGGGCTGAAAGCCTGCCACAATCTGGTTGGCTAGGCGAGTGTACTGCTGGCGGCGGTTGAGGTGCTTGACAATACGGCCCAGGCGGTAGCGCAAATCCTGAGGCTTGGGAGCGACTAACAATGTCTGCTGAATCAGCGCTGGTAGATAGATTTGGGTGAGGCGGTTGGGGTCGTTTTCCCAGCCGCCGTAGCAGAGGCAGCGGAGCAGCTTGCGCAGCCGCAGGGCATCGGGGCTAAGGTCAAACTGGCCGGCAATAGCCTGACATTGCTCTTCGAGCGAGTGTACCGTCAGCTGGGTGAAGCCTGGCTCGGCAGCATCGGGGTTTTGAAACAGCGATCGCCCGTACCAGGGCTGAAGCTGTTTGAGAATGGCGTCCGTTACCTCGCTGTAGATATCCTGGCGGTTCAGCCCAACGACTACTCGCTTGAGCTGGACTTCTAGGTCGGCCAGGGCAGGGTAGCGATCGCGCAGCGACAGCAGCAGCACCCTGAGGTCAAACTGCTCCAGTACTTTGGGGTCATTTTCCCAAGCCTGTTGGTAGGTGGCAAACACCAGTTTTTTAATCCGCAGGCTGTGGAGGTGGGTGCTGAGGGCGCGAACAGCGTTGTCGAGCAGCACCTCAGTGGTCATCGGTAAGGTGCAGGTGTAGTCCTCAGACCCGTGAGGACCGGGCTCGGTATCTTCGGCCTGGAGGGCAAGCTGATAGGCAGGCACCGGCTCCTCAATATTCTTGAGGTGCAGCGGCCCCAGAAAGGTGGCGTGCAGGGTCAGCCGGGCCTTCACAACGTCATAGATGGTGCGCGATACGCACAGGCCTCGGGGTTTAGCATAGGTTTGCAGTCGGGCAGTGACATTTACCCCGTTGCCCATCACGTCCTGTTCGCTAACTAAAATATCGCCCAGGTGAATACCAATACGGTGATCCAAATACTGATCGGGCTCTAGCCCCTCGGTCAGTTCGACCAGTCTTCGCTGCATTTCTAGTCCGCAGGAGACCGCCTCAACGGCGCTCAAGAAATAGATCAGCAGGCCGTCGCCGGTTGACTTGAGCACGGTGCCGCCAAACTCTCGGCAGATGTCGCCAATCAGCGTTAGGTCGCGGTCAATCAGTCGCAGAGTACGCTCTTCGTCGATCGACATACGGGTGCTGAAGCCGACCGCATCGGTAATCATGATGGCGGCTAGCAGGCGTTGCCCCTGGGATAACGATGACACTCGACGTTCCATGGCGACTCGCAATCATGCACAGCAGGTATGGGCCGCATCTAGGACAGGGGCCAGACCCCTAGACGCTTATAGATTACATATTGCCCGTCTAGACCGTGCGACGCGCCAAATGGAGGCCAAAAGCGGAACTGTTTACCCACTCTTCATGTCGGCGATCGCCCCGCGGGCCATAGACGCAATGGCCTGGTCTGTAGCTTTGGGCAGCTGGTAATACCGGCCCCCGGCGGTCTTCGCCAATTCTTTACCAAACCCGGTGGAGACAAACTTGCGCTCGGTGTCGATAATTAACAGCTGATACCCCACGCCGCGAATGCGCCCGGCAATCTCCAGCAGCTCCTGCTTAATATCGGGCTTGGGGGCATCGGGCTCCGGCATCTCGCCCAGCGATCGCGCCAGGGGCACGTTGCCGCGACCGTCGGTAATCGCCACAATCACCACGCTGCCCACATCCCCTGACTGCTGGGCATTGACGCCCACCCGCACCGCCTGGGTGAGGCCGTGGGCCAGGGGCGAGCCGCCGCCGCAGGGCATGCGCTCCAGCCGCCGTCGGGCCATGGCGATCGAGCGGGTGGGGGGCAGCAGCACCTCGGCCTGCTCGCCCCGAAAGGGAATCAGCGCCACCTGGTCGCGGTTCTGGTAGGCCTCCGTGAGCAGTTCCAGCACGGCCCCCTTAGCCGACTGCATGCGGTTGAGCGCCATTGAGCCCGAGGCATCGACGACAAAAATGATCAGTGACCCGGCCTTGCGGGCCAGGCGCTTGGCGCGAATATCGCCCTGCTCGACAATGACGCGGCGGTTGGGCTCGCGATCGCGACGGGCTTTTTGATAGGGGGCAGCCGCCCGCAGGGTGGCATCGACCGCAATCCGGCGCACCGGACCCTGGGGCAAAAAGGGCTTGATATAGCGGCCCCGCTCCTCAGAAAAAATCAGGTTGGCGTTTCCCGACTTACCCTGGCGGCCCATGGTTTGAGCAAACAGCAGCATCGACGGGTCAATGATCACGCCCTCTGGGTCGAAGACAAACTCCTCAGGAATGCTGGGGGGGCTATCGTCCTCGTCGGGGGTGTCGTCGTCCTCCTCTTCGTCGTCCTTATCTTGATCCTCCGTGTTGTCCTGGGTTTCCTCTTGATCCTGATTTGAGGGCGGCGGTGGTGGCGGCGGCGGTTCTTCGGGCATGTCCTGGGGCAGCAGAGAGCGGGGTACGATCACCAGCTCGACCGCCACGCGCAAATCGTCAGCGGTCACCTCAGCGCGCCCCTCTAGAGCGGCGTGGGCCTTGGCTACCCGCACCGCAAACAGCTCGGCCCGGTGGCCCTGAATGCCGCCCCGCAGCGCCTCCGTCACCAGGTACTGAATCTGCTCCCGGCTAATAGTGACGTCTTTTAGCCACTCGCGAGCCAGAATGATCTGGGTTTTGAGGGCGTCAATTTCGTCGGCGTAGGCGGCCAGCACCGCCTGGGGGTCGTTGGCAAACTGGGTCGATTGATCGACGGCGGCCACCCGATCGGCCAGGGTCATGGCCCCGTCGGCGGAGAGGGCGATCGCAATGCGATCGAGCAGGTGCTGGCGCAGCGGCCCGGCCTCGGGGTTGTAAGTGGCAATCAGCAGTGGCTCGCAGGGGTGCTGAAAACTCAGTCCCTCGCGCTCAATCTGATTGCGACGAGCGGTGAGGGCCGCCAGCAGCAGGTTAGCCACCTGGTCGTCGAGCAGGTTGATGTCGTCAACGTAGAGCACGCCCCGGTTAGACTCGGCCAGCAGCCCCGGCTGAAACACGCTCTCCCCGGCCTGGATGGAGCGGGCCACATCGACGGAACCCAGCAGCCGGTCCTCGGTGATGCCCAGCGGAATTTGCACGAAAGGGGCGGGGATGACG